>JAEWYL010000268.1 GCA_023395675.1 Chloroflexota bacterium | reverse complement strand
GCAGGAGCCGGATTGGGCCGAGGCCGCGTTTTTACAGGCCTATGAGGCCGCAGAGAGGATATCGGTGAAATAAGCTCCCCGGAAGCTTGAGGAGATAGGGGATGGCGCTGCCGTATCGCAGCAAAATCGCGCCCTCCCTGGCCATGAACCGGTCAGGTAAGTGGTGAATTCATCAGGAGGTTGAATGGACATCGTCAGTATTACCCGGATGATAGCCGTGGTCGCGTTCGCTCTGGGAGCGCTCGGCATTCTGTTTCAGATTAAAAGCATTTTGGACCGCCCTTTCAAGCGCGACCTTTCCCGGGCGCAGGGGCGTGAGGGACAGGGTATTCTCTACGCCTTCACCCTGGGGATGGCCCCCTGGGAAAAAGAGAGCACCCGCATGCACTGGGTGGCTTACATCCGGGGCATCGTCTTTCACGTGGGGGTCTTTGCTGGCTTTGGCATCCTGTTCGCCAGCCCTTGGGCAGACCGGCTGCCGGACTTCCTGCGTTGGGCAGGGGTGGTGATCGCCGGCGTCGGCTCTATCGCCGGTTTTGCCGGGATTTTCATCCGCCTGGCAGGGCCGAACGAGCGTGCAATCAGCCTGCCCGACGATTACTTCTCCGTCTTCCTCACCTCCCTGTTCGCCGGCTGTGCAGGTCTGGCCCTGGCATTTCCCGGCTTTCTGCCGGTTTTCTATCTGGTCAGCGCATTTCTGACGCTTTACGTGCCGCTCAGCAAGATCCGGCACTGCGCTTATTTCTTTTATTCAAAATTCTTCTTCGGTAAGGGTTTCGGACACCGGGGCGTGATCGGGCAGCCGAAGAGCAAATACGCCGAGTAAGGGAGCGGAGCGAGAGATGGCAGACGATAAATTTACCGCTGAACGTTTTGTGCTGACCGAGGAGAAAGCCGCCCTTGCGATGGAGGTGTTCTCCAAGCGCCTGAACCGCCAGCTCCTGGCCTCTCTGCAGGCCTGCGTGCGCTGCGGCCTGTGCGCGGATTCGTGCCATTATTATGTCTCGAACCCGAAGCCTGAGCATGTACCCGCCTACCGGGCGGAAAAGCTGCGCAAGCTGGTGCGCCCGCAGATCGAAGCCCTCAGCCGGGTTGCGCCGGGCTGGACCGGCGCGGCGGACCTGAACCAGGAGACCCTTCTGGAGCTGATGTACGCCGCATTCGGGACCTGCACCATGTGCGGGCGCTGCGTGATCAACTGCCCGATGGGGGTGGACACCCGCCTCATCATGCGCACTGCCCGCGCCATGCTGACCGCGATGGATATGACCCCTGAAGGCCTTAAGGCGACCGTTGACGTGCACCTGGAGAGCGGCAACAATATGGGGGTGAGCGAAGAGGATTATGTCGAGACCGTGCAGTGGATGGAAGAGGAGCTGCAGGCCGAGCTGGACGACCCGTCGGTCACCATCCCGATTAACAAGAAACACGCCAACCTGCTCTACACCTTCAACCCCCGTGAGGTGAAGTACTTCCCCTACCTGATCCAGGCGGCAGCGAAGATTTTCAACGCCGCGGGAGCAGATTGGACCCTGAGCACCGAGAGTTGGGATGCCACCAACTACGCCCTGTTCAACGGGGATGACGCTTCAGGCCAGGTGATTGCGGCCAATTTGGAGAAGGCAGCCAATAATCTGGGTGTGGATATGCTGGTGATGGCAGAGTGCGGGCACGGCTTCCGCTCTCAGCGCTACGAAGCCGAGAACTGGGTCGGCCACAGCTACCCGTTCCCGGTCAAGAGTTTCGTGGAACTCCAGGCCGAGTACATCCGTGACGGGCGCCTGAAGCTGGATCCTTCCATAAATGATAAGCGCGTCACCTACCACGACCCCTGCAATCAGGTGAGGCAGGGTGGTATTATTGAAGAACCCCGATATGTTTTAAGGCATGTGGTTCAGGACTTTGCCGAGATGAACCCCCACGGCGTGGAGAATTACTGCTGCGGGGGCGGTGGTGGCATGCTGTCCATGACCGAATTTGCGAAGGATCGCATCGCCGCCGGTAAGGCCAAAGCCGACCAGATCCAGGCCACAGGAGCGGAGATCGTCGCCACCTCCTGCCACAACTGCCTGGACCAGCTGGATGAGATCCGCAGGCACTACAAGCTCAAGGTGAAGATCCAGAACCTGAGCGAGCTGACCGCGGCTGCGATTGTTTGGGACCGGTAATGGATGCGAAAGATAAGCACGTATTGATTGTAGCCACCCATGGCCCGGAGGCGCCGGAGCGCTGCTCGGCCCCGTTCTTCTTCGCCACGCGCGCCGCGCGCCTGGGGGCCAGGGTGGAGATCTGTTTTATTCTACAGAGCGCCCTGCTCCTCAAGCAGGGGGTGGCGGAAGAGGTCTGCGCGAAAGAAGGCGGGCGCTCGATGCGCCGGTTTCTGGACGATGCCCTGCAGTCCGGGGTGGTCTTCCACCCCTGCGATGCGGCCATGAAATTGAACGAAATGACCCCCGACGACCTGATCGAGGAAGTGGACGGCCTGGTCGGGCCGAACTATCTGATCACCCGCGGCCTTGAGGCCGATCTGGTATTGACCTTCTAACTCTGGAGATAACGCATGTACATCGTAACGATTGATATTGATAAGTGCAAAGCCTGTGGCGACTGTGTGGAAAACTGCCCGAACGAGATGATTACCATGACCGAAGAGGATGGAAAGCAGTATGCCCTCTTCACCGGCAGCCCGGATGACTGCATCGGGTGCCTGTCCTGCGAGAGCGCTTGCGAAGAGGGGGCCGTCACGGTAACCGAGCTGTAAGTGAGCGGGACCGCGGACACACACCCTCGCCTGGTCGTTTCCGCGCCCCAGGGTAGAAGCGGAAAGACGACAGTGACCCTCGGCCTGGCTGCCGCGCTGCACGCGCGCGGTCAGGCCGTGCAGGCGTTTAAAAAGGGACCGGATTTTATCGACCCCTCCTGGTTGAGTGCAGCCGCGGGCCGGCCCTGCCGTTCGCTGGACCCGTTTTTTATCCAGGGTACTGAAGCCATGCAGGCGGCCTTCCTGAAAGGCGCCCGGGGGGCGGACCTCTCCCTGATCGAGGGCAACCACGGGCTGTACGACAGCAGCCTTGCGCAGGATGGGGAGGACGGCGGCGAGGGCAGCACCGCGGCGGTCGCCCGCTCCCTGGCCGCGCCGGTGGTGCTGGTGCTGAACTCGGCGCGCATGACCCGCAGCGCAGCCGCCATGGTGCACGGCTACCAGACTTTCGAGCCGGAGACCCCGGTTGCGGGTGTGATTCTGAACCACGTAGCCCACGGCAAGCACGAGGCCCGGCTGCGGCAGGCGATCGAAACTTACTGCCGCATCCCGGTATTGGGCGCCATCCCCCGTGAGGCGGCTCTAGAGATCCCGGACCGCCACCTGGGGCTGGTCCCGCAGGGCGAGCAGGGCCAGGCAGCGAGGGTGCTGGAAGCCTGCCGGCAGGCGGCCGAAAAGTATGTGGACCTGGACGGGCTGCTTCAGCTTGCCGCCTCTGCCCCACAGCTGGGCGGGCCGGGCGCTGGCGGGCGGTCTCAGGGCCTTGAGCCGGACGGTCCCCGGGTGAAGATCGGCCTGTTCCGCGACCGGGCTTTCTCGTTTTATTATCCGGAGAATCTGGAAGCCCTGGAAGAGGCCGGCTGCAGCCTGGTAGAAATTGACAGCCTGAACGACCCGATCCTGCCTGGTGTGGCGGGGCTGTTCATCGGCGGCGGCTTCCCCGAAATGTTTATGGCAGAGCTTTCGGCGAATATCTCCTTGAGAAAAGCCGTGCGCGAGGCGGCGGAGGCGGGGATGCCGGTCTACGCCGAGTGCGGGGGGCTGATGTACCTGTCCGGGCGCCTGGCCTGGGACGGCCGTGAAGCGGAGATGGCGGGGGTCTTCCCGCACCGCATCGAGATGAGCGCCCGGCCCCAGGGCCACGGTTACGTGGCGGCTGAGGTGACCGGCCCCAACCCGTTTTTTGAGCCTGGGAGCCGGCTGCGCGGGCACGAGTTTCATCATTCCCGGTTGGTGTCCGGGATGGACGGTTTTGACACTGCCTATCGCCTCTCCAGAGGGAAAGGCATTGGCTCCGGGCGAGATGGGCTGGTTTATAAGAATGTGCTGGCGGCGTACACGCACCTGCACGCCGCCGCTGCGCCGGGCTGGGCCGCGGCTTTCGCAGCCCGGGCCCGGGAGTTCGCCGCCGGGGGAAGCGCCTGACATGGACGGCCTTTTCTTGACCGGTCTCAATCACCGGGTAGCCGGGGTGGAGGTGCGCGAGCGCCTTTCCTTCAGCCCTGAGCGCACGCCCGCCCTGCTCAGAGCCTTCTCCGGGCGCGAAAGCCTGCCCGAGGTGGAGGCCTTCCTGGGTCCCGGCGATGAGGCCGCCATCCTTTCCACCTGCAACCGCAGCGAGGTCTATATCCGCGCCGCGGACCCCGCCTCGGCCGCGGCCGGCTTGCGCCGCTTCCTGGCCCGCTGGGCGCGCATGGCCCCCGGGGAGCTCGAAAGCCTGCTCTACTGCCTGCACGGGGAAGAGGCTGCCTGCCACCTGCTGCGCGTTTCCGCCGGGCTGGAATCTTTGTTTGCCGGCGAGAATGAGATTCTGGGGCAGGTAAAAGCTGCCGGCGAGCTGGCGCATGCAGCCGGGTCGGCCGGGCCGGTCCTGGAGGCGCTTTTCCGCGCCGCGGCGCGGGCAGGGAAGCGGGCGCGTACGGAGACGGAGATCGGGCGGGCGGGTCTGTCCACCGCCTCGGTAGTGGTTGACCTGGCCCAGGAGCGTCTGGGCCTGCTGGACGAGCGCCGGGCGCTGCTCATTGGCGCGGGCAAGATCAGCTCGGCCTCGGCCCATGCCCTGGTGCGCGCAGGGCTGCGCTGTGTCCTGGTTGCCAACCGCACCTACGAGCGCGCCCAGCGCCTGGCTGAGAACCTGGGTGAGAGCTGCGCCCAGGCGGTCCATTTCGACGCCCTGCAGCAGAGCCTGGCTGAGGCCGACATTGTCATCTGCTCCACCGGCGCGCCTCATTTTGTGCTGCATCCCGGCCAGGTAAGCGCAGCGGCGGCGGCCCGTGCGGGGCGTCCGGTGCTCATCGTGGACCTGGCCGTCCCCAGGGACGTAGACCCGGCAGTGGCTGCTATTCCGGGGGTGGTTCTGGTATACCTGGACGATCTGGAGGAGCTGGCACAGCGGCGCTACCCCCTGGCAGCAGCCGCCCGGGAGGCAGCCGGGGCCGTCGTGGCCGAGGAGCTGGACGGCTTCACAAAGTGGCTGGACTGCCGTTCCAGCGCGCCGCTGATCCGGGCCATGCAGGAGAAGGCGCAGGAAATTTTCCGCAGCCAGGTAGAGCAGACCGTGAAGCGTCTGGGCGACCTCACATCTGAACAGCGGCAGGCCCTGGAGGTCATGGGGCGGGCCATGGTCAAGCAGCTTCTTCACGACCCCATCCAATTTCTGCACCAAAACCAGGAGGGGCTGTCGCCCTGCGAGAAACAGGCCCTGCTGCGCGAGATTTTTGGGCTGCAGCCTGAAGACTGAGCGCATTGGCCTGCTATCCAATCTTAACCCCTGAATGATTTTCCCCGAAATTCCCGGGCGGCTTGCGCGGTCTGTTCAGTGTGAGCCGCTGTTTTTTTGTTTAAGGGCGGTCTGCAACGAATAACGCTCGCGAAAAGCGGTACAATAGAAGCAGAGGCAAAGTTGCCTGGAAAGCAGGGTGGAATGGAAAGAGCGAAAATTGTCGAATGGGTGGATATTAACGCGCCGCGTCCGAAGGTGTTTGACCTGGTTCTGGACGTCCAGCGCCGTATGCAGTTGAGTCCCCTGTGGGGCGTGACCCGCGTGGAGAAAAAGACAGCCGACTACCCGGTGGAGGGCAGCCGCTATCAGGTGCACTTCCCCAAGGGAGAGCACCCGGATTACGACACGGTCGTGACCGGCCTGCTGCCGGGGCGCAGGTTCACCTACCGGCTGCAGGTCGCACGCGATACGCTGGTCACCTGGACCGTGCAGGACACACCGCGCGGGACCCGGCTGACCTACGAAGAAGAGTATCTGGTGGAAGACGGGGATGAAGAGGCGTTCAACCAGAACGTCCGGGACGTGATCCGCCGCTGGCTCCAGAATCTGAAGCGCTATGTCGAGCTCAAAGAGCGGGGCCTGGACCGGCTGATCAAATGGTTCCTGGACCGTTATTTTCTGAACCTGCGCCCCGACCAGCGCAATGTCATCCTCACCGTGCTCTTTATGCACGGCGTGGGCGCACTCGCCTTCCTCATGGCGGCGATTGCCATGGGGCTCGCCAGCTTACTTTGACGCCTGCATTTCACTCCCCCGCTTGAGGGAGGAAAACCTGCTTGAGAACCAAAAATTCGGCGCTATACGCCGAATTTTTGGTTCTCAAGTATTGGGCGGGGGGATGGAGGCTGTTCCATCTTGCCGGCAGGAGCGATATGCCACCCTACCCTGCGGAATTATTCGTAGCAGCAGCGAAAACCGGTGTCGTCGCTGCGGTGCATGGGGGCGGCCCAGCTGCGGTAGGTGCAGCGGCTCTGGTTGTGGATCTCACGCCAGGAGCCGCCCCGCAGCATGGATTTGTCCAGCGCAGCCTCCAGGGACTGGGGCACGGAGGTGCAGCCGGTCTCGTGCATGAAGGGCATCAACCCCTGGGCTTCCTCGTTGTTCAGCAGGACCTCTCTCCCGTCTTCCGGGTCGTAGGGATAGGGCTTGTAGAGCGACAGGATCCATTCCTGGACGTTGCCGCCCATCTCCGCCACACCGTACGGGCTGTCTCCGGCGGGTGAAAAGCTGCCCACCGGGGTTGTGCCGGAGAGCTTCTCCTCACGGTTGTTGCAGCGACCCGGCTCCCACTGGTCCCCCCAGGGATAGCAGCGCCCGTCTGGGCCGCGCGCCGCCTTCTCCCATTCGGGTTCGGTGGGCAGGCGGATGGGAAGGCCGGTCTCTTTCGCCGCCCACTGGCAGAACTGCAGCGCGTCCAAAAACGACACGCCCACCACGGGGTGGTCCGCTTTGTCCTCTGGGAACTGCCCGTCGGGCCAGTACAGGGGCGGGCGGTGGCCTTCGGCCTCCACAAAAAGGCGGTACTGGGCGTTCGTGACCGGGTAGCGGGAGATGTAGTAGTCCGAGACGATCAACCGGTGGCACGGACGCTCCTCCGGCTCAGACAGCCGGTCTGTCCTCCGGTCGCTGCCCATCAAGAATTCACCGGCGGGAATTAAAACAAAATCAATATCCAGTTTTGTTGCCATAATTGACTCCTCGATTGTGGCTTGCCTCACAGCCCCAGCAGGTAGCTGTGTTTCGATACGTAGCGGATCAGTTCAACGCTGTTATGCACGTTCAGTTTGGTCATAATATTCGTGCGGTGGACGGATACTGTTTTGGGGCTGATGCACAGGATGCGGGCGGTCTCTTTATTGCTCTTGCCCTCGACCACCAGCATCAACACCTCGCGCTCGCGGCTGGTCAGGCTGGGAATATCCTGGGGAGAAGGCTCGTCCGTTTGCGTGTATTCATCCAGCACGTGGCGGGCCACCCCCGCTTCGAGAAACGCCCCCTGCTCGTAAACCTGGCGGATGGCGGAGACCACCTCGCGCCCGCCGGAGCGTTTCAGTACGTAGCCCGAGGCGCCTGCCATCAGCAGGGGGCGGATATACTCGCGGTTGTCGTGTTGGGTGAGGATCAGGACCTTCACCTCGGGATATTTCTCCTTGATGATTTGGGTCGCTTCCAACCCGTTCATCTCCGGCATGGCGACGTCCATCAGGGTGATGTCCGGATGCAGCAGGCCAACTTTTTCTACGGCCTCGCGGCCGTTTTCAGCCTCTCCGACCACCGTGATCCCATCCTGGCGTTCCAGCAGTGAGCGTATGCCGTCGCGCAGGATGGCATGGTCATCGACAATGAGAACACGAATATCAGGCATACAAGGATCTCCTCTCTGCAATGGGGACGCGGATAAAGATCCGGGTCCCGGAGCCCTGGTTAGAATCGATTTCCAGGTCGCCGCCCAGGAGCGCCACGCGCTCCTGCATGCTCAAGAGCCCCAGGCCGCGCGCCGAATCGGGGAAGATGCTCCAGTCTTCCACATCGAAACCGATGCCGTCGTCTTCCACGGTCACCACGGCGTTGTATTCGTCGAAACGAAAGAGAATACTCGCATTTCTTGCGCCTGAATGGCGGGCGATGTTGCTGATCGCCTCCTGGACCATGCGGAAAATGGCGGTTTCGATCTCTGCCGGGAGGCGCCGGCTCAGAGAAGTCTCCTCGATGCTCACCCGGATGCCTTTGGATTCCAGGCGGCTCTCGGCCAGCCAGCGCAGGGCAGGTACCAGCCCCAGATGATCGAGCATGGAGGGGCGCAGGTCGAAAATGATTTTGTGCACGCCGTCCAGGGTGCGCTGGCTGAGGTCGCGCATGCTCTCCAGCCTGCGGCTCACCTCGACCGGGTCCTTCATCTCCAGCCCTTCTTCAGCGGCAAACAGCAGCGCCGCCAAAGCCTGGCTGGTGTCGTCGTGCAGCTCGCGGGCGATCCGTTTGCGCTCTTCCTCTTGCGCGTTGATGGCCTTCTTCAGCAGCTCGCCGCGCACGTGTTCCTTGTGCTGAACCTCGGCGTACAGGCGGGCGTTTTCGATCGCCACCGCGATCTGGCTGCCGATGGCGTTCAGCAGACCCTGCTCCTCGGCGCCGAACTCGCGCAGATGCCGGGTGCCCACGCACATGCTGCCCAGGACGCAGCCTTTGGCGGTGAGGGGCACATGCACCAGGGTGCTCAGTTTTTCTTTTTGCAGCGCTCTGGCCCGCCGGGTGTGCAGGCGGGACAGGTCGGGGACAATCAAGACCTGGTTGGCCTCCAGAATCCCCCCGCAGGAGCTGTCCAGCATGCCGAACTGGGCTGCGCCCCGGGCGGATTCTTCCGTCATCCCCCGGTAGGCCATCAGCTTCAGGCCCGGGCCTGCCTCCTCCTGCAGGAAGATGGCCCCGATGTCAATTTCGGTCAGGCGCAGCATCTCATCCAGGGCTCGGCCCAGGATATCCTCCAGGTTAAGCGACTGGTTCACGGTGTTTGCCACCGCATTCAGGATCGCCAGCTGCTGGTTCCTGCGCACCAGAGATTCTCTCAGGCTGATCTCTTCAGTGACGTTGCGCCTGAGCTCTACGATGCGGGTGATCTTTCCATCCCCGTCACGCATGGGGGAGGCGACAATATCGGTGTAGATGCGCCGTCCCGGCTCAGCCCCTTCCGTGATATGCGTGGCCTTCGCCGACTTCCCGGTCGCCAGGATCTTGGTAATGGGGCATTTGTGGTTCGAGGACTGGCAGTGCGCGTCCTGGCCTCCGAGCTGGTAACAGCAGGTTTCATTCGATACCTGGAGGTCCTGGTAGCGCTCGCGGGCGATGCGGTTCATCTGCTGGATGCGGTGGTCCTCCACCCCGATCACAATCAGTTCGTCGGTCAGCGCGTCAATCACAGCCTGCAGGTCATCCCGGGCAGCCTGGGCTTCGAGCTGGGAAGCGCGCAGGGCCAGGGTGCGTTCCTGCACCCTGGCGTCCAGTTCCAGATTCCAGGCCTGGATCTCCTCGATTGACTGCTTCAGCCGCTGGCGCATGCGGATAAAACTCTCCTCGAGGGCGCCGATTTCGTCGGTGCGCGGGGCGTTTTGCGAAGGCTGGTCGCTGGGGGCGTTCAAGTCGCCATCGGCGATACGCTTGGCGGCCACCGTCAGGAACTGCACAGGCTGGATCACGCTGCTCGTGGTGACCCACACCAGGCCCATAGCGCCGGCTACGGTGACCAGGCTCAGGATGAGGGTCTGGATGGTCAGCTTGCGCACGGGAGCGAAGGCTTCGACCGCCTTCTGTCTCACCACCACTCCCCAAGGAGCCTGGGTGAGGGGGGCGAAGGCGATTACTTCGTCCCCCGCGTCCGGGTCGTCCTCTCCATAGCACCCCAGGCACGTCTCCACCACCGGCGCGCCCGCCACGAAGAACCGGCTCAGGAACTTGATCATATCCTCGTTCTTCAGGGCGTTGTCGGGATGCGTGCTGAGCAGTATAACCCCCTGGGGATCGATCACGTCAATCGTGCCGCTTTCGCCCAGGTATAAGTTGCGGGCGGACGGAAGAAAGGATGAATTGGAGAAGTCCAGCAGCGCAGCCAGCATCCCCGAGAGTTTTCCGTTTGAGGCGTACAGAGGCAGGAGCACGGCCGCCTTCGGCGTATCCCCTGGAATAATAGACACCAGGAGCTCGTCCTCCTTCCAGAGGCGCATCTTCTGCACGGCGGGCACCTCGCTCCAGGCGATGGCCGGGGCTCCTTTGCCTGCAGACGCCAGCGGGCTGCCGCCGGCGTCCAGCAGGTACACCCCCTGGGAGAGCAGCTCGATCTCCTGATACGCGGCTGCGAGGGCCATCTGCCGCCCGGCAGCCGGAGACTGAAGGTCCCGAAGAGCTTCGCTGCTGCGGGCCATATAGAGTACGCTCTGGATCTGGCGCAGCGAGGAATCGAGGATCGCCGCGCTCAGGCGGGCTATGCTCACCCTTTCGCTCAGGACCTGCTGGTTGGCCTGGCTTGTGGTGCTGATCCCCATCAGGGCAAAGACCGCCAGCAGTCCCACCAGCCCCACGATGACCATGGAGCTCATCTTTGTCCGCAGACCCAGGTTGTTCCAGCGTTGTTCGATAGCCCGGCACAGGCTTGCAGTAGTGCGCCGGGTCCAGGAGCGAAGATGTTCCCAGGTTCCCCTGATCATTCTTTACCTCTGCTTAGCAGTGCGGCGCTATCGGCCTGAGGCCAGGCGCAGTAGCGAGTGCGCTTGCAGTACTTACACACGCCGTCGGCCTCCAGCTTTTCGTAAACGTCATCGAATTCGCCCATGGCTTCATACCACTCGAAGGTTCGCCCGATGGTGACCCTGAGCGGGGTGCTGGGCATTTCGAAGGTAGAGCGAGCCTTCGCCGTGTCGAAGTAGAAATTTTGCGATTCGAGCCGCAGGCGGTCTCCGGTCAGGGGGACCGGCCCGCTGGTCTGCGGCTGGAGCATATCGGTCAGCATCGCCAGGATGGAGACCTGCCAGCGCGGCATGGCTTTCAGCTTCATCCCGCAGCCTACCACGTTGGAGATGGTGCGGTAGAACTGGACCAGGGTCATATTCTCCCCGCCCAGGATGTAGCGCTCGCCGGAGCGGCCTTTTTCCGCCGCTTCGATGATGCCCTGGCAGGCGTCGCAGATCGGGACCACGTTGATCCCTCCGGGAGGGATAAGAAGCGGCACGCAGTGCTTGACCACCTCGACCACCATCCCGCTGGACACCTTGCGGATATCGCGCGGGCCGATCACCGTGGTGGGATTGACGATCACCGCCGGCAGTCCCCGGCGGATCTGCTCGAAAACGATCTCCTCCGCCTGGTGTTTGCTGTGCCCGTAAACAAACTGGCCCGGCTTGACGTTGAACTGATACGACTCGTCCACCACGGTATTCGGGTGGATCCCGAGGGCGGCGGCCGAACTGACGTGAACCACGCGCTCGACCCGCGCCTGATAAGCAGCTTCCATCACATTCTGGGTGCCTTCGACATTCACCCGGTACATCTGCTCCACGCCCTGGCGCCAGTAGTCCACCACCCCGGCGGCGTGGAAGACCACATCCACACCCTGCAGAGGCTGCTCCAGGCTGTGCGGCTCGAGCACATCGCCGGTGCAGAATTCAAACGGCCCCTCCTCCAGCAGCAGGCGCGTGGCGCCCGGTCGCTCGAGGATGCGCACCTTCCAACCTCGTTCGATAAGGCGCAGGGCTAGATTAGCCCCAATAAAACCTGTCCCGCCGGTGACCAGGGCGACGTTCATCGTATTCGCTTTATTCAAACCAGCGCAGGTTCTCGCGCAGGCGCACGACCTCGCCGATCACGATCACCGCCGGCGGCCGCACACCGGCAGCCCGGCCGGCGATATTCGCCAGCGTACCCGTGACGGTCTTCTGGTTTTGAGTGGCGCCCTGTTCGATCAGGGCGATGGGCGTATCCGGCGAGCGGCCCGCGGACAGCGCCTGTTCGACGATGAGGGGCAGGTTCTTCACCCCCATCAGAAAGACCAGCGTGTCCGCCCCGCGGGCAGCCCGCTCCCAGTCCGATTCGGGGTCCTCGGCGCAACCGGCCCGGTGCCCGGTGATGAACATGGCGCTGCAGGCGACCCCGCGATGGGTGACCGGGATGCCGGCATAGGCCGGCACGGCGACCGCGCTCGTTACGCCGGGCACCACCTCGAAGGCGATCCCGGCCTCGACCAGGGCCAGGGCCTCCTCGCCGCCCCGCCCGAAGACGAACGGGTCCCCACCTTTCAGGCGCACGGTGGTGCGGCCCATCCTGGCCTGCTCCACCAGGATCTGGTTAATCTGATCCTGGGGGACCGGATGGTGGTTGGTCTCCTTACCGACATCAATCCACTCCGCCTGCGGCGCATAGGAGAGCAGGCAGTGGTTGATCAGCCGGTCGTGGACCACCACCTGGGCCTCTTTCAGGCATCTCACGGCTTTCAACGTGAGCAGTTCGGGGTCTCCCGGTCCGGCGCCGACCAGATACACCTTACCGGGGGTTTTTTCAAAGTTACCTTTCATGCATCCATACCTTCGTCGAAAGCTCCGGCAGCCTTTTGGGGGGCTGCCGCTCTCTGCGTCGTCTCCAATGCGGACCAGAGCTCCAGGGCGGCCTGCCGGGCGGCTTCGCTGCCCTCCTCGCGCAGGGCGCCCAGCACCTCTCCCTCCAGCAGGGCCAGGGCGGCTTCCAGCCGGGACTCTGCGCTGCTGAAGCGGGCGAGCATCTCGGGCCGCAGCCCGGCCAGCAGGCGGGTGAACGCCCCATACTCCGGGCCGTATTCCTGCTCCAGCGCCTCGCGCACCCGGCGCGCCAGGGCCGGGCTGGCCCCACCGGTCGAGACCGCCAGGGTGAAATCTTCCCGGCGCACCACCGCCGGAAGGATGAAGTTGCTGTGCTGGGGGTCATCCACCACGTTTATCAGGCAGCCCTGCTCCAGAGCTTCCTGCCAGATCTTCTGATTCAGCTCGGGATCATCCGTCGCCGCGATCGCAAGGAAGACGCCCTTCAGGTCGCCCGAGCGGTACGGCCGGTGGAGCACCGGGATCGAGCTTTCCTGGGTTAATTGATAAAGCTCCGGGACCAGAGCCGGGCTGATGATGGTAACGTTGGCGCCGGCTTCCAGGAGCGCGCGCGCTTTTCGGTCTGCTACTTTTCCCCCACCGATTACCACCGTTCTTATTTTATCAAGTCCGGTCAGGCATATCGGAAAAGTTCTCATGGCTATCGTTTTATCACAAGGGATTCAAGGCGTCAGGTGTAATATGTCACTTTTTTTAGATAAGGAAGTGCCATCAGAAATGAAAACCGGCGGCCTCTTATCCCCGGTTTGGTGGGATGAGAGGCCGCCGTGGCTTCCGCGGCTGGAGAATAGGGTGGTTTCAGCCGGTGGAGGGCGCCGGAAAGCGCTGGCGGGTGAGGGAAAAGGCCTCCCCGGTGACGGAAGCAGCCAGCCCGGTGATCAACAGCGCGATGACGGGATGCGCCGCGGCCAGGGCCGGGAAAGGTCCCTGGAGGTTGGCGGTGAGATACTGCAGCACAATCAAGACCAGCAGCCCGGCGCTCTGCCAGAGCAAGCGCTTTGGCGCTTTCCCCAGCCAGCCCGCCAACAGCATGATCAGAGGCAGAAGCTCAAAAAGGTGCACGAAAGAAGTGTGCCTGGCCCAGTTGGCCGGGTGAACAAAGATGGCCATGCCGGCAAGATAAACCTGCACCAGCACGCTGAGCGTAAACAACACCGAAGAGATGGAGAATATGTAGCGAAAAATCATCAATCCTCACTCCAAAAGTTTTTATGGTTGCCCGGTTTCGATCAGCGCCAGCCGCCGCACAGCGTCCCGGGCAGCCCGGCGGCTGCCCACGTTCAGCTTGCGGTAGATACTCTTCACGTGGGTCTTGACCGTATTCACCGAGATGTAAAGTTCCTGGCCGATCTCCGGGTTCGAGAGGCCGGAGGCCAGCAGGCGCAGCACCCGTTCCTCCTGCTCGCTGAGCGCCCCATCCAACCCGGCCCCCGGTCCGTGCGAACGCGGCCCTGGAACAGGGTTTCGCTTC
>JAEWYL010000261.1 GCA_023395675.1 Chloroflexota bacterium | reverse complement strand
AACGGGTCCGGCTGCGCCTGGAGCGCTTGTCCCGCGCCGCATCCGGCGGCTCCGGCACCCTGCGGGTGATCGACAACCCGCCGCTTGCCGGGCGGGTTCTGCCGCCCCTGGTGGAGACGGTCGGCGTGGAACGCGTGCTGGGGCAGGCAGACTTCATGGGGGTGAGCTTCCTCGAGCTGGCCCTGGCGGTTTCCCGCTTCACCGGGCGCATCTGCATCCGTACCGGACCGGGCCTGAACGCCGGCTACGGGACCGGCTTTATGGTCTCCCCGCGCCTGCTGCTGACCAACCACCACGTTCTCCCCTCCCGCCAGGAGGCGGCTTACAGCCAGGTGGAGTTCGATTACCAGCACGACCGTTTCGGGCGCCTCCAGCCCGTGCGCACCTTCGGCCTGCTTCCCGGGGAATTCTTTCTCACCTCCCCCGAGCTGGACTTCACCCTGGTGGCGGTGCAGGAGAGAACCGCCGGCGGCGTGCCTGTGACCCATTACGGCTGGACCCGGCTGATCGGCGCCCAGGGCAAGGCTCTGCTCGGCGAGGCACTCAATATCGTCCAGCACCCGCGCGGCGACGTCAAGCAGGTGGTTCTGCGCTCCAACCACCTGGTAGACCTCTTTGATGACTACGCGCATTATATAACCGATACCGATCCCGGCTCCTCCGGCTCCCCGGTCTACAACGACCAGTGGGAGCTGGTCGCCCTGCACCACTCCGGCGTCCCCAGGATCGTGGACGGACAGCTCATCGCCAAAGACGGCTCAGCTTGGCAGGAGGGCATGGACCCCGAAGAGCTGGACTGGATCGCCAATGAAGGCATCCGCGCCAGCAGCCTGGTCAGGGCGATTGAGCAGGCCCACCTGGAGGACAGCGCCGCGCGCCGCCTGCGCGACGAGCTGCTCAATCTGGAACCGCCCAGCCCTCTCGAAGCCGCTTACCGGGCTGCGGAGGACTCCGGTCCGGCGCCGCAGACGCCTGCCGGCGCGGCCTACACCTGGACCATCCCCCTGCAGATCAGCCTACAGATCGGACCGCCGGCAGAAGGCCAGGCCCCCGGCGCGCCGGCCGGCCCGCAGATAACCGTGGTTGTGACCGCGGACAGCGGCCAGACGCCTCCCTCCGGCCCGCCCGCGCCGCAGGAGCCCGAGCCCCAGGATCCCGATTTTGATGACGCCGCCGCCCGGGCCCGCGACGCATCCAGCCGCCCATATTATGATGAAGCCCAGGACTCGCTGGCCTGCACCGGCTACTACCAGAGCCTCGCGGCCGGTCTCGCCCCTCAGGAGCTGTACGAATCCCTGAACCGCCTGCTGACCGATACGCACACCCGCCCGCTGAGCTATAAGCCCGCCCTGCACGTCTATCCCTGGGTGGATCTGCACGAGAGAGACGGCGCCGCGCCGGTCTTGCGCAGCCTCTATTCCGGCAAAGAGTACGCGCCGCTGGAGCTGATCGAGGCCGACTTCGCCGTAGAGCGCGCCCGCCGCCATTTGGCCGAGTCCCTGGCGCTCGGGTCGGCTTTTGGCGCCCTGCGCAGCGCAGAGCAGCTCGACCTGCTGGAGGCCAGCCTGCCCTACAACTGCGAGCACGTGGTCCCCCAATCCTGGTTCGGCAAGCGCGAGCCGATGAAAGGTGACCTGCACCACCTGTTCGCCTGCGAGTCGGGCTGCAACAGCTTCCGCGGCAATATCCCCTATTATGACTTTCCGGATTTTATGGAGGTCGTGCGGGATGAATGCGGCAAGCGCGAGGGCCTGCGCTTCGAACCAGTGGAGAATAAGGGGGTGGTGGCACGCGCCACCCTGTATTTCCTGCTGCGCTACCCCGGTCTGATCAACCGCTCTGAAAACGAGTATCCCGAAGAGCGGCTCACCCTGCTGCTCGCCTGGCACCGGAACCACCCGGTCAGCCGCTACGAGAGGCACCGCAACGCCGCCATCTTCGAGCTGCAGGGTAACCGCAATCCCCTGATTGACCACCCCGAATGGGCCGGGGAGATCGATTTCAGGCTGGGCCTGGGGAATTAATCGCTGTCCTGCCCCAGAAACGAGCGCACCAGGTGGCGGCGGGTGAAGTGCCCCAGGGTGACCGCTTCGATCCACAGCGGGCCGCCGCACAGGCTGCGGGCGATTGCGCCCACACTCCAGCCCCTGCCATGCAGATCCAACACCCGGCCGCCCAGTTCCTCCAGGTAGGCGATCTTCTCGCGCAGCGCTCCGAGCGGATTTTCAGCCCGCACCCGGGCGCTGCCCGGGAAGAGGGTCTGCACCGGCAGCGCGGCGGCTTTTTTCAGCGAGGCGATGATCTCCCAGATGTCGCAGCCGGCGCGCAGGGCGCGGTCTCTGCCGCCCACAAACAGGTCCCCGCTGAACAGCCAGCCCCGCTCCGCCTCCCACAGACACAGGTGATCGCGGGCGTGGCCCGGTGTGTAAAGCACCTGAAAACAGAATCCACCCGCCTGGATCAGGCTGCCTGCCTCCAGCGGCCGCCCCTCAGAGGGCCGCGGCATCCCCCAGAACAGATGGCGGTATGGATGCAGAGGCTGGACCCGGGCCGGGTCGGACAATACGGGCAGCGACAGGGGATGGGCCAGGATCTCCAGCCCGGGGCGCAGACTCTGCAGGAGGCTGTTGGCCCCGATGTGGTCTTCGTGTGTGTGCGTGTTGGTGATGCGCTCGAGCGGCCTCTCCCCCAGCCAGTTCGCCAGCTCCTGAGCAGTGTGGGCGCAGCCGCTGTCCACCAGCATCCCCCCCACCAGGTATGCGGTGGTCCAGTAGCGGCCGCGCCCGCCGATGGTCCTTGCCAGGTCCAGGCGCGTAACCGGCCCGTAAACGCTGGTTTTGA
>JAEWYL010000193.1 GCA_023395675.1 Chloroflexota bacterium | reverse complement strand
CTCAAACCCCCCCCCCGCCTCTCTTGCGGTTAAACCCCTCCTTTTTTCTCCTTCCAGCGTATAATCCATCCCGGGGGTCGCTCCGGACCGGAAAACTGGCCGGCCGGAAAACGCTGTTCGTAGGGTGGTGGAATGGAAAAACGCACACGCTCTCCCTGGTTGTTCTTACTGGCGCTTGCCGCCGCCATCGCGGCTTTCACCTCGCTGGGCCCTTCGGAGCGCAGTTTGGGTCTGAATGTGCGCGTGGTTTACCTGCACGGGGCCTGGGTCTGGGCCGCCCTGGCTTCATTCCTGGCTGCTGCAGCGGCGGGCCTCGCCGGCTTTCTCCGCGACCGGGCTTCCGGCTCCGGCCCATCTGCCTGGCACCGCTGGTCGCGCGCCCTGGGCCGCACCGGGCTGCTCTTCTGGATCACCTACCTGCCGATCTCGATGTGGGCCATGCAGACCAATTGGAACGGCCTGTTCCTGGCTGAGCCGCGCTGGCGGCTGGCGGTGGTATTCGCCGTGGCAGGCCTGCTGCTCCAGCTCGGGGTGACCCTGATGGAGGATGCTCGCTGGGCCTCGGCCGGCAACCTGGTGTTTGCCGGCGCGCTGTTTCTGGCGCTGAGGACCACCGAGAATGTGATGCACCCGCCCTCCCCCGTGTTCGATTCGGACTCCCTGCGCATCCAGCTCTTCTTCGCCGGGCTGCTGGCGCTCATCCTCCTGGCGGCGCTGCAGATCGCGCGCCTGTGGCTGCGCCTGGACCGTCCCCTTTCTTCATGAACCCGCTCTACGCGCGCATCGCCGCCTTCACGCTGATCCGCATCGCGCTGAATACCCTGCACCGCATGGTCTATCCTTTCCTGGCGGTCTTCGGGCGCGGCCTGGGAGTGGACCTGCCGGCGCTCTCCCTGGCCCTCACGCTGCGCTCGGCCCTGGGTTTTTTCGGGCCGTTCCTGGCCTCGGCCGCCGACAGCCGCGGGCGAAAGGCGGGCATGCTTCTCGGCCTGGCGCTTTTCACCCTGGGGACGAGCCTGGTGGTGCTCCGGCCTACCTTCCCGTTTTTCGTCCTGGCCCTGCTGCTGGGGGTGATGGGCAAATATATTTTCGACCCCTCCATGCAGGCTTACCTGGGCGACCATGTGCAGTACGAACGCCGGGCGCGGGCGGTGGCGGTCACCGAGCTGGGCTGGTCGCTCAGTTTTATCGCCGGTGTGCCCCTGGCGGGTTTCCTGATCGCCCGCCAGGGCTGGATGTCACCGTTCCCGCTGCTGGCGCTGCTGGGCCTGCTGTCCACCGGGCTGCTGGCCTGGCTGCTGCCCGCCGAGCCCAAAAATGCCGCCGCTTCCGGCGGGTTGCGGCGAAACCTGGGGGCGGTGCTCGCCAGCCGCACCGCGCTGGCGGGCATGGCGATCGGGGTGCTGATCAGCGCGGCCAACGAGAGCGTAAACCTGATCTTTGGCGTGTGGATGGAGGACGCTTTCGGGCTGAAGATCGCCGCCCTGGGGGTCATCTCCGCGGTCATCGGGCTGTCGGAGCTGGGCGGGGAGACTCTGGCAGCCAGCTTCACCGATTTCCTCGGCAAGCCGCGCGCCGTGGGGATCGGAATCGTCCTGAACACCCTGGCGGGGCTGGCGCTGCCCCTGTTGGGCCGCAGCGAGAGCGGGGCCGCGGCCGGCCTGTTCCTGTTCTACCTGACCTTTGAATTCACCCTGGTCAGCAGCATCCCGCTGATGACCGAGCTGCTGCCCGCGGCCCGCGCCACCCTGATGGCTGCCAACGTGGCCGGGCTTTCGCTGGGGCGTTCGGCGGGCGCGCTGCTGGCTCCGGCGCTGTACGCCCTCGGCTCGCAGGGCGCCGCGCCGGGGGGGCTGAGCGGCATCCTGTTCTGCAGCCTGGCGGCGGCCGTGTTGAACCTGGGCGCGCTGGGCGCCCTGCGCTGGCTGCAAAAGGCCATGCGCACCCAGGAAGCGCTCAAAGCGGGCTGATCAGGCGGCGCGTTACCCCTTCCCATACTCTGAATGCACCCGTGCGGCAGCGGCTGCAGAATAAGCAGAAGGGCGGTATAATTTGGGCGCTATGAGACCCGATGCTCGCACTCACCTGATCGCCGTCGCTCTGCTCGCCCTGGGTGCTGCGTTTTGCCTGGCCCTTGGCCGTCCTGTGCAGGCTGCTTCTATCCCCCAAAAACCGGCTTTGCAGATGACCCCTTTTCCCACGCCCACCCCGGGGCCGGATGGGCGCATCATTTACGTCGTGCAGCCGAACGACACCCTGCTGCGCATTTCGCTGATCTCCGGGGTGTCGCTGGATGAGCTGCGAGCGCTGAACAATATCATCGGCGACAATATCATCGAGGGCCAGCAGCTCCTGCTCGGCCTGGCCGGGCCGGCCGATGCCACCCTGCCGCCCGGCGTCACGCTCACGCCGACCTCCATCCTGCCCACCGCCACCGAGCGGCCCGGCCTGGGCACGATCTGCATCCTGCTCTTCGACGACGTCAACGGCGACGCCATCCGCCAGGAAGCCGAGCTGCCCATCGCCGGGGGCGAGGTCAGCCTGAGCAACCGCAGCGGCTCCATCTCGCGGACCGGGTCCACCGGCGGCATCGAGCCGGTGTGTTACGAGGAGCTGGGCGAGGGGAACTACGTCATCACCATGGGCATCCCCGACGGGTACAATCCGACCACCGTCACCAGCTATTCGCTCACCCTGAACGCCGGAGACGAGACCTACCTGGATTTTGGGGCGCAGCTGAACTCGCAGGCCCTGGCAGAGCTGCCCGTCGAGAGCGGCGGCGAGAGCCCGCGCAGCCCGCTGCTGGGCATAATCGGGGCGGCGCTCCTGCTGAGCGGGGTCGGTCTGGCGATCTTCGCCCGCCGGCTGTTAAAGGGGACGTAAGCACGCTGCTGCGCACCGCCTGACTCTCATCCCAAATAGAGAAGCTTTAAATAAATTTATCCACAGCTGCACACCGGTACACGCAGATGGAAATCCTTTGGATTGATCTGCGGCCATCTGCGCCATCTGTGGATGGTTTTTTATCCTCCGCTGGAAGCCCTCAGCGCCCGGAAGGGCCTGAGACGGAGGCATAGGCCTGCCCCAGGGCCTCCCGGAAACGGGCCGGGTCCCAGCCGGCGCTGCGCCGCCGCGCGGCGGCGGAGAGCTGCCCGGCAAGCCCCTCCTCCACGACTAAGGTGATCAACGCGGCGCCCAGGGCGCGCCCGCCCGGCTCCCAGGGCGCCAGGTAGGCGGCCGGCCCGGCCAGGGCGGCGGAGAGCGGCGTTTCCACCGCCGCGGCGGGCCTGCCCAGCGCCAGGGCCAGGCGCAGGGGGCTCTCCCAGGGCGCGCTGGGGGCGGGATGCAGCAGCGCCTGGCAGCCCCGGTAGAGCGCAGCCAGGGCGGGCAGATCGAGCTCGGGCAGGGCCAGCACCGTCTCCTCCAGGCCGTAGGCGGGCAGCAGGGCCTCCAGGCGGGCGCGCTCCTGCGGGCCCAGCCCGGCCAGCACCAGGGGATAATAGGCCCCGATAGGGCCGGCGGCCCAGCTCCAGGTCTCCAGCAGGCGGCGCAGGTCCGCCTCTGACCCCGCTCCGTGGTAAAGCACGTAGGTCTCGGGCAGGCCGGAGACGGGCGAGGGCGCCGGGCCGGAGGCGGCGCCGGGGGTGAAAAGCGGGTGCACCGCCGGGGGCAGGCTCAGGATGGGCCGCGCCTCGGGGCCGGCCAGCGCCTCGGGCAGGTCGGCGGGCCAGAACAGGCCGCCCAGGCGCGCCATCCCGCCGCCTGCGGCCGCCGCCCGCAGCCTGCCCGCCAG
>JAEWYL010000191.1 GCA_023395675.1 Chloroflexota bacterium | reverse complement strand
AAATCGAATGGATTGGGATTGTGCATGGCGCTCACCCGTTGGTCTGCAGATTAATAATGAAACGGTCGAGAGCGGCGACCGGCAGGCGGTATTCCCGCCACAGGCCGGCCAGGGGTTCTTCCGCGGCGCCGTCTCCGGCCGGCTCGAACCCGTCCAGCCAGTCCGGGAGCGGGTCGCCCGCCTGCAGCCACAGGCACACGGACGATTGCTCCTCGACCACCGCCACGCGTCCCCGGCCGATAGCCGCCAGCGCGCCCAGGCGCAGCATCCCCAGGTTCATCTCACGCAGCCACAGGCCCAGCAGGCCCAGGTCGCTGTCCTGAGGATCAATGATTTTCAGGCGCAGGTTGAACTCCTCCCCTGCGCAGAACTCGAGAAACTGGTGCAGGCCGCCCTTGCGAGAAGCGTGGGTCACGCGATCCAGGGGGTTGCGCACGGTCATTTGCCGGCGGGCGTTTTCCGGGCCCACCGGTTCGGCTTCATCTTCGAGCCACCCATTGACGGAAATGGACTGCGGCCCTTTCCCCTCGAACGGGTCGGTCTCCACTCGCAGCCGGCCTGCACGGGATAACTCGAGCTCCTCGTCCCGGCTTTCGAAAGCCTGGCCAAACAGGGAGGCGATGGTCAGCCAGCCGCCGGCGGGATCGTCCTGGGCTTGCTTCACGCGGGCCAGGTAGGCGTCCGCCTCTTCGGGGTTCTCGTTCTCCGGCGGGGTCATCCCGCTGCGGTACCGTGGGTGGACCAGGTGGCTGATCGTCCAGGAGCGCAGAGCCCCGCGCACGCTGCTGGGAGGGACAGCGTGGCGAGCTGCCAGCCGCCCCCCCTCGACGACGTAGCCGTAATGCAGCGCCGCCACCGCCGCCTCGTCCTGGTCCTCGCCAGGTTTTTTATCTTTCGGCCGCCAGTGGAAGCGTATACGGTCCCCCCGGCTTTTGTGATGATCCTGGCTCTCGTATTCCACCTGCAGGCCGTTTCGTACGGCCAGGGGCGTCTCGCAGCGCAGTCTCCAGCTGGCTAACAGGACCCCGGAAAGGCCGGTTGGGGGGAGCGGCCGGCTGCTCATGTCTGGCTCCCCAATTGGGATTGAAGTTGCTCCTTGGCCTGTTTAATCAGCGCTTGCTGCTCCTCCGGGCTCAACTCTGGCAGTGTAAAGTAGCCGGCCGCGCCGTCCAGAGAGGTCTCGCCCCCGGCCTGACCAAGGCTGCTGATTATCCCCGCCACCCAGGCTTTGGCTCCGTCTGCATCCAGTTTGTAGACAGGTCCCGGGGTAAAACACATCCGGCCGTAGCCTCGCCCGCCGCGCGCTCCCACTTGAATGGGGTAGATCTGCGAGTTAAAACCCTGCAGGCCCAGCAGCACCAGGCCCAGCTCGAAGTCAGTCAGGTTCTGCCCGGCCAGGGTCAGCTCGAACTCTACCCCGGGCGGGACCACTTCGGTTTTGTACAGCAGGTTCTCCAACGCCGTGCCGGTGGTCGGGTCTATCGCCACGGAGGTATCAATATAAGTGAGCGACTGCGGCTTCCAGGATAACAGGGTGTCGGGGGCCTGGAGTGTTTGATCCGTGCGGCAGGCGGCATCCCACACCTCCACTTTGCCTTCGTGAAAGGGCGTGCCGAACAGCAGTTCCAGCCAGCTAAACCCCTTGACGGCCTCGATCTGGCCGTCCTGGTCCAATTTAGCCAGGTCGCCACTGTCGTACCGTTCGCGGTAATCGGCCCACTGGCTGCCAAAACCGGATAGCACGCTGAGCAGCCAGTGGCGCAGCACACCGCGCAGCGTGCTGCCGGGAATAAGCGGGCGGCCCTGGAAATCTTTCATCACCGTCGAAACCATGGGTACTTTGTCTTTGCCTTTCGCTTTATCTTTCTCTTTGCTCTGCCGCTGCAGACGCTCGCGCTCGGCCTGTGAGTACACTGCGTCGGTGTCTACGCCGGTGCCAATATGCAGCGGGGAAAGGGTTTTCAGCAAGCCGGTAATCCGGTAGCGGTTACGAAATTTATCGCCTTTGAGTAATTTTTCCATTGAAAACCTCACAGTCTCGCCGGCGCTAGAGGGCCGCCGGGTTCCAATGCCAGTCCAGATTGACCGCAATCTCGCCGTAGCCGTTTTCAGGGACAAAGGGACAGGTCTGCCACAGGGGGTGACCATTCCGGGTATAGCGCTGCACGGCCCAAGCCGGCAGGGGCAGGCCGCTGACCAGCCAGCGCTGCAGGAGCAGCTCTGCCTGAGAGCTGGCTGCCCGCAGGCGGAAAAGGCTGCCGGCCCCGGTCAGATAGTAAGGATAATAGGCCGCCGGACGCTCCTGGCGTTCGACAGCGCCCAGGTAGCGGTGGTAAAGGTAACCACCCTGAAAGGTCTGGTACGCCCAAAAATCGCTCAGCTCCAGGCCAGCATCACCGCCGATCTCCTGCCAGAAAGCGGCATAAAGGGCGAACAGGTCCTGGCCAGGAGGCAGGCGGCGCACTTTTTCCGGATCCAACAGGATGGCGTCGGACTGCAGCGTGACCAGCGCCTCACCGGCCTGGACCGGCCCGCGTGAGGGTATGGCTGCCGCGGCCGTGCCGGCGCCCACCGCCACGACAACCGCCTGGTTGAGCTTCCCCAGCCCGTCCAGGCTCATCACCGCGAACGCAAACTGGTCTCGCACCTGGCGCCGGACTGCGGGCTCGGCGATGGCGCTGAAATCCACATTGCATACCCATTCAACCGGGCGCCCCATGCCGTCCACCGGGCACAGGAAAGAGTAGGTGAACAATCTCGCCTCGCGAGAGCGCCGGGTGACGTCATCAATCTCGGTGCGGGTGACGAAAACTTCTTTGGGGTTGGCGGCGCCGGCATATTCCTTAGTCTCTTTACCATCATAGAAAAAGGCCGGGGCGCGCCCGTTCACCAGCGGTTCGGAGGCGGGAGCAAGCGCCCGGTCCTGCCAGCGCCCGTCACAGCAAGTGGTGGAGAGGGGCAGCCTGACCGGGCGGGGACTCCCGGTAACCGCCGGAAAAGCGTGGGTGACGCGCACCTGGTCAAAATGAGCTGCCAGCTCGCGGAATTCCGGCATTAGCTCTCCGCTCTCGACCGAAAGCGGGCGGCTGGGCTCCAGGCCGTGGGCCCGGTTCAGGTTGGCCGCCAGCGCTCCTTTCACCGCCCCGCCCGGGATAACCCGCCCGCTGGAGACGTAGTTCGCGCGTGGTTTTTTAACCTCGCCGATCATCAACCGTTCTACCGGCCGGATGCGCAGCTGCAGGCTCTCTACGGCTCCCATTTGTTCCGGGGAGACTGCCCCGTCCCTCAGTTCCCTGGGCGCGCCCACCTGCACCCGGGCCAGGCGGCCAAAGCCCACCCCTTTTTCAGCCCCCAGGGCGGTCAGCCAGCGGAAGCCGGCCAGCAGCGCGGCCTGGATCTGCCCGGCTTCGCCCAATTCGCGGGCGTAGAAGGTCACGGCGCCCAGCCAATCGGCGGAGGCGCCGCTCGCAAACAATTCCTCCACATCGCGCAGTTTATTCTCGGCGGCTGTCAGGGCGCGGGGATGGATCGTCACCCGGCTGCGCCGGGCAGGCGGGTGCAGCACTTCCTCTTTGGAGGCGGGCTGGAGCGGTGCTGCTTGGTGAAAATTGGAAAAGCGGAGCCGGCCGGGGACGGGTGCATAGCTCTGCTCCGAACTTTCCTCGCCAAACCAATCTTTCAGGTCTATGGCCAGCTCGGATACGCCGGCTGAGAGCAGCTCTTGCAGCGCCATCCGCAACTTTCCTTTTACGTGGCTGCCGGGCAGCGCCGGCTGCCCGTCGGGGCCGCGAAAAAACACCTTTTGCAGCCCGTAGACCTCCGGGCTGGCGGTGGCGGTCAGAAAGGGCCCCAAAATCGTCAGGCGGATCTCAGTTTCGTATTTCTTCATAGGGCGGCTTTCTCCGGGATGTAATCCCACAGGTCGGTGGCCAGGAACCAGCGAGCCGGGCCGGCCTGCGTCAGCGTCTGCAACGCCTCGGTGACCTGGTCCCGCTTTTCAGACGGAACCAGCCTGAGAATTTGCTTCGTCAGGGGTTCGATCTGATCTTTCTGCCCCTGCTGCAGCGCGTACACGATCTCCAGGGCTTTACTCTTGGCAGTGTTTGCCCGGATGGTGTGCAGGGCAGCCAGCAAAGCGTCCAGCTCGCCGGCACGGACCAGCAGGTCACGGTAATCGATGCCCCGGTAATACTCACGCAGGAACGAGTCGAGGTCCCCTTGCAGCAGTTCGAAGGACTCTAGCACCAGGTAGTGCAGGGCGTCGCCGTCTGCGTGTTCGAGAGTCCCGGCAGCCTGCCCGGCGGGCAGCGCTTCCCGGATATCCTTTTTCGCCCTGTCCAGCAGGCGTTCAGCGATCTGGCGGATTAACAGGATAGGGGCGTTGTGATGGCAGAAGACAACCGCCGCCCGGTGGGTGAGCGGCTGGCCGCGGAACTGCAGCTCGTGCGCCTGCCGGAAAAACAGCTCCAGGGCTGCCAGGCCCTGCCAGGCCGGGACGACCAGGATCATCTCATCCCCGCCCCAGAGCAGCACTTCCAGGCGCAGCGCCGTGCCCTGGCCGTCAGCGCCTGCGGTCGTTTGAAAACCGGGGTCTGTCTCGGCCTTCTCCAGCAGTGCTTTCAGAAACGGCTTGCGGAAGCCATCCTGAATGGTTTTATCGAATTCTCTCCGGTCTGTATCGGTGAGGCAGACCGCGCGGCGGATGCTTCCAAATCCGTTTCCGTCAACATAGATATAAGCAATTTTGCCATCCAACACCCCCTGGCCGGAATGAAGGGCCAGTTCCCCCAGGTCCTGGGTGGAGATGGTGCTCCGGTAGCGCTCCTCGCCCAGCAGCTTGGAAAACAGTCTGCGCTTGAGGGAGATTCCGTGCTCCCTGCGGACAGTGGTGGCGGCGCTGGTGCTGGCGTCTTCCAGATAGATGTACGGGACCACACCCGGACGCCAGCCATCCAGAACACACTCCTTTGTGGCAGCAGCAGGTAGAGGCACCGCCACTGTGGGCAGGCGCCAGTGCTGCCGGTAGACCCCGGCCTCCAGGCGTTCCATTACCAGGTCAAATTTGCCCGGGATCTCGGGCTCGACTGCGATCACAAAAGTGGCATGCCCGCCGGTCTGCGCGCTCAAATATTGAAACATCCGGTTCTGCAGATCGCAGACGGCCCCTTCCGGATCCTCTTCAGGCGCATCGTACCGGAACAACCCCTGGCTGGCAGCCGAGGTAATGCAGACCAGCTCTGACTCGAACTCTTGTGCCAGGCCTTCAATCGCTTCGAGGAGCAGGAAGCTGCCGCCGCGGATCGTGCTGATGTCGTGTGTATCGTAGGCGAAGTTCGACAGGTTAACGGCCTCAACGCGCACAAAGTACTTGGGCATCCAGCCTCCTTTTCTTCAATTGTTCAATCATTTACGGGACAAGCGGGTGAATAATGCTTAAATTATAGCAGATATGTGATACAACACAACACATTTCACCGGTTTAATTTTTCGAACAGCTAGATCCACTAGCCCTCTGCCCGCCAGGCGCCCGGCTGAGGGCCGGACGAGAATAGCTCCACGGGCAGCACCCTGGTTGGGCCGGCCTGCTCCGCATCTCCGGCCTGTTCCCTGACTCCCCGGGAGTATCAAAAAGCTGCCTGCAGTGTCTTGACGACATGCAGGCAGCTTTTTGATTCAGCTATGGGCGGGGTATCGTGCCCGGCCTTCCTTTCGCAAGCGTTGGATGCGCCAGCCAGTTCA
>JAEWYL010000145.1 GCA_023395675.1 Chloroflexota bacterium | reverse complement strand
CCAATCTGCTCCAGGTCTTCGCCTTTCAAGGCCCTGGAGACCGCCAAGCGCTGGAACTCCGCCAGCGGCCAGACGGTGGGGCCAAACGCCTGCTCGGGCTGGTCTTCGATGCGGGCCAGCGCGGCCTGGTAGGCATCGGCCTTATCCGGCCCTACCAGCGCCCGCCAGTTCGAGGACTCGAGCAGCGAGCGGCGGGTGGGCATCCCGTCCAGGACGTCCTCCTGGTCCAAAAGATAGCGGATCCAATCCCAGCAGGCCTGCGGGTCGTCCGCCTGCCCGGAGATGAAGTAGCCCGGGTTCGAGCTCCAGGTATAGAAGCCTTCCACCTCCGGCATGGGCAGGGCGCCGATCTCGAAATCGGGGGTCCCAATGCCGCTGTACATACTGGTCTCCGACCCGGCCTGGCTGGACCAGAACGCCACCCTCCCCTGGCTGAACGCATCGCTGACCGTCTGCCAGTTGTCATCGCCCTGCAGCAGGACGGCGTTGGATTCCTTCTGTTCCAGCAGCCACTGCACACCGCTCAAGAATTCGGGGCTGTCAAATTTGGCCAGCGGGGGGTCCTGGAGAGGGTCGTAGCCGAAAACGCCGCGCCCGCGCAGGAGCAGTTCCTCCCACTCGCTGGTCAGGTAGCCGTAGCTCTCCTCTCCGGCCCGGGTGGATCCCACTGCGGCGATCAGGCTGAGGAAATCGTCGAAGGTCCAGTCCAGGCCCGGCGGCTCCAGGCCGCGCTCCGCCAGCAGGCTCTTATTGTAGGCCATCACCTGGGGCTGGTTGTAGGCGGGCAGCCCGTAAAGCCTCCCTTCGCTCCGGAAGGGTTCGAGCTGAGAGGAGAAGAAATCACCCGAGAAGTCCGGGCCTTCCGCCTCGAAGAAGGGCGTCAGGTCGAGCAGGGCGGAGGCCGTGCCCCCGCCGTTGAAGCCCGGATACCAGATGAAGCAGTCGTATCTGCCGGCCAGGTGGGAAAGGATATCCTCCGGGGGCTGGGCGCCGAAGTCTGTCTCCAGCTTAATGGCGATGTCCGGGTGCTCCTGCTGGTAGGTTTCCATCTCAGCTTTGAGTTTGGTGACCGCCAACCCGTAGTAATTGAAGAAGAAATCAATCACCTGAGTGTCGGCCGAGAGGGTTGGGCGCGGGGTCGCCACGGCGACCGGGGCGGAATCGGGCGTGGGCTGGGGGGTGGAGGCCACCTGCGCCAGGCTGGCGTCCAGGGCCTCGCTAAATTCCGCCTTCCCGCTCAGGTAGCGGGACAGGGCCATGACCACCGCCCCAAATTCCTCGGGGTAGAGAGGGCTGAACCAGGCGTGCTCCACGGCGAAACGCACCGCCGGCTCCGCTTTATCCGGCAGCGCCTCCCAAAAGCCGGAGGATTCGGCCACCGAGCGCCGGGCAGGGATGCGGCTGACCTCGAAAGCGATGCTCCGGTCGCGCACGAGAGACTGGCGGGAGAGGAAGTTCAGCCAGGTCCAGGCGGCGCGCGGGTTCCGGCTGCCGGCGCTGACCCCGGCGCACATGGGCCAGGCGGGGTTGGTGCCCGTCAGGGAACCGTCCGCTAAAACGGGATAGGGCGCAAAATCGAACTGCTCCAGAATAGCGAACGGGGCGCTGTTCGAGGGGATGAAATTCACCCCGGGCAGATAGGTGCCCAGGTCGCCCCCCCACATCGCCGGCGGGGAGTCTCCCGTGAACAGGGCCTCCCAGGCCTGCCACTGGCCGTCGTAATTTTCGACGTCGGTCCAGGTATAGATTGTCTCCTGCTCTACCAGGTCGGCGTACCACTGGATCTCCTGCAGCAGGGTCTCGGGGTCCGGCTCGCCGTCGGTATCGTAGAGGTGGGCGTCAATGACCGGCCCGAGTATGGCGTTGTAGCCCAGACTTTGCTCGGCCAGGCCGTAGCGCACGGTATCCCCTTCTTTGCGCGCCAGCGTCTCGACGGCCCGCCTGAGGTCGTCGTAGGTCCAGCCGGGGGCGGGCAGGGGCAGGCCCGCCTCTTCGAAGGCGGCCCGGTCGAAAAAGATGCCGTTGAGCGCGAGGTTGAGGGGGACGCCCACCAGGCGGCCCTGGACGTCCACGCAGGCGTCCAGCGTCCCGGACCAGAAATCATCCACTTCGAAGGACGGGTCGGCTTCCAGCAGCGGCTGCAGGTCGCGGAAATACTGGCCGATATCCGGTACGCTGGCGTAAATCAGGGTCGTATCGGCGGCGGCGGCCAGCGACCGGAAGTAGTTCTGGGGGAGTGCGTCGGGGGAGTTGTACTCGGGCAGCTCGACGAACTGCACGGAGAGTGGGGCGTACTGCTGGTTGAAGGCTTCGATGAGCGGCTCGTAAAGGCTGCGCTCGTAGGCATTGGAAGCGAAGGTGATCACCGCGTCTTCCGCCTCCAGCTCGCCGCCCTCCAGGCTCTCCTCGCCGGGCGGGAGCGCGGCGGTCGCCGTCCCCCCGGCAGGGTCCTGCCCGTCCGGGGCGGAAGGGGTGCGCCGGAGGTCGGGCTGCTGCGGAGAGCAGGCGGAAAGCCCCAGGGTCAGGGCTATAACCAGATGAAGGAGGGAAAACTTCCGCATGGGCCAGGCAGGCGCGCCGGCCCGGTAAACGGTCGCAGACTTCATCTTCCCGTCAGGAGCATTCATACAGTCGCCTCCTTTTTGTCAGAGCGCCAGAGAGAAGCGCTTGAAAAGCAGCGAAT
This sequence comes from Chloroflexota bacterium, assembly GCA_023395675.1. Taxonomy (GTDB): domain Bacteria; phylum Chloroflexota; class Anaerolineae; order Anaerolineales; family UBA4823; genus JAEWYL01. The sequence continues at coordinate 9,059 of JAEWYL010000145.1, read as the reverse complement.
ATTCTACACCTATTCGACCCATTCACCGGACGGGTCCGCCTCTCGGGCGCAGTCGTTGGCCGCGTCAAAGCGCTCGCCGGTGCTCATACCGGCCGCCTCCACCTCTGCGATGCAGGCCAGGTATTGGCCGGCTTTCACCTGGCTTTCGGCAAGGGCCGCCTGCGGGTCATCCCCGTCCAGCGCGGCCTGCACCGCCTCCGCCAGCCAGGTCATCAGGGGCCATCCGAACGAGCCCAGATTCTGCCCCGGTGGGTAAACGACCCGCGCCAGGGTCCTGCGGTAAACCTCAGCCCGCTCCGGGCCTACCTGCGCCTCCCAGTCCGGCGACTCTGCCAGCGAGCGCCGGGCCGGGACGCCCTTGAATGTATCCACCTGGTCCGTTAGATACCGGAGCCAGTCCCAGCAGGCCTGGGGGTCGGCGGCGTTCTCGGAGATGAAAAACCCCTGGTGCGCCCCAGAGACGTCGAAACCGGCGGACTCGGGCAGGCGCGGCATGGGCAGGACCCCGGGTTCGAACCTCAGGCCGCCTCCCAGGCCGGAGACGATCTCGGCTTCGATCCCCGCTTGCGTCGCCCAGAAAGCCACCCGGCCTGCGGCTTTGGCCTGCTGGACCTGAACGTAGTTGTCCTCCTCCTGGAACCAGACCGCGTGGCTGGCGCGCAGGTCCGCCCGCCACTGCAGGGCGCTGAGCATCTCGGGGCTGTCGAAACTGGCGGCCGGAGGAGATTGGGAGGCGTCGAAACCCAGCGCCCCGCGCCCGCGCAGGAGCAGATCATCCCACGGGTCGGTGGCGTACCCGTAGCTCTCGTCTCCCGCCTCCGTCGAAGCGGCCGCCGAGGCCAGCTCCAGGAAGTCGGCGAAGGTCCAGTCCGGGGCGGGAGGCTCCAGGCCGCGCCGCCTCAGCAGCTCGGGGTTGTAAGCCATCACCTGCGGCTGGCTGAAGGCCGGCAGGCCGTACAGGTCGCCCTGCGCCCGGAAAGCGTCCAGAACGGCGGGGTAGAAATCCTGCGTGAAGGCCTCGTCCTCAGCCTGGAAGAGGGCCTCCAGAGGCAGCACCCCTGCGGGGCGGAGGTCCGGGTCGAAGAACGGGTACCAGAGGAAGCAGTCGTACTGCCCCGCCAGGTAGGCGAGTGTGTCCTCCGGCAGGGAAGCGCCCCAACTGGTGGATACCTCAATGACGGTATCCGGGTGCTCGTCCTGGTAGGCTTCGATGTGCGTGAAGATTTCGGAGGCGCCTCCCGCGCTCAGGTTGAAGAAGAAATCGATCACGCTGGTACCCGGCGCCGGGGTGGGCCGCGGCGTGGCCACGACCAGCTCCCCGCCGGGGGTGGGCTGCGGGGTAGAAGCGGCCTCCGCCAGCCTGGATTGGAGCGCGGTGGAGAAATCAACCTGGCCGCCCAGCGCGTCGTCCAGCGCGGCGATCGCCGCTTCGAAAGTCTCCGGGTAGGCCGGGCCAGGCCAGGGGTGTTCCAGGGCGAAGCGCGCCACCGGAACGGCTTTACCGGGCAGGCGCTCCCAATAGCCGGAGGCGGCGGCGACCGACTGCCGGGCGGGGAGGAGGGCCAGCTCGTAGGTCTGGGTCCGGTCCTGGATGAGAGGCTGGCGGGAGAGGAAGCTCAACCAGGTCCAGGCCGCGCGCGGATCGGCCGCCCCGGCGCTGACCACCGCGCACTGGGTCCAGATGGGCGAGGTGTCCTGCAGGGACCCGTCCGCGGACACCGGGAACGGGGCAAACCCATAGCGGCTCAGGGCGGCGCTCCCGAACGGGTCGCTCTCGGAGAGCACCGGATTCTCACCCGGCGGGTAGGCTCCCAGGTCGGCCACCCACATCGCCGGGGGGCTTTCCGAGCGAAACAGTCCCTGCCAGGCGTCGAAGGCTTCCTGGAGGTCTCCGGTCGTGGGGCTGGTGAAAATCACCTCCCTTTCCGCCAGGTCCAGGTACCAGCCGGCGGCCTCCCGCAGGGCGGCGGCGTCGGGCTCGCCGCCCGCGTCCAGCAGGGCCGCGTCGATGAACGGAGCCGGGAGCGCCATGGGGCTCATAATGCGCCGGTCCTGCTCCGCCAGGCCGTAGCGCAGCCTGTCGCCGTCTTTGCGCGCCAGGGTTTCCGCCGCCCGGATCAGGTCGTCCAAGGTCCAGCCGGGGGCCGGGTGGGTCAGGCCGGCCTCATCGAAGGCCGCTTCGTCGTAAAAAATCCCATAAAAGCCGGCGTTGAGGGGCACGCCCAGCATCCGGCCCTCGGAATCAAAGCAGCCGTCCAGGACGGCGGGCCAGAAATCCTCCTCCTCGAAGGAGGGGTCGGCTTCCAGAAGCGGCTGCAGGTCGCGGAAATAGCGCCCCAGGGCGGGGTTGCCGCCGGCAGCGAGCGCAGTATCCGCCGCGGCCGCGTAGTAGCGGAGGAGACCGGCCTGCATCTCCGGGTTCGCGCTGTAGTCCGGCAGGGTGACGTACTGCACCTGCAAGGGAGCGTACTGCTCGTTGAAAGCCTCGATGATTGGCGCAAAGAGCGGGCGTTCGTAGGCGAAACCGGCGAAAGTGACGACGGTCGTCTCCGGCTCCAACCGGTCTTCCCGGGAAGGCGCATCCGTGGGCGCTGCCGCGGCGCGGGTGGGCGCCTGCGCAGGCGTCGAGGGTGTCAGGGTCGAGGTGAGCGGCGGGGCAGGTGAGGGGCCGGGCTGCGGCGCGGCACAGGAAACCAGCCCCAGGAGGCAGAGCAGGGTCAAGTACAGGCGAGCAGGCGGGATGTGCCGCCGGGAGTGGCTGATCACCATGTTTTTGAAAGCAGGTCCATGCCAGGTCTTCCAGATTTTCGCTGGCATCCGTCTTTACCGCCTCTTAACGCTGATCTCAACCCAATGGTTCCGCTTTGCTCAAAAAAAGCCGGGACGCCGGTTGAGAGGAGCGGGTTAGAACTCCCAAAACGCAAACAGAGCTTGATTGTATGGCACAAACAACCAGCAGTGTTATATATACACCGGAGAATGAGATGGGGTTCGATACAGGATCAGGCCGCTTTTGGATATAAAAAGGGGGGAAATATGCGGCAGGGCCGCATATTTCCCCCCTCTCCGGCCGCCAGCCCGCTAGATCACGTCTTTGCGCTTCTGCAGCACCGCCAGGATCACGAACAGCGCCACCAGGATGCCGCCCAGCCAGGCGGCGCTCTCCTCCACCTCGCCGTTCAGGGCCTCGCCGTAGCGCTCCTCCAGGTGCTCCAGCAGCACCCGCCGTTCCGGCTCGGTCTCGTAAGACTGGATGCCGGGCAGGCGGCAGGCGCTCAGGTCGCTCTCGCTGCTGCAGTCGCCGCTCTTGACCTGCGTTACGTCCACCATGGCCTGGAAGGTCCACTTGCTGCTGGTAGCGCTCCCCAGCACCTCGCCCACCTGGCCCAACTGGTCCAGCGGGAGGATGCCCCCGGAGAAGACCATCTGCACCACCACCACCACGATCACCAGCAGCATGGCCTGCTCCTCGCGGGGGGCGATGGCGGAGATCAGCAGGCCCCAGAGCACGCCCGACATCACCGCCAGCACCAGCACCCCGTAGAACAGGAGAATATCCTCCAGCTCGAGGTGCGAGAAATCCACCGCCAGCAGCTTGATGGCCAGCAGGGCCCCGGCGTGATACAGGGCGAAGAGCAGCGCCACCCACACCTTCGAGAGCAGGTAGGGCAGGATTTTTAAGGTCACGGTGCGCTCCCGTTCGTAAACGGCCTTCTCCTTGACAATTTCACGCACCGTGCTGAGCGCGCCCACCAGGAAGGGGATGATGGCGCCCAGGAAGAGCATCACCATCGCCCGGGCCGCGTCGCCGTTCACCGGGTCGTAAATATCTTTCGGCCAGGCGATCAGGTCCATGCTGCCCAGGACGGGGGCGATCAGGAAGAGCAGCAGCAGGTTGATGCGGTCGCTGCGGATGATGTTCAGGTAGCGGGCGCTGAGCACCAGGAACTGCCGGAAGCCCGAGATCTGCCTCTGGCGCGGCGGGCGCTTGCGGGCAGGGGCCGGGGCGGCGGGTTCGGGAGCCGGGCGCGAGGTGTCCAGCAGCTTCCCGTAGCGCTCCTGCAGCGGGTCCACCACGTACTTCACATAATGCTCGGAGCCGCGGAAGCGCGCCTCCCAACCGGCGGGGTCGCCCTCGTTCTGCAGCTTCTCGTAGATCTCGTCGAAGTCCTGCACCTCGAAATACTCCAGCGCCTCGCCCGGAGGGCCGAAATAGGCCAGGCGGCCGCCCTTGTGCAGGAAGATCACCTTATCGCACAGCATCACGTTCTTGGTGGCATGCGTGACCAGGAAGATGGTCTGCCCCTCGTCGGCCAGGCGGCGCAGCAGGCGCATCATCTGGCTCTCGGTGCCGGGGTCCAGCCCGGAGGTGGCCTCGTCCAGGAAAAACAGGCCCGGGCGCGTCAGGCGTTCCACCCCGATCGAGACCCGCTTGCGCTGCCCGCCGCTCAGGCGTGAAATGGGGACGTCTTTGCGCTCGGCCAGGCCCAGGGTCTCCAGCTCCTCCTGCACGGCTTTGCGGCGTTCGTCGGCGCTGGTATCGGCGGGCAGGCGCAGCTGCGCGGCGTAATCCAGGGCCCGCCAGGGGGTCAGCTCTTTGTGGATGATATCGTCCTGGGGGACGTAGCCCAGGTTGGTGCGGTAGGCGTCAAAGCTGCGGTACAGGTTCTCGCCGTTGACCAGCACCTGCCCGTCGGAGGCGGGGCGGAAGCCGGTGAGCGCGTTGAGCAGAGTGGATTTTCCCGCGCCGCTCACGCCCACAATGGCGACGAACTCCCGCGGGTGGATCGAGAGCGAGAGGTCGCTGAGCAGGTTCACCCCTTTCCCCACCCGCTGGTTCAGGTGCAGGGCGTCCAGGCGCAGGTTGGCCGATTCGTCCACCGCCCCGAAAGCGTCGGGCACGAAGACGAAGCGGAAGGGGCCCACGTAGATCACGTCCCCCACGCTCAGGGCGGCGGCCCGCCCGGGCTCCAGGCGCTCGCCGTTGACGAAGGTCCCGTTGCTGGAGCGCAGGTCTTCGATATGGTAGGCGCTGCCGGAGCGGGTGATACGGGCGTGCCGGCGCGAAACGGTGGGATGGGACAGCTTCAAATCGTTCTCAGCCCCGCGCCCGATGCTCAGCGCGGCGCGCTGGCGCATGTCCAGCTTGCGGATCTCGGGCGCCTCGGGGGCGGGGGGAGGCGCCGGCTCCCGGGCCGGGGCAGGGGCGGCCCTCGGCGCGCCCGCCTGGGCGGCAGGGCCGCGGAACTGGATGGAGACCTCCCCGGACAGCCAGATGACCTCCCCATTCTCCAGCAGCTTCCGGCTGATCTTCCCATTCGGACCGGTCAGCCCGTTGGCGCTGCCCAGGTCCACAATCTCGTATCCCGCGAGGGCGCCCTCGCGGGCCGGCTCCAGGCGAGCGTGCCTGCGGGAGACGGTGGGGTCATCGATCTGGATGTCGCTGCCCGGGTCGCGCCCCAGCAGCAGCGGTTTTCCGCCCAGGCTCACCTCCCGCTCCCCCTGCGAAGTGCGGATGACCAGCCGCGGGGCATTGGCCGCCGGCGCGGCGGCGGGCGCCGGGCGCTCGACCAGCAGGGTGGCGGCTTCCGGCGCGGCTTCTGCCGCGGGCTGCGCGCCTGCCTCTCCACCTTCCTGAGAGCGCAGGGCCTTGAATACCAGGGTAAAACCGCCCAGTTCAGCCCGGTCGCCCGCCCGCACCGGCTGGGGCGTTTCCGCAGCCAGGGCGCTGCCGTTCAGGCGGGTCCCGTTCGCGCTGCCCAGGTCCACCAGCGCCGGGCCCCCTGCCTGCCATTCCAGGCGCGCGTGGCGCCTGGAAACCTTACTCCCCTCCAGGACGATCTCATTCTCCGGGTCCCGGCCAATGTGCAGGGCGTGCAGGCCGGTGAAAAACCGCTCCTGCACCTCCTCCTGGTGGTGGATCTCGACGATCCCTTCAAAACCGGCGCGTGCGGCGCTCGCGCCCCCGGATTTATCGCTCTCAACTCCAGCCGTACCTGTCATCCTGGCCCTCCTGTGGTCCCTGTGTTCTGCTCCAGCGCCATGCCCGCCCCCTCATGGCCAACCGGTCCGGTAATCCATCCCCCTGCTTTGCCAGCTCTTTCGCGCTCACGCCTCCCTGGGCCGGGTCAGCTCCAGCTTCAGGCGCATCTTGACGTCGTTATCCACATAGAGCGAGCCGTGGTCCTGCCGCACCGGGTGGATCTCCGAGCGGCGCAGCACCGCGCTCGCCGCCGGGACGGTCCCATCCCCCGCGGCCTCCTCCAGGAAGTCCATCTTCTCGATGCGCCCCTCGCGGCCGCGCCAGGTCTTCACTTTGGAGATGGTCTTCAAGCCGTAGCCGAAGATGGAGACCGTCGGCAGGCTGGAGCGGGAGGGCAGCTCCCGGCGAAAGGCCCGCGCCTGGCGCAGCAGGGTCGCCTGCTCTCCGGTCGCCCAGCTCTCGTCCTCCAGCAGGTTCACCTGCCGCCCGTCCTGGTCCTCCACGCAGGCATAGGTGGGGATCATCTGGTAGCCGGAGGGGAAGGAGGTCAGCAGGGCCCGCAGCCGCTCGTTCATCAGGCCGAACGGCAGCAGCCCCGGGCCGCGCACCAGGGTGGAGATCATCTTCGGCGCCCCGTAATGGGGACCGCCCAGGAGGATCATGCGCTCCACCATGCGCCTGCCTCCCAGGCGCTCGATAAAGTAGCGGCTGATCAGGCTGCCCATGCTGTGGGCGATGATGGTGACCGGCCCCTGGACCTGCCAGGCCTCCAGGGCCTCGCCCAGCCGCCGGGCCGAAATGCGCAGGTCCTGGCGCCAGTCGTAAGGGAATTCCAGCAGGTCCACGCCGCGCTCATAGCCCAGCCCGGCCTCCAGGTAATCGCCCAGCCGGCTGTACTGCTCCAGCTTGATGAAGCCGGGGACGAGCATCACCTCCTTCACCAGGCAGCGCGCCTCCACGCGCGGGTCGCCCGGGAATGCCGCCATCTCCGGGTGGAGCAGGCCGCGCGGGCTGGGCCACAGGCGCTCGCTCCCCAGCCAGAGCTCGGAGCCCATGATGCCGGGCACGATCAAAACCGGGCGGCGCCGGGCCAGCGTACCGCGCTGCAGCGGGACGCCGGCCAGGGTCAGCTCCTCCAGGCGGAAGGCGGCCTTAAAAACCAGCCGGGCGCGGCCGATGCGCAGGGTATCGCCGTCTTCCAGGGTGCGGCTGTCCACCCGCCCGCTTCCCCGGCCCGAGGCGCCGCCCTCCAGCCACAGCCCGTTGGTGCTGCCCGAGTCCTGCAGCACAAAACCCTCCCGGCGGCGTTCCAGACGCGCGTGCCGCCGTGAGATGGAGGGGTGGTCAATGACGATATCGTTCCCCGCTTCCCGCCCGATGGAATAGCTGTCTCCCAGCAGCGGGACCTCCCAGGTGCGGTCCGGGAGGTGGACCGCCAGGCGCGCCGCGCCGGAAGCGGGGCCCGGCTCTCCGCCGGCGGCCTCCGGAGCGGGCGCATCCAGCAGGGTGGCGTCCGCCTCGCCTGCCGCAGGGGGCGTTTCAACCGGTGGGGTGGTAATCACAGTCCCGTCCGCAGCCGGCGCGGAGTTCAGGGTTCCGCTCTCCTCGTCCGGAGCGGCCTCCGGCGTCCCGGGCGAAGTGGACAGCGGAGTTGGGTTTTCAGGCGAAATCGCGGTTGGGCCGGTAGCCGGCGCGGAGATCACGGTCCCGTCCGCAGGTGGCGCGCCGCTCCCCTCGCCCGGAGCGGTCTCAGGCGGCCCGGGTGGCGCGGACAGCAGGGTTGGGTTTTCAGGCGAAATCGGGGTTGGGCCGGTAGCCGGCGCGGAGATCAGGGTCCCGTCCGCAGCCGGCGAATCGCTCCCCTCGCCCGGAGCGGCCTCCGGCGTACCCGGCGGGGTGGACAGCAGGGTCGGGTTTTCAGGCAAAATCGGGGTTGTGCCGGTAGCCGGCGCGGAGATCAGGGTTCCGTCCGCAGACGGCGCGCCGCTCCCCTCACCTTGAGCGGTCTCCGGCGTACCCGGCGGGGCGGACAGCAATGTCGGGTTTTCAGGCGCAGCCGGGGTTGCGCCGGGCGGCGGCGCGGAGATCAGGGTCCCGTCCGCAGGTGGCGCGCCGCTCCCCTCGCCCGGAGCGGCCTCCGGCGGCCCGGGCGGGGCGGACAGCAACGTCGGGTTGTCAGGCGCAGCCGGGGTTGCGCCGGGCGGCGGCGCGGAGATCAGGGTCCCATCCGCAGGCGGCGCGCCGCTCCCCTCGTCCTGAGCGTCCTCCGGCATCCCGGGCGAAGCGGACAGCAGGGTCGGGTTGTCAGGCGCAGCCGGGGTTGTGCCGGGCGGCGGCGCGGAGATCAGGGTTCCGTCCGCAGACGGCGCGGAGATCAGGGTTCCGCCCCCCTCGTCCTGAGCGGTCTCAGGCGGCCCGGGCGGCGCGGACAGCAGGGTCGGGTTGTCAGGCGAAATCGGGGATGCGCCGGGCGGCGGCGCGGAGATTACGGTCCCATCCGCAGGCGGCGCACCACCCCTCTCATCCTGAGCGGCCTCCGGCGGCCCGGGCGGGGCGGACAGCAATGTCGGGTTGTCAGGCGCAGCCGGGGTTGCGCCGGGCGGCGGCGCGGAGATCAGGGTCCCGTCCACAGGCGGCGTCTCGCTCCCCTCGCCCTGCCCGGAAGCCGCAGGCGCATCCGGCGCTAACGGCCTTGTCTCGCCCCCGTCCGCAGCCGGAGCGGAAATCACTGTGCCTTCAGGCAGGGCAGGTTCGTCTCCCGGCGCCTCCGCGGTGAGGGCATCCTCGACAGGCGCCGCGGGCGGCCCGGGAGCCTCCGGCGGGGCGGGATCGTTCTCAGCCGGGCTGGGGCCTGGCCCCGGCGCTCCTCCTGCCGGGTCCTCCTCCGCTTCACCGCCCCCGCCGCTCTCCGGGGGCGCCTGGGGCGCGGAGGGAGGCGCGATTATGCGGGTGGCCGCCTCCGGCGCGACCCCTGCCGCTTCCGTGCCCTCGCCGGTGCGGGGCGCTTCCCGCCCTGCCCGGCTCAGGTAGGTGAGCGAGATGTGCCGGGTGATCCAGAGAACCGTCCCGTCGGTCA
>JAEWYL010000087.1 GCA_023395675.1 Chloroflexota bacterium | reverse complement strand
GCTGGTTTCACAATTTTATTGGGGTTTGGGCGGGAAGCTTCCCGCCCTTACCCCAATATTCCTCTCCTTCCGAGCCTGGCTTTGAGGGAGCCTTACGGCAAATTCTCAGACCCGCGGCTGCGAGAAGAGAACGGCCAGCTCGTCCTGCCCCACCGGGTCCACCACAGCCAGCACTTCATCGCCGACTTCGAAAGTCGTCGCCCCGCGGGGCACAATCACGTTTCCCTCGCGAATAATGGCGGCGATGACGGCCGTCTCGGGCAGCGCCAGGTCTTTTATCGCCATGCCTACCGCCCGGGCCCCCTGGGGGACCTTCTCCTCCACCAGCGAGTACTGGCCCCGCCGCAGTTTCAGCAGGGTCATCATATCGCCCATGGACATCTCTTCCTGAATCAGGCTGGCCATAATCTCGGAGGCGTTGATGGCCACATCAACGTGAAATATCTGGTTAAAAAGCCAGGCATCGCGCGGGTTGTTGATCCGCCCGATGGTGCGCCCCACGCCGTACAGGCTGCGGGCCAGGTAGCAGATGGCCAGGTTATCCGGGTCGCTGGCCGTCGTGGCCGCCAGCACATCAGCCTCCCGGATGCCCGCCGCCTCCAGCACTTTCTGGTCGGTTGGGCTGCCCTCGAAAATCACCTCTGTAGGCAGGTCCCGGTGCATGCGGCTCAACACCTCCTGGCGGTGCTCCACCAGGTGGACTTTGTGGTTCTGAGAGAGTAGCAGGATGGCGAGTTGGGTTCCGGTTCGCCCGCCGCCGGTGATGAGGACGAACATCTCAGGCCTCCTGTCTTTGATATAAGCGTGCGTGAAGGGTTTTAATCCCCTCGCGAGTCCCGCTCACCAGGATCACGTCCCCCTGACGCAGGGTGAAATCTTTCCCGGCAAGCGTGGCTTTCCCGGCCCGGGTCAGGGCTGCCAGGACCGCGCCCTCGCCCGCCATCAGGTCTCCCACCGTGCGGCTTTCCCAATGGGTGGGGATCACGAACTCAACCAGCCCCACCTCTCCATTGCCGGCGCTGAAGAGCGTATAGGCTTCCGTCTGGTTCAGCAGCTCCTCGATCCTCTGAGCCCCCCAGCTGGAGGTGCCCACGATCTGGAGTTCGAAAGCCTCCTGAAGCGGGCGGTTGCGCGGGTCGTAATTGCGGACCACCACGTTTTGAATATGAAAAATACTGCGGGCGATATGGCAGATCACTGCATTGAGTGTATCGTGTACAGTCACTGCTGCAAGGCCATCCGCGCTTGCAATACCCCCACGGCGAAGCACGTCCTCGTTGAGGGCATCTCCCTCAATGGTCCGGCCTCGAAAATCGGGTTTCAGGTTATTAAATGCCTTTGGTTCGCTATCGATGACGGTGATTTTGTGCCCGTCTCGATAGAGTCTGTATGCCAGTTCTGCACCTACGCGGCCGCACCCTACGACAATGATGTTCATACGACCTCCATATCCTGTTCCTGCACGACGCGCAGGAAGATCAGGGTCACAAGATTATATCCCAATTCCCGCTCCGCTTGTGAGCCAGCCGCTCGCGTGCACAAAAAGTTCGTAAAGGGAGGATTTGAGCGCAGCGGTGCCTGAAACAGGCCGCCGCGCTCAAATCCCCCTCTATTACAACCATTGAGTGGCCCGAAAAGCAAATCAGGGTCGATTCCGGCCGGGAATGGCCGGAGTCGACCCTGATCAAAACTGTTTTACCTGTTGGGGCTGCCGCTCAGGAACGAGATTCTCCCAGCACCACCGAAACCTGCAGGGTTTGCATATCGCGAATGACTTCCAGCGTGATGAAGGCTCCGGGTCCGTATGAGAACAGGGCGTTGATGTACGAGTGATTGCCATCCAGGGTCACATCACCGATGCGGGTGATAATGTCCCCTCGCTGCAGGCCTCCGGCTTCGGCCGGGCTGCCGGGGACAACTTCAGCCACAAACACGCCCCATTCCACCGGAAGCTGGTAGGCGGCGGCAATGCGCGGCGTGATCGGCTGCCAGCGGATGCCAAGATAGGGCCGGGAGAAGAAGCCTTTCTGGATGATCTGCTCCGCCACGGCCCGGGCGGTGTTGGAGGGGATGGCGAACCCCAGCCCCTGGGCCACATCGCCGGAGAATCCATCTCCCCGCACCACCAGGGTATTAATGCCGATCACCTCACCGGCGAGGTTCACCAGAGGTCCGCCGGAGTTGCCCTGATTGATGGCCGCGTCGGTCTGGATCAGGTCCTCCAGCTGGAAGTCCCGCCCCGTGTCCACCGTTCTCCCGGTGGCGCTGATCACGCCCACCGTCACGGAATTCTTGAAATCGCCCAGGGGAGACCCGATAGCAATGACCGACTCTCCCGGTTTCAAAGCGTCCGAATTGCCCAGCACGGCTACCGAGGCGGCCTGGGTGTCGGTTTTCAGAACCGCCAGATCGGCGTAGAGGTCTGTCCCTACCACGGTGGCCGGCAGCTCGGTCCCGTCCTGCAGGATCACCCGCACCGCGTTGGTATCCTCGATCACGTGGTTGTTGGTCAGGATATACCCATCCTGGGTGATGAAGAACCCGCTCCCGCTCACCTGCTGGTCGGGCAGCTGTCCGAAGAAGGTATCCTGCCCGGCGATGGTCGCCACCACCGTGACGACAGCCGGGCCGTTTTTCTCCACCGCCTGGGTGATGGTGGTCTCAATGTTGGTGCTGGACATCTCCACGCGGGAGGAGGGCGGCGGCAGTTCCTGGGTAGGGAGCACGGACGGGGTCGCCTGGTTCTCTTTCAGCACCCGATAAACGCCATAGCCTCCTGCCGCCGCTCCGGCCAGAGCCGACACTGCGGCGACGAGGACGAGAAAAATCACGAAAAACGATCGTTTCACCGGCGCCTCAGTCTCTACGACGGCCCATCCCCAGAACCAGCGTGACAAAGTAAAGCAGCTGCAGGATGGCGGTGATCAGAGCGGCTACGTAGGTCAGGGCGGCCGCATTGAGCACTTTATTGACGCCCTGGCGCTCCTCCTCGCCGGTGATCAGGCCGGTGTTGTACAACAGTTCGCGGGCCCGGGCGGAGGCGTTCAGTTCAACCGGCAAGGTAGCCAGGGCGAACAGCGCGCCGCCGGAGAAGACCGCCACACCCACCCAGGCCAGGTTGGTGACTCCAAGCAAAATACCGGCAAAGATCAGGATCCAGCCCAGGTACGAGCCGATATTGACCATGGGGACGATGGCCGCGCGAAAGCGCAGGGGGAAATAACCTTCCTTGTCCTGCAGCGCGTGTCCCAGTTCATGTGCGGCGATAGCCAGGGCGGCTACAGAGGCGCCCTGGTACACCCCGGGGGAGAGGCGCAGCACTTTCGAGCGAGGGTCGTAATGATCGCTCAAGTGCCCGGGCGTCCCCTCCACGCGCACCTCATACAGCCCGCCTGCCTGGATCAGCCTCTGGGCCGCGGCGGCCCCGCTGACCCGGCTGCGCGCAGGTACCTGGCTCCACTTCGAATATGCCGAATTGACATACCACTGCACCAGCATCATGAGCAGGAATGCCGGCGCCATGAAGATCAGGTAGCGGATATCAAAGAAAAACATCCTATCCTCCTAATTGCTCCGCGCCCCAAGCAAATACTCCACGGCAGTTTCAAGCTGCGGGTCGCGCTCGGCTTCTAAATCGGTTTCGGTCAGTTCCACGAACATATCCGGGGTCAGGCCAAGCTGGTGGATGGTGCGTTCATCGGGAGTCAGCCAGCGGGCAATGGTTATCCGTACCGCTCCCTGGTCGTTCACCAGCCGGGTGACGATCTGGACGGACCCCTTCCCGAAGGAAGTCGTCCCGATCAGCTTCCCGCGATTGTGATCCTGTATCGCTCCGGCCACGATCTCGGAGGCGGATGCCGATCCTTCATTGATGAGCACCACCATCGGGATATCGGTCGCCAGGCCCCGGCCCTTGGCGTTATAGGTCTGGCGCTGGCCATTTCCGTAATCTTCGTACAGGATCACCCCATCATCAATAAATTGAGAGGCAACATCAATTGCGGTGTCGAGATACCCGCCGCCGTTGTTTCGGAGGTCCAGGATTAGCCCGGACGGGTTTTGCTTCAGCAGGTCTCTCAATGCATTTTCAAGGTCTGAGGCAGTGTCGTCGCCGAAGGTGTTCAGGCGGATATAGGCGATATTCTCCTCCAGCATCTCGCTCTCGACCGAGGGCATAACGATACGCGCCCTTTTCAGCGTGACGTCAAAAGGAGTGTCCACCCCTTCGCGTTTTATGGTCAGGGTGACTTCGGTCCCGGCCGGGCCAATCACCCTGCGCCGTACCAGCTCGCCTTCCACACCGGCCATATCCACCCCATCCACCGCGACCACCTGGTCGCCGGCCTTCAGCCCGGCTTCCTCAGCCGGTGAACCGGGCATGGGGGAGATGATGGTCAGATATTCCGAGGTGGTGTCCACCGTGGCTCCAATCCCCTCATATTCACCCTGCAGGTGTGAGGTAGATTGCTCGAAGGTGAAGGGGTCCATATAGGAGGTATGGTCGTCTCCCAACGCCTGGAGCATCCCCTGAATGGCTCCCCGCATCAGCTCTTCGTCATTTACCGGCTGGTCGACATACTGCTCGTGGAGGATGTCCCACGCCTGCCAGAAAGGCTCGAAGAGTTCGTCCCGGTCTGCCGGCTCTGCGCCGGCCTCCTGGCCCGGGTTGTTCTCGCTCCCCGCAGGAAGCAGGATGCCGGCCCCTTCCGGCAGGCCGTCCAGGGCGCGGCCCAGGATGAACCCGGCAGAGCAGGCCCCAGTGAGCAGTATGACAACCACGAGGATCCCCGTGAGCAATAACCAATTCTTTGAATTCATATCGTTCTCCTGCTGCCTGATACCAGCAACCATGATATACGGCAGCGATCTGGATCCTGTAAAGCGCCTCCCAGCGAGGCGCAAGGCTGGCCGCTCAAACCGGCCAATCCGCGCCTCTACGGGTCACTGCTCGCCAGTGGATCCGCTTAGGTCATCTCAAAGCCTGTCTCGGGGCGGCTGCCGGCAGGCAGCGCCTCCCAGGTTTTGAGATATGCTTTAGGTTACCATAAGATGATTAGAACTTTATAAGCGCGTCCCCCGCAGCTCTTGAAGGCGCTCTCACCCGATTCGCTGGCAAGAACTGCATTTGGTTTTGGGAGATCAGTGCGGTTTAACCGTCCATTTCCCCCAAACTCCAATATTCTGCGAGAAGACCACGCAATACTTCAGGTGAAAATGCAAGCAGCAGCGTGCTGCACGCAGTCTTAGTACCATACGTGTTAAATTTCGGACTGGTTTCAGCCTTCCAGCCAGTTCCGCAGGTAGCGCTCAAAGCTGGAAGGATCGGCGACCTGTTCCGAATAGGCGAGCAAGGCCTGCCCGTCCATGGGATAAAGCGGGTGGCAAGAAGTGGGCTCAGCGCCGCGAGGGGCCAGAACCACCGCGCTAACCAGGGGAGCGACAATATCCGCCTTCTCCAGCTCCGGATGGATCTCCTCGGCGGTAATAATCACCTCGCCGGCCGTCATGGCGAGTTCAATATCCACTCCCTGGTTCGCCCCGATCTGCGCGTTCCCATCCTGGTCCGCCGCCAGCGCATGGATCACCGCCACATCTGGCTGAATGGCCGGGAAAGCCGCCAGTTCCTCGCCGCTGTACGGATCCTTGATGGTGAGCACATCGGGGCGCAGGCGGGGTAAATCCGTGCCCAACCAGCCGCGTCCGGGCATGAATCCCACGCCTGCCATCGCTGCCCGCAATCCAAAGGCCAGGCTGGCCTCCGTCTCCTCCATGATCTCCAGCTCGCCTCTCCCGGCGCAGTAGGTGAACATCGGCGCCAGGCCGAAGATCTCCAATCCAAAATAGCAGGAGCGCACACGGCTCACCAACCCGGCTCCCACGAGCAAATCGCTCTCCATCCCGGCGGTGAATGCCAGTAGGGTCAGGTCGCCTGGCGACCCGGTCTGCAGGAAGCGCCGGACCAGGGCGCGTACAAATGCGACCGGACGGCGGTAGAGGGTCATACCGCCCAGTCCCAGGGTGCTGCCGGGTGCTACCCGTTCGACCGCCGTCTCCATCGAAACCACTTTGTCAGCCATGCCGCCTCGCTTCCCACGTATTCGAGCCTCGTAAGGCCGGTTATTCTTCCGCGTTCTCAGGCTGTTCCGCCCGCTCGCTCGCCTTCAGTGCCGCCACGCGCTGTGATAGTTCTTTCAATCCCTCGTCCTCGCTGCCCCAGGGCGCGCGCGCCCGCCGGGCAGTGTTCCGGAGCATGTTGATCTGTCCGGCCTCGTTGCCTCGCCGGAGGGCGGCCAGCAGTGCCCCATTCACGCCGACCACAATCACTACGGTGAGGCAGATTACCAGGAGAATTCCCTCTTCCATGTTATGCTCTCCTTTTATTCGGGCTCCCACAATTCGGGGAGGGCGCCGGGCAGGTCCAGCAGATTTTTCACCGGGGTGTGGGCGGCTGGGTGACGCTCCTCTGCACCCACCAGCACCGTCCAGAACCCCAGGTCCTTTGCAGGGGCAAGGTTGCGGGGCGAATCGTCCAACAGTACGCTGCGCTCCGGCTGGTCTTCGCCCGCAAGCCGCATCGCGATCCGGTAGGCTTCTGCCTGGGGCTTGCAGCAGTACTGCATGGACCGCACATCCACCACACCCGCAAACAGGTCGCTCACGCCCAGCATTTCCAGCACCCGGCAGGCATGCCGGTCGTCGGCGTTGGTAAAGATCCATTTCTCCTGAGGCAGGCTGAGCAGAAGGCGCCTCAACTCCGGGTCGGGGCCGATGAACCGTTCCAGGGGCA
This sequence comes from Chloroflexota bacterium, assembly GCA_023395675.1. Lineage (GTDB taxonomy): Bacteria > Chloroflexota > Anaerolineae > Anaerolineales > UBA4823 > JAEWYL01. The sequence goes on along the minus strand of JAEWYL010000087.1, from coordinate 1,182 downwards.
CATCGTGGACATAGGCGAGGAAGTCCTCACTGTCGACCTGGAAGTGCTGCTGCAGGCCGCGCAGTGTGGTGCCGTAGGTCTCATAGAACATTTTTCGCAGCTCGGGCGCCTGTTCGGCCGGTACGCCTATCCGCTCGATCATATAGCGCCCGATCCTGTCTTTAATCGCAGGCCACAGCCCGCAGGTATTCGTATAAAGGGTGTCATCCAGGTCAAAGAACAGCGTGGTGAACTTCATACCGGTATTATAAAAGATCGGGAAGCCGGGGGATAGGGAATTATCGCCCCAATGGCTCTTTTCCCACCTTTCCTCTTATAATAAGCGCATGCCCATTCGAGTTTTACCTCCTGAAGTGGCCTCTCAAATTGCCGCCGGCGAGGTGGTGGAACGTCCGGCGTCCGTGGTGAAAGAGCTGGTGGAGAATGCCCTGGATGCCGGTGCAACCCATATCACCATTACCGTTGAGGGCGCCGGCCAGCGCCTCATTGAAGTATCCGACGATGGCGGCGGCATCTCCGCAGAGGACCTGCCCGTTGCGGTAGAGCGGCATGCCACCAGCAAGCTCAGCAGCGCGGCTGACCTGTTTCACATTTTCACACTCGGCTTCCGCGGCGAGGCCCTGGCTTCTATCGGTTCGGTCTCCCGTTTGACGCTCACCTCACGCCTGTCGGACGCCCAGGCAGGGGCTCGCCTGGTGGTAGAGGGCGGGATCCTTCAAGCCGTCCAACCTGCCGGGGCTCCTGCGGGCACCGTGGTCCGGGTCGAGAACCTGTTTTACAATGTCCCTGCCCGGCGGAAGTTCCTGAAAGGTGAAGCGACCGAACGCCGCCACATAGATAACCTGGTCACGCGCTACGCGCTTGCCTATCCCCAGGTACGCTTTCATCTCCATCAAGAGGGGAAAGCTTCGCTGCAGACCAGCGGGAACGGCAACCGGCGCGAGGTCCTGGCTTCTCTCTATGGGGTGGACGTCGCGCGCCAGATGCTGGAGGTTGTTTTTGACGAGGAGGGGCTGCGTATTTCCGGGTTCACCAGCCCCACCTCCCTGACTCGCTCTAACCGCCGGGAGATCACTTTCTTCGTAAACGGGCGGCCCGTGCAGGATGCCACCCTTTCAGCCGCCCTGATCCAGGCCTACCACACGCTGCTCATGGTCGGGCGCTACCCGATGGCCACTCTGT
>JAEWYL010000016.1 GCA_023395675.1 Chloroflexota bacterium | reverse complement strand
AGGGCGGTGACTGGCTGATCGGCACCTTCGACCTGGAACCGGAGACCCTGACGGGCATCGAGGACGGCACCATCGCCGTGGCTATTGGGGCCAACCCCTGGCTGTCTTCCTACCTGGCTGCCCGCGCTATGATCGAGCACTACTTGTACGGCACGGAAATCCCGACCGGCTGGATCAACTCGGGACCGGAGCCGGTGACCTCCGACAATGTCAAGGAGTTCCTGGAGCGGGAGAAGAACCCCGACCAGCAGCATGAGTTCTTCCTTGAGCTGATGGAAAAAGACTTCGTAGACCTCAACTCGTTGGTTGAGCCATTCCCGCAGGTTCAGTAGTTGATTTCTGGGACCACTCCGGGGACGGGAAATGCCGTCCCCGGAGTGACCGCTTCTCTCGCCGGAGAAGGCGATTGCCGGCGGGTGCTGGCAAAGGAGTAATCTGGTTATGGCAGATCACGGCGAAATTATCCGCCTGGACAATATCACCAAGCGCTTCGGAGGGGTCACCGCATTGAACGAGGTCAGTTTCGGCATCCAGCGCGGTGAGATCCACGCAGTGGTGGGCGAGAATGGTGCCGGCAAATCCACCTTGATGAAACTTCTGGCAGGCGTCCAGGAGCAAGACAGCGGCAAAGTGTTGGTGGACGGTAACGAAGTCAGGCTCTCCAGCCCGATGGTCGCCGAGCGCCTGGGGATCAGCATGGTCTTCCAGGAATTAAACCTGTTCCCTCCGCTCAGCGTTGCGGCGAATATCTTCATCCGAAGAGAAGTTGTTAATGGAATTTTCCTTGACGAGACGGAAATGGCTCGCCGCAGCAAAGCCGTGCTGGATACCCTGGAAGTGGATATCAATCCGCGAGAAAAGGTGATGAACCTGTCGGTGGGCCAGAAGCAGATCGTGGAGATCGCCCGGGCGCTGTCCCGCGGGACGAACGTCATCATCATGGATGAGCCGAACTCTGCCCTGACCGATAAAGAGACGCAGGCTTTATTTAAGATCATCCGCCAGTTGAAAGAGAGGGGCATTACGATCCTCTATGTGTCTCATCGCCTGGAGGAGGTATTCTCCATCGCCGACCGCATATCCGTGATGCGCGATGGTCGCTATATCGGCACCTGGCGGATCGATGAAATTTCAATGGACGAAGTGGTGACACACGTCGTCGGGCGTAGGATCAGCGAGATCTTTCCGGCGCGCCCACCGGTATCGAATGACCGGGAGATCACCCTCTCAGCCAGGAACCTGCTTCTCAGAGGTAGTAAAGAGCCGGTCAGCTTTGAAGCGCGCCGGGGTGAGGTGTTGGGGTTTGCCGGCCTGGACGGCTCTGGCGTGCAGGAGATATTCGCCCAGCTCTTCGGCCTGGAAAAAATGATCCACGGAGAGGTGTTGATCGATGGAAAACCGCAGACGAAACTGACGCCTTCCGGACTGATCAAAAGCAAATGGGCCTTTATCCCCGCAAACCGGCGCGAGGAAGGCCTGATGCTCAACTGGTCGATGCGCAAGAACACCTCTGTGGTCGTCCTGGACCGGTTGTTGGACTGGTTAGGCTTCCTGGATGAACGCAAAGAGCGGGAGGTGGCAAATGACGCGATCCGCAAGCTGAACATCGCTACCGACAGCGCCGAAAAAGTGGTCGGGCAGCTTTCGGGCGGCAACCAGCAAAAAGTGGTCCTGGCAAAATGGCTCGCCTCCAATCCCGAACTGCTGATCCTGAACGACCCGACTCGCGGCATCGACGTGGGCGCCAAGCACGAAATCTACCAATTGATCAACACCTGGGCACAACAAGGATGCACTATTCTGTTTACCTCGTCGGACATTGAAGAAGTACTGGGAATGAGCGATCGCATCCTGGTGCTTTACCGGGGGAGGATCGTGCGTGAGCTACAGGCCAGCCATACGAACAAGGATGAGGTCATGCGCTACGTATTGGCAGGCGAAGCGGTGGACGCGGCGGTTGGATTGTAAGGAGATACAGATGACGACCGTGCAGACTGTGTTGGGGCCTATCAAGGGCGAGGAGATGGGCTTTACCCTGACGCATGAACATATTTTTGTCGATCTGTCTTACTACTGGAGCGGAGAGGCAAAAGAGATCACTCGCCGTAAGCAATACAGCCAGCCTGTCAGCCTGGAGAACCGCGCTGAGGTAGTCTATAACCCCTGGGCATATCGAGATAACACAATATTAGACGATATGGACAGCGCCATCCAGGAAGTGCGTGCTTTCGTCGGCCATGGTGGGCGGACCATCGTAGACGTCACCGCCACGGCCGCGATGGGGCGCGACCCGCAGGCGCTGCGTTATGTGTCCGCTCTTACCGGGGCGAATATCATTATGTCTGCCGGGCGTTATTCGGATGCTTCCATTCATAATGAGGAGAGAAACATCTCTGTTGAAGAATTGGAAGAGCGCATTCTCGATGAATTTGAAAACGGCGTGGATGGTACCGGGATCAAGCCTGGCGTGGTTAAAGTTGCGATTAACGATTTGAATAACCCTGTCGAGCTTGTCTCGCTTCGGGCCGGAGCGCGAGCGCAGAAGAAGATTGGCTGCGCCATGGTCTGCCACTCGCTGATCTGGTCAAAAGATAACCACCAGGTGCTGGATATGCTCGAAGAAGAGGGCGTCGATCTGCGCCGGGTGGTACTGGCCCATCAAGATTTTACCGCTGAGGATTGGGCATACCAGGATTCACTGGTCAAGCGCGGCGTCAATATCGAGTACGACACTTTTGGCTGCGAGTCGGGCGCAGATCCTGCCGACGTGAACGTCTGGTTTCGATCGGACGGCGAGAAGATTCGCTATGTCCAGAAGCAGATCGAGCTGGGCAACCTCGAGCACATCCTATTGTCCGGGGATATGTGCTTGAAGATCTTTTTCACTCGTTGGGGTGGTTGGGGATATGCCCACCTCCCGAAGCACATTGTGCCGCGTATGCTCAGCGCCGGAATACACCCCGAACAAATCCACCAAATGACGGCACTGAACCCGCAGCGCGTCTTTTCCCATTGATCCAAACGAAGAGTACCTGACTGTAGGAGGCGAACATGACCATCAGAATGGGAATTATCGGAATGGGTAAGATGGCCGAGTTCCACGCCGGCTGGATGACGCCTGAAAATGGCCTGGAGCTGGTAGCTATCTGTGATAAGAACCCGCAGCGCATTGCAGACTTAAAGCAAAAATATTCTGTCCCGCTCTACAGCGACCTGGATGAATTCCTGCGGACGCCAGGTCTGGACTTCGTCGTCATCACGACCACCAACGAAGTCCACGCGGATCTATCGATCCGGGCTATGCTGCAGGGCAAGAACGTGATTGTGGAAAAACCGATGGCGCTCGACTACGAGAGCGCCCGGCGCATGGTCTCCACAGCCGAACAGACGGGAAAATACCTGTTCGTCCACCAAAGCGCACGCTGGGACCGTGATTTTCTCCTCCTGCAAGACCTGATCCGCAGCGGGAAACTGGGTGACCTTCTCCTGATCAAGCAGCATGTCATGCTGTGCGACGAAGGCTGGCCGGCCTGGGGTATCGAAGGCATGGACAATCCATGGCGGATTAAAGGTAACGGCGGTGGCATGCTTTACGATTGGGGCCCTCACCTGATCGATTGGACCCTGCAGTTAACAGGCCGGGCGCCTCAGAGCGTGTACTGCAGACTGCAGAGCGGCGTGTGGAGCCAGGAGGCAGACGATTACTGTTTCGGGGTGTTGAATTTTGACCAGAACCTGATCTGCCAGTTCGAGGCCAGCAACAATGCCCGTCTGCCGTCCGATCGCTTCTACGTGATCGGCGCGCGCGGCACCTTCGCCGTGCCGGGTAAATCCATTCCGGTCTGGGACCAAGCCGAGCTTGTGTACGTAAATGATCGTGGTGAATCGATCCGAGAAAAGTATGAACTGATCGGAGCACAGGAATCGGGGATCGAAGGAGGGTTTTACCGGGATCTGATCCCGTTCCTGGAAGGGAAGAAGCCCAATTTCGTCTCGATGTACGAGGCCAGCCAGGTGATTAAAACTCTTGAGCTGATGCAGATCTCCAACCGGGAGAACCGGGTGGTGAGCTGGGATGAGCTGTAGGAACGGAGACCAGGGCAATTATGGAAAAGATCGAACTGCTCAAAGGCAAGGTAACCATTGTCACCGGTGCCGCGCAGGGCATCGGCAGGGGCATCGCCGAAACTTTTACCGATCATGGCGCCCACGTCGTCTGGGCAGACATCAACGGTGAAGGGGCAGCCGCAGCCGCCAGGGCGGTGGACGGGCCTTGTGGTCTGCCCTTCCAGGTGGATATCACCGATCCGGACCAGGTGCAGGCTCTCGTGGAGCGGACGGTGGAAACTTTCGGTCGGGTGGATGTTCTGGTCAACAATGCGGCGCTGATGCGCAACCACCTGATCGTGGATTTCCCGCTGGCCGACTGGCAGGATGTGTTTCGGGTAAACGTTGAGGGCACATTTCTTTGCTCGCAGGCTGTCGCCCGCCAGATGATCCGGCAGGGGACGGGTGGCTCGCTGATCCATATTTCATCCTGCGCAGCCAACAAAGCGGATTGGAAGCACGCGGCTTACTCGGCCAGCAAATCGGCGGTGATCACGTTCAGTCGAGTCCTGGCGCTGGAGTGCGGGCGGTATAACATCCGCTCCAACTGCATCCTGCCCGGCGCTACCGATTCGGAGATGCTGCGAGGTGTTTTTGCCAACGTCCCGGGTATCCGTGAAGAACTGCTGGGAAGGACCACGCTGGGTAAATTTGCCACACCTCGCGACCAGGCCAACGCGGCGGTGTTCCTGGCTTCGGAACTGGCAACTCATATCACCGGAGAATATTTGATCGTTTCCGGTGGTGAATTCATGAACGCCTGATCATCGATAAGCGATCCATCTGAGCGTAACTACGGGCCGGCTGCCCACGGACTGCATCCTGCACGGGCTGCGGGCTATCGCACCTCTTCCCAGAAGCCGGGATAAAGGGTGACGAAGCCGGCCGCGTTCACCTCCAGGTCGCGCACGAAGGACCCGCCGCCCGACTCGTAGCGGTAAGCGCCCAAGCCGGTGCGCCGGTAGACCTGCTCCAGCGGTTCCAGGGTGAACTCCGGGAAGCGCAGCCAGGCGGCGTGCACCTCCGCCGCCTGGCCCACCGCCAGCCCCAGGCGCCGGATGGGCAGCAGGTTGGTGACCGGGCTGAAGTTCAGGTCCAGGTCCAGGCAGCCCGCCGCCCCGGGGACCGGCCTGCCGTTCAGCGCCCAGTTACCGACCCCGTCGACCTCCACCGTCACCTCGACCGCCATCTCTGCCAGCCAGCCGGAAACCCGGCCCCAGCGCGTGAGCCAGCCCGCATCGCAGCCGACGCGGTACTCCAGGCGGCAGGGCTGCCCCTGGTAGGCGAACAGGGCCGTGCCCTCCAGCAGCCAGCCCTGCGCGGCGGCGCCCTCCCCGCCTGCCGCCCCCTCATCCCCGGACAGGCGGGCGCAGTCGAAACCCGGCAGGTCGAGCCTGCGCCACAGGATGTTTGAAAATTCAGCGCTCACAGCGGTTCTCCTGGGATCTCTCTCAGCGGATGGTGAAAGCGGTTCTGCGGGGCCTGGGCCAGCGAGGCGGGGGGCGGGCAGCGCAGCACCTGAAGGGGCCGCGCCGGGTCCGCTTGTGCGCCCAGGACTGCCGCCCCCAGCGCCTCCGCGGCCTGCCGCAGCGCCCCCCAGGCCCCCGGCGGCGGGCTCTCGAAGAAGGCCGCTTTCAGGGTCAGGCCCTGGCGTTCTTCCTCCAGGTCCCACACCCCCGCCACTTGCCCGTCGAGCAGGATGGCGGGGGCGCTGTTGCCCGAGCGGTCGTACACCCGGTCGTACCAGGCCGGCTCCAGGTAGCGCTCGCGCTGGCGGTAGGCCATCAGGTAGGCGTCCCAGACCGGCAGCAGGCTCACCCGCGGGCCGTCCGCCCAGGGCGCCTGCTCCGGGGTGGAGAGCAGCGCCTCCAGGTCCTCCTGCAGCAGCAGGTACTCGCCGGTCAGGCTGCGGATCTCCAGCCGGGCCGTTTCGGGCGCCAGGGCCTGCAGGGTACGGCCGGCCTCCTCGGCGCGCAGGCCGCTCCACCAGCGGAAATCGGCGGCGGCCGCCGGGCCGTAAGCCGCCAGGTAAAGGCGGGCAGCCTCCATGCGGGCCTGCTCGGGGTCGGGCGCCTGCAGGTCCACGCCCGGCAGCCAGTCTTCGAGCAGGGCCCACTCGAACTGGGTGCTCTTCCAGCTCCCGCGGGTGCGGGCGCGCACCAGCAGGCCCTCGGCCGCCATGCGGGCCAGCAGGCGGGGCAGGGCCTCGCCCGCGGGGAGGGAGAGGGGCTGGAGCTCCTTCTTGAGGGCGGCGGCGGGCAGGCTGCGCCGGCTCAGGCAATCGAGCGCCCGGCGGCAGGTATTCGTATAGTCTTCCGGCTCCAGGCCGTAATTCGCCAGCAGGCGGTCGATGGAGGCCAGCACGCTCTCCCGGAAGGCCCGGTGCACGGCGGCGAAGAGGGGCCGCGGCACGGCGAACAGGCTGGTGCGCATGGCGTCCATCCGCACCAGCGCCCGCCTCTCGTCCAGCTCCCGGCCGGCCTGCTCGAATGTGAAGTCCTGGTGGCGGGCCAGCAGGGCGGGGTAGAGCGAGGGCCCGAAGCCGTACAGCCCGAGCTGGGCAGACAGGGGCGCCGCCTCAGACCACGCCCGCCTCCGGCCGAACCCCTGGCGCTCCCACAGGTAGCGGTTCACCTGCTCCAGGCCGGCAGAGATCAAGCCGCCTCCCCTTCGATGAGCACCTTCAGGTTCTGCAGCACGCTGCGGTAGCCCTGCACGGTGGAATCGAAGCGCCGCTGGCGGGCGTCCTCCGGCAGCGCCTCGAAGCCGCTCTCCCGCACGTTAATCCGCGTGCCGCCGTTCTCCTCCTCCAGGCGGAAGGTGGTCTGGAAGACGGCGTTATCCAGCTCGGGCAGCGGGGGCCAGCTCAGGCCGAACGCGTGCGGCGCCTCCGCCGCCGACACCCGGGCGCGGATGGGCTCCTGCTCGTCGCCGAACAGCACCTCCGCCCCGGGCTGCAGCCCGGTGATCTCCCAATAATCGCCCCACCACTTCCGGATCTGCTCCGAGGTGGTGAGCGCCCTCCAGACCCGTTCGCGCGGCGCCCGGACCCAGATGCTCTCCTCTACGGCCAAAGGTTCCATCGGATTCTCCCTCCTGGCAGGTGTATCCCCCTCAGAAAGTATAATCCAGGCAGGGGCCTCTGGCGAGGGGGCCTATGACTTCATGGCGCGAGGCGCTTTTTTTCCCAAAAATGGTTGAATGCAGGCAAGGCCCCCACCCCCCCCCCCCCCGT
>JAEWYL010000347.1 GCA_023395675.1 Chloroflexota bacterium | reverse complement strand
CAACCCTGCTTTCCTGATTTTGCGGGACCGCACCCTGGCAAGAGGAGATTGGCGGATGGACTGCCAGTAGAGCGGAGATTAATCCCCAGGGGTCGGCTCCAGGCCTGCCTTCAGCTCCGCCTCTTCCAGGTTGGGACTGCCGGGGGCGGCCTGGCTTGCCGGCGCTCTGCCGCCCTCCTCGAAATGCGTCACCGCCGGGATGAAGAACCCGGCCAGGCCCATCAGCAGGGTCACCAGGCCCCCGGCCACGTACCAGGCCTGCACGCCGAAGGTATCGGCCACCGGACCGGCGATGATCATGCCCAGGGGCATCATGGCCGAGGAGCCGCTCTGAATGAGGGTGAACACCCGGCCCTGCATCTCGGGGTGCACCGCCGCCTGGACGGAGGCCAGCAGCGGGCCGTTGACGATGGGCATCGAAAGGCCAGTGAGCAGCATGGCGCCTGCCGCCAGCCAGAAAGCCCAGGCAGGGGCCAGGCCGATCAACAGCACCCCGGCGCCCAGCGCGATCAGGCCCGCCAGAGAGGTGAACATGCGCCGCTTAAAGCCGCCCCACACCCCCAGCGCCAGCCCGCCGGTGATCATCCCGATCCCGGAGAGCGACTGCAGGGTGGCGAAGTGCCAGGACTGGCCCTGGAAATGGTCGGTGACCAGCAGGGGCAGCAGCACGAACCCGGGGTTCAGGGTAAAGTTGATCAGCATCGCCATGAGCAGGATGATCACCAGCCCGGGCCAGGAGGCCACGTAGCGCAGGCCGGCGCGCATATCCATCCAGACGGAGGTCCTGCCCTCCACCGCCCCCTCCTGCGGCAGGCTGCGCTCCGGCTGGGGGATGGGGATGAAGAAGAGCGGGAGGATCGCCAGGAGGGCGGTGAAGATATCCACACCCAAAACGCCCTGCATGGGCAGCAGGGTGAGCAGCAGGGCGCCCAGGGGCGCGGCGATGATATTCATCCCGCCGCTCAGGAGCTGGTTAAAGCCCTGGATGCGGGCCAGGTGCTCTTTGGGGATCATCAAGGAGGTGGAGGCCTGCATGGCGGGCCAGTGGAACCCGCCGGCCGCGGAGCGGATGAACATCAGCAGGTAAATATGCCAGATCTCGGCCGCTCCCCGGTAGAACAGGAAGGCCAGCATCAGGGTCGCCAGGGCGATCACGCTGTCTGCGGCGATCATCACCCGGCGCCGGTCCCAGCGGTCCACCAGGGCGCCGGTCAGCGGGCCCAGCACCACCTGGGGCAGCAGACCGACCAGCGAGGCGGTCGCCAGCACCGTGCCCGAGCCGGTCTTTTCCGTCAGCCACCAGATCAGGGCAAACTGCACCAGCTGGCTGCCCAACAGGGAGAAAGCCTGGCCGGTCCAGATCGCAAAGAATGGCGCCTGCCAGCCGGGCCGGCGTTTTTCAGTAGAGGCCGGGGCTTCCTGCCCCGCGGGTTCTTCAGGAAAATCAATATTCACTCTCATCTCCGTACCGCCCGTCCCCCCATCCAGATCGGAACAACTGAGGAGATTCGCAGTTGAAGAGAGGCGGGGGAGAGTGTGCGGGCAGCGCCCACACATTCGCCCAATCAGCCCCTGAACTACGCAACTCCTGAACTATTGAAAATTTTACAGGAATATTTAAAAATGTCAATACGTATTTTCTATTTTCTGTAAATAGACTTAATTTTTTCTGAAGGCTGTTTAAAAAACACACACCCCGGTCAAACCCAGGTCCGGGGTGTGCGGTGCAGGGCCGGCGCCTCAACGATCGTTTCTGCCCTTCTTAATCGTCGTCATCATCGTCGTCGTCATCATCGTCATCATCGTTGTCGTCGTCATCGTCGTCGTCACCGTCACCGCCGCCTTTCCCCTTACCCCTGCCTTTTCCGTCCCGGTCATCGTCGCCGTCGCCGCCGCCCTCGTCACGGCGCCCTCCGTCCCGGCCATCCCCATCCCCGTCCCCGCCGCCGCCCTCGTGAGGGTCGTCGCTCCCGCCGCCGGGCGCTTCCGGCGGGTTGTTTCCGGGCTGCTGCCCGGAAGGCGCGCCGCTCCCGCCTGAAGACTGGGGCTTCAGGTTCACGTACGCCTCCTGCTCCTCCCCGCCCCCGCCGGTGCCCGAGGGCGGCGCGGGGCTCTCCACCCGGGTCTGGACATTCGAGCCCGTCCCCTCAGCCTCCCCGCGCGGGCGGCCGGTAGGGTCAATCCGGATGGGCTCGCTGGAGGCCAGGGCCGGGCCGGCGGGAAGCGGGCCAAAGCGGGTTGCCAGCGCCGGGGGCAGGTCCGGGCACAGGCCGGGCCCCTCCATCCCGCTGTTAAAAGCCAGCAGCCGCTCCACCAGCCCCTGGATCCAGACCTGTTCCTCCCCCAGCAGCAGGGAGTCGGTCCGGTGCGAGGCCATCCAGCGCCGGGCTTCTTCCAGCGTCTCCACCAGCGGCCCGGGACGGGCGCCGTGAAGGGTGTTCAGGCTGGCGGCGAAAAACTGTCTGAACAGCTCCAGGACGGCGCTTCGCTCGCGGCTCTCAAACCGCGCCAGGACCTCCCCCTTGGAGTAGGAGAAGCGGCCCACGCTGAAGTGCTCCACCTCCCAGGCTGCGGGAAAGTCGCGCCAGTATTCGACCGGGTAGGTGCAGTTCCGGGCCTCTCCGGCCGCCTCCACCCGGGGCTCGCCTCCACGGGCGGGGGCGGGCGGGTTCGCAAGCCCGGGGAACAGGCCGGAAGGGCTGCCCTGCCCGGGACCGGCAGAGAGGTTGTGCTCTCCGGCGCCGCTGGACTGCCGCAGAGAGACGGCGTACAGGGTCAGCAGCAGCGCGCCCAACAGGCAGCCCGCGCCGGCGGCAAAGGCGGGGGTGGAGGCCTGCGCGCGCAGGAAGCTGGAGGCGGCTTTCAGGCGCTCCAGCAGGGGATATTTCTTCAACAGAGACACGATTTCATCTCCCATCTCCGGCTTCCAGCCTGCCGGCAGGTACGGCGGCAGCCAGCGCAGGGAAGGCTGTACCTGCCGGGCCGGGCGGCGGCGCGCCGGTGGGGAACAGGTCCGGGGTGCTGTCCGGGGCCTCCAGGGTGGGCGTTGAGCTGGGAGCGGCGGTAGTGGGGGTCAGGCTGGGCGGTGGCTGCGTGGCGGTGGGAGAGGCCGGCGGCGGGGTCCCGGTCGGGCTGGGCTCGGG
>JAEWYL010000310.1 GCA_023395675.1 Chloroflexota bacterium | reverse complement strand
GACCGGGAGAGCTGGACGCGCCGTTCGATCCTGAACAGCGCCCGCTGCGGCTATTTCTCGTCCGACCGCTCGATCGCCCAGTACGCCTCCGAGATCTGGTCGGTGAAGGTCCGGGATATCTGGCCTGCAAACGGGTGAGAAGGTGCTCAAACAACATCACGCGCTGCGTCCTGCCTGCAGTCGGAATGAGAGCTGCAGGGTAAACTTAGCGCAGACCTCCAGGCAACCGGAGAAGTAAATCGCGCGCGCCTCCTCCCCCGGGTGGGGCGGAGGCGCGGAGAAGTGCGATCTACTGAACATTCTAAAGCCTTAATTCAGGATAGGTGAGATTCCCCAAAATAGAATATCAGGGGGAAAAGCGCGCTTTGAACAATGGCTCGCTTTTTCGCTTCAGCCCTGGAAGCGATTGTTATATGGTCTAATTAATTCAAACGGTGCCCTGCATTTTCCAATCTGTAAACCCCTGCTGGTACATAAAAAAATCCGGGATATAACAAAACTGTTATGAATTATATATAACAATTTGGTTATAATGCCTGTGGATACGAAGAAGCGTTGGCGCAACCCATCAATTTGTGATCTTACACGGGTTTCGTAAAACGACCAACGAAACTCCGGTGAAACATAAAAAAAACGGCCCTGGCTCGTATGAAAGCACTGGTGGAGGAATGAAGTGTCGCCGGTTTCGAAAAAAACTTTCAGGGATTGGGAAAAAGAGCAGCTGCAAGATCCAGATTTTGTAGAAGCTCTCCAGGAACTGGAGCCCGGTTATCAAATTGCCCGGCTCCGAGTTCTGCGCGGCTTGACTCAGGCCCAGTTGGCCGAGAAAGTAGGGACGAAACAGCCGTCGATTGCGAGGTTAGAAAGCGGGGAAAGCTCGCCCAGTCTATCCTTTCTTCAGAGATTAGCCTGTGCCCTTGACGCAAAATTGGAAGTCAGGTTAATACCCGGGTCCTGCATGGACGGCACACCCTGAGGCGCGCTTTGGCAGGGGGATTGATTCGGGTTTTCCTTCGGCTATCGCCGGTTCTGATTGTCAAAACTCATCAGGGCCAGTTACCGGCTGCATCTAGAGGCGAACGGCCGAATATTGATTTGTTATGAAGGGTTGAAGGCTAAAAGGCTGAATTGAAGCTGCAGTCGCCGGTTTCACCCGCTCAGACAAACACCGCAGCGCCTCAGCCGGAGACATAAATCCGGTACCAGCCGGCCACCGTCCCGGCGTGGAGCGCCTGCCAGCGCTCCCAGACGCCTTGAACGTAATCTCGCACCAGCCTGGCGCGGTCCTCTGCGCTGGAACCCCAGGCCACGTCCGCGATGGTCAGCGCGCCCTCGAAGCCCGGCGGCTCCAGCCATTGAAAGCGCCCCTGCCGCCGCCCCTTCGCTTCGCTGAGGGCCTGCCTGCGGATCCAGAGCGCCTGTCCCGGGTTCTCCCCCAGGGACAGCACCCCGTACAGCACCAGCAGGTGGACGGCGACGGACTGGACGGCCTGCGGCGAGGGCACGCCGGGGTGCTGCGCGGCGTAGGCGTCTACGAGCAGGCCGTTGTAGGGAGACGGCGCCAGCGGAGGCTCCCCGCCGTTGACCAGGGCCGAATAGATCTCCCAGCAGGCGGGAGAGGCCCCGATATAGCGGTGAGTGGGCCCGCCGCTGGCGGGCAGGCGGGCGGCGCAGCCCGGGCAAATCTCCTCCGGCACAGGTATTTTCCCTCGTTCTCTGTGGAAAAGTGAATAACGGGCGTTTCGGGGTCTTCGTGAAAACCGTGCTACTAGGTATTCGGCGGGATTGACCCGCCGCCGAATGTAAAATATGATAGCATAAGTTTTGGAAGTTTTCCCGAAACACGGCTTACTCGCTGACAGGAGCGCACCATGCAGCTGTCAATCCCTGCACCGGAGCCCTTCTCCCTTTCCGCCGTGATCCACTCGCACGGTTGGATCCAGCTCGCGCCTTTTGAGGAACATGAGGGCGGGAACGGTTTTTCCTATGCCCTGCAGCTGGACGGGGGCCGGGTGGTGGAGCTGGACTTCAGCGAGGCGGAGGGCGGGATTTGCGTTGAGAGCGACGCGCCGCTCAGCCAGGAGGAGCAGGTGGAGGCGCGGGGGAAAGCGGCCTGGATGCTGGGCCTGGACGCCGACCTGTCCCGTTTCTATGCCCTGGCGCTGCAGGAGCCGAAACTGGCCCACACGGTGGAGAAGGGGCTGGGGCGCATCCTTCGTTCCGCCACGCTCTTCGAAGACGTGGTCAAAACCATTCTGACCACCAACACGCTCTGGGCGGCCACCATCCGTATGAACCGCAATCTGGTGGAGCAGTTCGGCGAGCCTGCGCCCGGGAACACCACGCGCCGCGCATTCCCATCCCCCGAGCGCCTGGCGGGAGCCGCTGAGGAGGTCCTGCGCGGCGAGACCCGCCTGGGCTACCGCGCCCCCTACGTGCTGGGGCTGGCGCGGCAGGTCGCCTCCGGCGAGCTGGACCTGGAGAGGCTGAAAACCGCGCCCCTCGACACGCCCGAGCTGCGCCGGCGGCTGCTGGCGCTCAAGGGAGTGGGCCCGTACGCGGCGGCGAACCTCCTGATGCTGCTCGGGCATTATGACTATATTCCTGTGGATTCCTGGGCCATAAAAATGGTCTCGAACGAGTGGTATGAAGGCGGCGCCGTGGGCGCGGCTGAGGTGGAGGCTGCATTCGAGCGCTGGGGGAGCTTTAAGGGGCTGGCCTACTGGCTGTGGAACTGGACGAACCCCGGCTGGTAGAAAACCATCCAAAAATTGAAGGGGAATCGGGGAATTACATCGTGGCTGTGAACGAAACCGATCAGGATTTAATCCAGGCCTGCCGCAAAGGAGATGCCCGGGCCTGGGAGCGGGTGCTTGAGCGGTACGAGCGCCTGGTTTATTCCATTCCGCTCCATTACGGGCTCCCGGGTGAGGATGCGGCCGACCTGGTACAGATCACTTTCACCATCCTGCTGCAGAGCCTGGACAATTTACAGGAGAATACGCACCTGGCCGCCTGGCTTTCCACGGTGGCCCGCCGGCATACCTGGCGCCTGCTGGAGCGCCGGCGCAGAGAGCAGGCCGCCCCGGATGAAGATCTGGCCGAAATGGAATGGGTGGGCGGCGCGGACGAGCATCCGGAGCGCTGGGAGCGCCTGGAATGGATCACCGCGGGCCTGAGCCGCCTGGGCGACCGCTGCCGGGAGCTGCTGCTGGCCCTCTATTTCGACCCGCTCGAGCCGACCTACGAAGAGGTCGCCCTGCGCCTGGCCATGCCGGTGGGCAGCATCGGCCCCACCCGGTCGCGCTGCCTGGAAAGGCTGAAACGGCATCTGGCCGCGCTGGTCGAGAGCTAGAGACCGGTTTTCGAGGGGGCAAATTTGAGGAGAGGCTGGTTTTCAAATTACCGTCCCGTTATTAGCTTACGCCAGTTGGGGATAAAGAATTCAGGGAAGCATCCTTATCCCGTACACCTACTATCTTTAGATGTATTTTTAAGCCATGAAAGGCGAATATATTGGTCATGAAAAGCCAGAAAAGACCGAAATTTGCCCATTTAGTGGACTGGTTGGAAGGAAGGCTTCCGGAAGCCGAGGCGGAAGCCCTGAGCGCAGCCCTGGAAAAGGCCGGCGAAGAGACCCGGGCCGACCTTGCCTGGCTGCGCAGCTTTCTGGAGATCAGCAAGGAGCTCAAACTCTCAGCGCCCCCGCCCAGGGTCCGCAAAGAACTCAGACGCCTGTTCAACGAAAAAAGCCAGGAGCGCCGGCAGGCCGGTTTTTTTCAGCGCCTCCAGGCTTCCCTGTTCTTTGACAGCCGGAAGCAGGCCGCCGCCGCAGGCCTGCGCTCGGTCGCCAGGGAGGGGCAGCACCGCCAGATGATCTTCAACACGGGGGTGGCGGAGATCGCCCTGGATATCTACACTCGCCGGGAAGACGGGCTGGTAGACCTGGCGGGCCAGGTGTTCCCGACCGAGGAGAGCGCCGGCTTTGTTTTCAGCGTTCATCTTGTTCGCGGGTCCAGCCAGGCCGGCAGGACCCGCGCCGATGAGCTCGGCGAGTTCTTTTTCTCCGGCCTGGCTGGCGGGGATTATGAAATGATTCTCAGCACCCAACGCTTTGAAATCGTCCTTCCTACCCTGAAGCTCTAACAGGCGCGCAACCGCATGTCCGGGCCGCCCTCCCTACCTCCCGATTTTGACTGGCTGGACGCCCTGCTGGATCTGCCCACCCTGGAGCTCCAGGTCGAGCATCTGGAGCGCTCCGGGCGATTGGACGCGGAGAACCTGGGGCTGCTCCTGGAGCAGGCGATGAGCCTGGCGCGCAGCGATCCGGGCAAGGCCCGCCGCCTGGCCGCGCTGTGCGCCGGAGCGGCCGGCCGCGCCGGGAGCCCGGCCCTCGCCCCGCGCGCGGTGTATGTCAGCGCCCAGACCCACCTGATCAACGGCGAATTCGAGGCTGCGCTGGAGCGCATTGACTCCGCCCGCGAGCGCTATGAAGACCTGGGCGAAACCGTAGAGGCCCTGCGCACCCAGATCGGCCGCATGTGGGCCTTGAACGAGTTGGGCCGGCATACCGAAGCCCTGCAGGCCGGCCAGGCGGTTCTTGAGGCGCTGCAGGGCCATGAAGACTCGGATCAGGCGAGGCTGGTCGCCACCCTGGCCCGCCACAACCTGGGCGTGATATGCGAGACCACCGGGCGCTATGCCGAGGCGCTGCAGCGCTACGCCGAGGCCGAGGCCGGCTACAGCCGGCTGGGGATGCCGGAGCGGCTGGGGGACGTCAGCAACAACCGCGGCATCGTGCTGGTGCACCTCGGCCGGGTGAGCGAGGCGCTGGAGGCATTCGAGCGGGCCTCTCAGATCCTGGGGGAGAGCGGGCAGACGCTGCTGCAGGCCCAGACTTTGAGCAATACCGCCGACGCGCACCTGGCGCAGGGGAGCTATGCTCTGGCCCTGGAGGCATTTGAGGCGGCGCGACGCCTGCTGGAGAACCTGGACGCGCAGGCCAACAAGGGCATCCTGCTGCGCAAGACTGCGGACGCCTTCCTGGCCCTGAACCTGTACCCCGAATGCGAAGCCCTGTACCGGGAGGCGGCTGAATTCCTGAGAGAGGCCGGAATGGCCGATCACCTGGCCCGGGCCCTGTCCGGGCTGGGCGCGGCGCTGCTGGCGGAATCCCGGTTGGGCGAGGCCGGGCCGGTCCTGGCGGAGGCCGCCTCGCTCTTTGAAGCAGCCGGCAACTTGCCGATGCTCAGCGCCGTCCTCCTGGAGGAGAGCGCCCTCTTTCGGGCGCAGGAGGACCTGCAGGCTGCCCGCGCCCGGGCCGGCCAGGCCCTGGCGCTGGTGGAGGCCGGGGCCTGGCCGGTGCAGCGCATTTACGCCCTGCTGCGCGCGGCAGATCTGCACCTCCCCGAGACGGAGGCGGCTGAGAGGCTGCTGGAAGAGGCCGGACGCCTGGCGGAGCCGCTGGCCCTCCCAGTGCTGGATTACCGCCTGAACAGCCGCCTGGGCCGTGTGCGCCTTCTGCAGGGCCGCATGGAGGAGGCAGAGGCTTACCTGACCGCCGCCGCGCAGCAGATCGAGAGGCTGCGCGGCGGGCTGGCGCACGAAGCCACCCGGGCCTCCTTCCTGGCCGATAAAACCGCGGTCTACGACGACCTGCTGCAGCTTTATCTGGAGCAGGAAGGACCGGCCTCGATCCGGCAGGCCTTCCAGACGGCGGAGAGCGCCCGCTCCAGGGCGCTGATTGACCTGCTCACCGGCCTTGCCTCTCCGGGCCGGCAGGCGGGGCAGGACCAGGAGCTGGAAGGGCGGCTCCAGAGCCTGCAGGCGGACCTGAGCGCGGTCTACAACCGTTTTCTCGAGACGGCAGAGCCAGTGGGCGCAGAAGGGCTGGCAGATTTGCAGGCGCGGGCGGCGGGCCTGGAGCAGGAGATCAGCCGCCTGCGGCTCCGCCTCTCGGGCCCGGCGGCTGCCGGCGTGCGCTCCGGCGAGGCACCCTCCGTTGAGCTTGAGGAACTGCAGGCCGGCCTGGCGCAGGACCTGGGGCTGCTGGCCTATTACACCCTGGGCGATGAAATCCTGGCTTTCCTGATCCGCAGGGACGGGGCGGAGGTGGTGCGCCGGGTGGGCTGCCTGCCGGTGGTGCGCAGCCTGCTCGGGCGCCTCAACGCGCAGTGGGAGCGGTTCCGCGCCGGGGAGGAGTTCTGGAAGCGCAACCTGCCCCTATTGGAGAAGACCACCCGCCGGCTGCTGTCCGCCCTCTACCAGGAGCTCTTTGCGGCTCTGGAGGAGCCCCTGCGCTCCGCAGCGGGCGGGCCGCCGGGCAGGCTGGTGGTGATCCCGCACGGGATTCTGCACGGCGCCCCCTTCCATGCCCTGTACGATGGAGAGCGCAGTCTGATCGAGCGCTTCGAGTTCTCTTATGCGCTGAGCGCGGCCTTCTACGCCCTCGACCGGCCTGCATTGGGCCGGCGCCCGCCAAAGGCCCTGGTGGTCAGCCAGGCCGACGCCCTGATCCCCTCCGCCGGGGAAGAGGGACGCCGGGCAGCCGCCGAGCTGTCCCGGGCCGGCTACCAGGTGGAGCTCCTGGAGGGGGAGCAGGCCACCCCGTCCCGGCTGCAGTCCGAAGCGCCGGGACGCCAGGTGCTGCACCTGGCCTGCCACGGGCTGTTCCGGGCGGATAACCCCCTCTTCTCCGCGCTCAAACTGGCGGGCGGCTGGCTGACCGCAGCCGAAGCCTTGCACCTGCCCCTGGACGGGGCCCGGGTAATCCTCAGCGCCTGCGAATCCGGACGCAGCCGCGTGCTGGGCGGGGATGAGGTCGTCGGCCTGCCGCGCGCCTTCCTGGGGGCCGGGGCGGCGGCGGTGGTGGTCAGCCTGTGGCTGGTCCCCGATGAGACCACCGCCGGGGTGATGGCTGACCTGTACCGGGAGCTGGGCGCGGGGGCGGGCCTGGCCTCCGCCCTGCGCCGCGTGCAGCAGGGGCTGGCGGCGCGCTACCCGCACCCTTACTACTGGGCCCCGTTCGTCCTGATCGGCCGGCGCTGACCGCGGCCTGGGGCTGCAGCGGCCGCGGGAAAGACCCTGAAGGTCTCCAAGACCATCAGGGTCTTTTTTTGAGATGGAGCAGCTGCCGTATGTGTGGGTCGTGCACCTCATGGAGACACCATATCGTTGGGTGGCAAGGGCCCCCCCCCCCCCCCCCCCCCCCCCCGGCGGGGGGGGGGGGGGGG
>JAEWYL010000277.1 GCA_023395675.1 Chloroflexota bacterium | reverse complement strand
GGGTGGGGGTGGGGGTGAAGGTCGCCGTGCTGGTCGGGGTCGGGGTCAGCGTCCAGGTGGCGGTCGGCCCGGAGGTGGGGGTGGGCTCCGGCGTTTCCACGGTCGGGCTGGGGGGCGGGACGGTTTCGCTGGCGGTGGGTTCCGGGACGGTGGCGGTGACGGTCGCGGTGGCGGTCTGCCCGGCCGAAAGCCCGGGACGGCGCTGCCGGCTGTAGGCATAGCCCAGGGCCAGCCCGCCCGCCAGGGAAGCGATCAAGAGCAGGATAAAACAGCCGACGGCCCAGCGCCTGTACCCGCCGGCGATGCCCGCAGGCGGGCGCGAAGGGTAAGCCCCGACCGGGCCCGCGTAGGTGGGCGGCGGCCCGTTTCCCGGGGAGCGGGCCGTGGACTGCCCCGAGAGGTAGTCGCTGACCATCTCGGTCATCTGGACGCGTGAGAGAGTCGGGCGCCCGCTCCCGTCCGGGCGGGGCTCGGTCTTCTCCGCCTGCCCCGGGAGGGAAGGGAGCGCGGCCGGCTGGGCCTGCTCTGGCCCGGGCGCCAGCGCCTGCTGCAGGGCCTCCACCAGCGCCTTCCCGCTGTGGAAGCGCTGTTCGGGACGCTTGGCCAGCGCCCGGTACAGGACGGCCTCCACCTCGGGGCTCAGGTTGGGGTTGATCTGGCGCGGCGGGGGCGGGTCGGCGGTCAGGTGCTTGAGGGCCAGCGAGGTCGGGGAGGGGTCGTCGAACGGCAGCACCCCGGTGAGCATCTCGTACAGCATCACCCCCAACGAGTACAGGTCCGACTGCGGGACGGCCTCTGCCGAATTGCGCGCCTGCTCGGGAGAGATATAGTGCGGGCTCCCGAACACCTCGCCCAGGGTGCCCTGGGCCATGTTCATCGCCAGGCCAAAGTCGGTCAGGACCACCCGGCCGTCGTCCTCCACGATCACGTTGGAGGGCTTGACGTCCCGGTGGATCACGCCTTTCTGGTGGGCGTAATCCAGCGCCTCGGCCACTGCTTTCCCGATGCGCAGGACATCGGCATGCGGCATCAGCTCCCCGTTTTCGGTGTAGCGCCGCAGGAGCTGCTGCAGGTCGAGGCCGCGCACGTACTCCATCACAAAGAAAGGCCAGCCGTCCTCCTCGCCCGCAAAAAACACCTTCGAGATGTGCGGGTGGTTCCAGGCGGCCACAGCCCGGGCTTCGCGCACGAAGCGCGCCGTGTAGGCGGGGTTGTCCCGGTAGCGCTCGTCCATGACTTTGATCGCCACCGGGCGGTGCAGGCGGATGTCCCAGCCAAAATACACCCTCGCCATCCCGCCCCGTCCGAGCAGGCGGTCCAGGCGGTAGTTTCCGAGCGTGCGCCCCAGCAGTGGATCGGCGTAGACCATACCTTTCATTATCCCATATCTTCTCTTTCTATCCGCAGGCACTAGAAGCCATCGAGGGCACGAATAGTTCGTGCAGGGTGATCTGCGCGCGGCTCCGCCGCACAGACGGCAGCCTCACTCGAACAACCACCGGGGAGGGTCCGGAAGAGAGGGTATAATCACATGGGAAGATCCCTGAAGAACCCGGTTGGGCTGTAAGGTTGGGGGAAAGGCGGGTGGATGGACCGCGATGTCTGAAGAATTGTCGAATACATTGTTCATTACCGGTATCGCCCTGCTGGCCCTTATCTTCTGGATAGTAACCGTCCTGATCGTACGCTGGGATGTGCGCCGCAGGAACCTGCAGGGTTTTGAGGGCTATATCTGGCCGCTGCTGGCCGCCCTGCTGCCCCTGTTTGGCTTCCTCGTCTATCTCTTCGCGCGCTTTACCCTGCCCGCCCAACCGCCTCCGGCCCAGGGCCGGCGGATGACCCTGTTCAGGCCCCCCTCCGAACCGGAGCGCCGCCTGCCGACCATCGCCGCCGCCGACCTGGAGGGGGGAACCCAGGAAGACGGAGGGCCGTCTTTAACTCCGGTGACAAACGGCAATCAAATCCCGGGCGGCCTGCCCGCCCTCCCGGTGCTGATCGTGACCGAGGGTCCCTATTCCGGGCGGGAGTTTTACCTGGATAATCTCCCGGCCCATATCGGCCGGGGAGCGAGCGCCTCCATTCGCCTGGACGAGGACCTGGGGGTCTCCCGGCAGCACGCGGAGCTCTTTACCCAGGACGGGATGCTCTTTATCCGGGACCTGAACAGCACCCACGGCACGCTGGTCAACGGCCTGCGCATCGCCGAGCGGGCCCTGAAGCCCGGCGACCAGATCCAGATCGGGTTCACACGGCTGCTGATCAGGATGGCGAAGGAGAGAAGATGACATCCGGTACAGAATCTCACGAATACTGGCAGGTCAAGATGCTGCAGCCGCGTTTTATCTGGAAATCTCGCTCTCTGCTGCCTGCCGAGATCGGCGAGGGCCTGTGCGACGTGATGCTGGCGCGCGAGAACCTGTTGGAAGACGCTCAATTCAATAAAATTGTTCCAAACCGCTTTGTGGTCGAGGTGAGCGAGGAGAATTACAAGCGGAACTACCGCCCGATCGAGGCGCAGGTCCTGCGGCAGTGGGAAGGGAAGCTGCTCGAACACCTGACCACCACGAACAGCCGCCAGGGCAGGAAGGACTACCGCTTTGGCGGGCGGGTGCAGATCGAGATCCGTCCGACGCCGGACCTGCAGAGCAACCAGGCGCGCATCCTCAGCCGGATCCAGCCGCTGGTGCGGGAAGGGCCGGGGGCTGCGCCGGTGCAGAACGCCTGCCTGGAGCTCGTCCCCGGGGGCAGGCGCTGGGCGCTCTCCTCCGGAGTCACCAGCATCGGCCGCGACGCCGCCAACGATATTTTCCTGGACCTGCCCCAGATCCAGGAGCGGCGCCTGATCAGCCGCCGGCACGCCCATTTGCGGGTCGAGGGCAGCCAGTTCCGCCTGTTCGACGGCGGGCCGGACGGCAGGCCCTCCGCCAACGGCACCTATGTCAATTACCAGCCCGTCCCTGCAGAGGGAAGGGTGCTGCAGGAGGGCGACCTGGTGATCCTGGGGGCCGACAGGCCGGGCGATCCGCGCCCCGAGACCCCCGGGGTCGCGGCCCTCAAATTTTCGCTGGGCTGCCGGGGATGAGCGCCTTAAGCTGGAGCACGCTCCTGTTCGCCCTGAAATGGGTGCTGATCGGGCTGATCTACTTCGCCCTGCTCATCCTGCTGCTGGCGGTGCGCCGCGAGCTGGGCCAGCGCATCAGCGGCGCGCCGCCCGCTCCTGCGGCTGCGGCAGGCCAGCTGCGGGTGCTGCACCCCGGCGGCGATCCACGCTTCTCGCCCGGCAGCCTGCTCGGCCTGCAGCCGGTGACCACCCTGGGCGCCGAGCAGGATAACGACCTGGCGCTGCAGGACCCCTATATCTCGGGGCACCACGCGCGCCTGCGCTGGGACGGCGTCACCTGGTGGGTGGAGGACCTGGGCAGCCGCAACGGGACCTTCGTCAACCGCCAGCGCTGCCAGCCCCACGCGCCCCGGGCGGTGCCGGCGGGCGGGGTGGTGCAGCTCGGGGGGATGTCCTTCGAACTGATTGACTGATCCCCGGTCGAAAGAGCGGGGGGTACGCTTCAAAGGAAATGCTTTGAAAGTCCTGTTCTCTCGCAGTCTGGAGGCGATCATGCTCGCGATCGTCTTCCTGATCCTCGTGCTCGGTTTCCTGCTGGTGACCGCCGCCGGGCAGCTGCAGCAGGGGCTGAACCCGCTGCCCGCCCTGCCGGGGGCCCTGCTCCCGCCGCTGGTGGTGGCGCTGGGGCTGTCGGCCCTGCATATCTTGCTGCAGAGCCGGCGGCTGCAGGAGGAGCAGATCCTTCTGCCCGTGATGGGGCTGCTGATTGCCATCGGGATGACCATGATCTGGCGCCTGCGCGGCGCGGAAGGCGTCTGGCAGCAGCTCACGCGCGGCTTCCTGCCCGGCGTGATCGTGATCGCAGCCCTGGTGCTCCGCCCGCAGCTGATCGAGTGGGTGCGCCGCCAGGCGGTGCCCATCAGCCTGGTGGGGCTGGCCCTGCCCTTCCTGACCGCCGTCTTCGGGGTGGTGGACGAGACCGGGGCCCGGCTGGCGCTGCGGATCGGACCGCTGCCCCCCATCCAGACCTCTGAACTGATCAAAGTGGCCCTGATCGTCTTCCTGGCCTGGTTTATCGAGCGCGAGGGCCAGGAGGCCGAGGGGCGGGCCAAGGCATTCCTGGGCTGGCTGCGCCTGCCCGCGGTGCGCTATTTCATCCCGGGCGTGCTCTTTGTGGCCCTGGCAACCCTGGCCCTGGTGCAGATGTCGGACTTTGGGGCGGTGCTCATCCTGGGGGTGCTCTTCGTCGGCATGCTTTACGCCGGCTTCGAAACCCGCATTTTCGCCACCATCGGCGCCATCGGGCTGGCGCTGGCTGTACTCGCCGGGCTGGTCCTGGCCCTCTTCTGGGAGGTGCCCGCCGTCATCCGCTACCGCTTCCTCGCCTTCCGCAACCCCTGGAGCGGCGCCCCGGTGCTGGAGAACGGCCTGCCCACCGGAATCACCATCAGCGAGGGCCCCGGATACCAGATCCAGCAGGCAGTCTACGCGGTCATCGCCGGCGGCATCACCGGCACCGGGCTGGGCTTCGGCACGCCGGAATACGTGCCCCTGGCGCACTCCGATTTCATTTTCGCGGCGGTCGTGGAGGAGATGGGCGCCGCCACGGGGATCGCGGTAATCATCCTCTTCGCGGTGCTGCTCTTGCGGGTGTTCCGCATCTCCGTGCTGCTGCCGCGCGGGCAGGTCTTCGAACGCCTGCTGCTGGTGGGCATCGGCCTGCACCTCTTCACCCAGGTTTTCGTGATGGTGGGCGGCACCCTCAACCTGATCCCCCTGACCGGGGTGACCATCCCCTTCCTCAGCCAGGGGGGCATGGCCCTGCTGGTGAATATGGCCGAAGTCGGGCTGGCCCTGGCTGTGGCCCGGCGGCTGGAGGGGGGCGCATGACCCTGGAGCGGCGCGTCTGGCGCCTGGCGAACCTGCTGGCGGCCCTGCTGGTGCTGGTCTCCCTGCGCATCGTGTACTGGCAGCTGGTGCGGGGCGACGAGCTGCAGCCGGTGGCGCTGAACCCGGTCGCCGCCGCCCAGGCTTACGAGGAGCTGCGCGGGGAGGAGCCGGACCCCCAGGAAGCGGTGGACGCCCTCACTCGCGGCGGGGGCGACCTGGCAGGGCTGCCCCAGCCGGTTATCCAGCGCACCATTGACCTGCTCAACAGCATCACCCGCGGTTCCATCTACGACCGCAGCGGGCGCATCCTGGCCCAGGACCAGGCGCTGGAGGACGGGACGGTCCGGCGGGTGTACAACGAACCTTCGCTGGCCCACACCGTCGGCTATGTGTCCGGCATCCGCACCGGCATCTCGGGCCTGGAGCGCAGCTACAACGAGGTCCTGCTCGGGCTGGA
Source organism: Chloroflexota bacterium (assembly GCA_023395675.1). GTDB lineage: Bacteria > Chloroflexota > Anaerolineae > Anaerolineales > UBA4823 > JAEWYL01. Next base: position 7,420 of record JAEWYL010000277.1, on the reverse strand, counting down.
CAGGCCGGACGTGCAGTTCAACCAGATCATCCACCAGCCCATCACCGGCAGCGACCTGGTGCTGACCCTCGACAGCCAGGTGCAGCGGGCGGCGGAACGCGCCCTGGGAGAGCGCGCCGGGGCCATCGTCGTGCTGGACGGGCACAGCGGGGCTGTGCTGGCGCTGGTGAGCGGCCCGCGCTTCGACCCCAACCGCATCCTGGAGGCGGAATATTCGGCGGCCCTGCTGGCCGGCTGCGGGCCGGATAACCCGGCGGGCAGCCCGGGCTGCCCCAGCCCCCTGCTGAACCGGGCCACCCAGGGCCTCTACACCCCCGGCTCCACCTGGAAGACCGTCACCCTGATCGCAGCCCTGGATACGGGCCAGGTGACCCCCCAGACCGTCTTCGATTTCGGCGAGCCCCGGCGCGACAGCCAGGGCAATATTTACTATGTCTACGAAGTGGACGGGGGCGTCATCCCCGACCCCAACCACCGGGAGGACAGGCTGGCGCTGCCCATGGCCTACGCCCGCTCGGCCAACGCGGCCTTCGCCCGCATGGGGGACGAAATGCCGCCGGAGGTGTTCCTGGACTACGCCCGCCGGCTGGGCTTCAGCCGGCCCGAGCCCTACCCGCTGGAGATCGAATACAGCCCCGCCCGGCTCGCCTCGCCCCCCGAAGAAGTGCTGGGCAACAACCTGCTGCGGGCCGCCACCGCCATCGGCCAGGGCGAGCTGCTGACCTCCCCGTTGAGCATGGCGATGGTGCTCCTGCCCGTCCTCAACGAAGGCGATATGCCCCTGCCCTACCTGGTGCAGGGCATCCACGCCCCTTCCGGCCGCCTGCAGGAAAACCTGCCCAACCGGCAGGTGTTTCGCGGCCTGATGGAGCCGGAGACCGCCGAGCTGGTGCACGATATCATGATCGAAGTGGTGGAACGGGGCAGCGGCAGGACGGCGGCCGTCCCCGGTGCGGTGGTGGGGGGGAAAACGGGCACGGCCCAGTTGGGCGGGGCCCAGGAGCCGCACGCCTGGTTTTTGGGCTACGCCGAGCGGGGCGACCAGGCTGTGGTGGCGGCCGTCCTGATCGAGAACGCCGGGCAGGGTTCTACGGTGGCCTCCCCGATCTTTGCGGAGGTGGCGCAGGTCGCGCTGGAGCGCCTGGGCGAGCCGGTGGAAGCCGTGCTGCCCACTGCGGTTCCCCCCACCCCGGCGCCCACCCTCCAGAGCGAGCCCACCGCCACCCCGCCGCCGCCCGAAGCGGCCGCCACCGCCACCCTCCAGGCCGTGGATGGAGTGCCCCCGCCGGACATCCCGCGCAACCCGGAACGGGCGGACCTGAACGCCGGGCAGCCCTCCTGCCAGATCCAGACCGAAGGCCCGCTGGGGAGCGGAGATTTCATCTGGCCCAGCCAGTACCAGGCCCTATCGGGGACCGATTTCATGGAGGGCCATCCTGGCATTGATCTGAGCGCGCCCGAGGGCACCCCTGTTTTCGCAGCCGACGCCGGGCTGGTCATCTTCGCCGGCTGGACGGGCGGGATCGGCTACGGCAACGCCATCATGATTGACCACGGCAACGGCTACCAGACCCTCTACGCCCACCTGAGCCAGGTGAGCACCCACTGCGGGGCGAAGGTGGATAAGGGCAGGTCCATCGGCCTGTCGGGCAATACCGGGAACTCTTCCGGCCCGCACCTGCACTTCGAGGTGCGTGTGCCGGGCGGCTATCTGAACCCCCTGCGCGTGCTCCCCACTCCCTGAGGCGGTCTTGAGCCTGGCTTTCAACCTTGAGCAAGCCGGGCTCAATTCGAGGCGGGCGGCTGCCCGCCCATACCCCAACCTTCATTCCTGAGAAAGCCAGCAGTCCTGGGGCAGCCCTGCCGCCCCCCGGAATTATTTTCACGCGGGACTCATCTCCTGTTTGATTGTGACAATTGTCACTTTTTATCTGTGATAGGGCTGGTTTTTGTAACTTATCGCATATAATGCTAATGGGAGCGACCCGGCATCCCCACCACTACATTTCTGACAGGAGTTTGCGATGAATAATGAGATCAATTTCGACGCGCTACTTCCCCCGGCGATGGCTGAAAAGGCTGAGGGTGTGGGCGTCAAGAAAGCCAACCTGGATGCAGCCAGCATGTTTGCACTGGCAGTCCTGGCGGGAGCGTTTATCGCCCTTGGGGCGGTCATCTCGACCACGGTCGCAGCCGGGTCGGGGGCCCTGCCGTACGGGGTGGCGCGCCTTCTGGCAGGCCTGGTCTTCTCCCTGGGCCTGATCCTGGTCATCGTCGGCGGCGCCGAGCTCTTCACCGGCAACAACCTGATTGTGATGGCTTTCGCCAGCGGCAAGATCGGCTTCGGCGCCGTTCTGCGCAACTGGGTGATCGTTTACCTGGGGAACTTCGCGGGCTCAATCCTGACCGCTTATATCATGTTCCTGACCAAGCAGTACACCTTCGGGAACGGCGCCATCGGCCTGGCAGCCCTGAACACCGCCAACAGCAAAGCCGGCCTGGATTTCATGCAGGCGCTCGCCCTGGGCATCATGTGCAACGCCCTGGTGTGCATGGCGGTCTGGCTGTGCTTCAGCGCTCGCACCACCACCGACCGCATCCTGGCGATCATCCCGCCCATCACCGCCTTCGTGGCCGCCGGGTTCGAGCACAGCATCGCCAATATGTATTTCATCCCCATCGGCCTGTTTATCAAGTCCGGTGCCGGGTCTGAATTCTGGCAGCTGCCGGCGCTGGTGGATGCGGGCAAGACCGTCGAGAGCTTCGGCGCCATCACCTGGCAGAACTTCTTCATCGGCAACCTGCTGCCCGTCACGATCGGGAATATCATCGGCGGGGCCGCCATGGTCGGTATGCTGTACTGGTTCATCTACCGCCGCAGCCAGATGGCTGCCGCAGCCGCCGCGCCCCAGAAAAAGGCCGCCAAAGCCTGATATTTCCCCGCTGGGTGTAGCTTCTCCTCTGAGCTGATAGACTGCGGGACCGGGCATAACCCGGTCCCGCAGTCTGCATTTAATCCTGCTCGCGGCTGTTTTGAGACAGCCTCGCATTCGATTCACGCCAGCGGCTCCAGCTCCTCCGGCAGCGGGGCGCCGGAGGACCAGGCCTGCACCGTGCGCGCGAAGAGGGTGGGCGCCTTCAGCGCCCAGTTGTGCTCCTCCTGCAGGCTCCAGTCATCTGTATGTTTCAGGCGCCGCCCCTGCCCCGCCGGCAGGGCCGCCAGCAGCGCTTCTGCGGAACGGCGCAGGGCGCGGTGCTCCTTCTTCCCCACCATCACCAGGGCCGGGCTGTGGCAGCGCTCCAGGCCCGCCGGCAGGCGGTAGCCCAGGTTCGCGCTCATCACGTTGACCCAGGCGTCGCGGCTCATGGCCTGGAAATCCCGGCGGAAATGCTCGAAATAGGCCTCCGGAACCCCGGCGGAATAGCGCGCGTTCAGGCGGATCCAGGCCTCCCAGTTCTTGAAGGGGGCCATCATGGTCCAGTACGCCAGCGCCAGAGACCAGGGCCGGTACAGCCCCAGGCCGGACCCGGGCAGCGGGCAGAGCAGGGCGCTGCTGATCAGGGCCGTCTGCACCCGCTCGGGGGCCCGGCTCAGCAGCTCCACCAGCACCTGGGCGCCGAGAGAAAGCCCCACCACGTGCGCCCTGCCGGAGGCGCTCTGCCGCCGGATCAGCCCGGCGACCGCCTCCGCCGCCCCCGCCATGCTGAATGGCCCCTCCTGGCTGCGCCCGTGCTGCGGCAGGTCTGGCGCCAGGCAGTGAAATTCGGGCAGCCGCTCGATCACCGGGCCCCACATCCACGCCCCCGCGCCCCCGCCGTGCAGGAAGACGAGCGTCTCTGCCTGGGGAGGCCCGCTCTCATCGAATACAAGGTTGGTTGAACCGCTCATTGCGCTCCTGGGTCACGGCTGCCGCGGGCAGGCAGGCATTGCGCCCCGGTAAGAGGGGAGGATGCAATCGCCCCGGACAGCTATTTTCATGATTGACAGATCAATCAAGCGAGTATACAATTAAGTCAATAATACAATGATACAAACAGACAAAGAGACACTCTGGGAGTAGGGTTTTGGACGGCAACCAACTGGGCATAAAACTCGATTTTCGATCCGGCGAGCCGATCTACCTGCAGATCATCCACCAGGTCGAGAATAAGATCGCCGGCGGAGAGCTCCAGCCAGGGCAGCAGCTCCCTACCGTGCGCCAGCTGGCAACCGATCTGCGAGTGAATTTTAACACGGTCGCGCGCGCCTATCGCTCCCTGGACGAGGCGGGCCTGATCTCCACCCAACACGGGCGGGGCACCTACGTCTGGGACCAGCCCAACCCGGAAAGCGCGGAAAAACTGCGCGCCGAGGCGCTCTCTGCCCTCGCCCACCAGTTTGTCTCCAGCGCTGCCCGCCTGAGCTGCACGCCGGACGAAGTGCTTGCCGCCGTAGAACAGGAGATTTTGCGCTGGAAGGAAGGGAAGCTCCCCGATATCGCCAGCCAGGTAGAGAAATAAACCGGCCAGGCGCCGGTTCGTAATCCGCACATGTTTAAGGAGATAAGGATGAACCCGAAAACCGCAAAGAGACTCGCACTCCTCTGCCTGATCCTCCTCGCCTTCGCCGCTGCCTGCGGCGGGTTGGGGGGCGAACCGGCTGCCCTTTCGGACGAGGAGGTGCGCCAGGCGGCGGTAAGCTCGCTGCAGGCGCTGGACGCAGGAGACAAGGCAGCCTTTGTCGAGAATTTTTCAGACACCATGAAAGAGGCTTACAACGACCAGGAGTTCGCAAATCTTCAGGCGCTGATCGGGGAAAGCAGCGGGAAGCTGGTCTCCTGCGGGGAGCCCCAGTTGAGCAACCTCCAGGGTTACGCCCGTTACAGCTTCCCCTGCGAATACGAGAAGGAAGAGGTGGTGGTCACCTTTGTGTACGAGGTGGGCGGCTCGCTGGTGGAAGGCCTGTTCTTCAATTCCGCCAACCTGAGGAGCATGACCCAATAAAGGCTGCTCCAAATACCCTGAAGGGCTGCTCGCTCAAGCCTGGATATTCGTTTTTACTCAGGAACTTAGCAAGACAACCACTTAGCGTTTTCGGAGGCACAGGCTTAGCCTGGAACAAGAGGGAAGAATGAACAGACGCGCGAAACAAGAAGCAAAAGCCCAAAAAGCGGCAGCCTCAGCCAACCTGCATATTAACGGCCCGGCTGTGGGGCTGGCGATCCTGGTCTTCCTGGCCGGGATCGCGGGAGCCGCCCTGATGGATGTGAACGGGGTCTCGGACCTCGTGATCGGGATCTTCGTCACGGTCATGACTCTGCTGGCGGCCTTTTTCCTGTCGGCGCTCAAGATCGCCAGCCAGTGGGAGAAGGCGGTCATCCTGCGCTTCGGCCGCTTCAAAGGCCTGCGCGGCCCGGGCCTCTTCTGGGTGATCCCGGTGGTCGACACGGTGCCCACCTGGATTGACCACCGGGTGATGGTCACGCCCTTCAGCGCCGAGAAGACCCTCACCAAAGACACCGTGCCGGTGGACGTGGATGCGGTGCTGTTCTGGATGGTCTGGGATGCGGAGAAGGCCGCCCTGGAGGTGGCCGATTACAACGCCGCCATCGCCTGGGCAGCCCAGACCGCGCTGCGGGAGGTCATCGGGCAGATGGACCTCGCCAGCATCCTGATCGGGCGGGCGAAGATGGACGCCGAGCTGCAGCGCATCATTGATGAGCGCACCGCTCCCTGGGGGGTCTCGGTGCAGAGCGTCGAGATCCGCGACATCGTCATCCCCCAGGCCCTGGAGGATGCTATGAGCCGCCAGGCGCAGGCCGAGCGCGAGCGCCAGGCCCGGGTGATCCTGGGCGAGAGCGAGAAGCAGATCGCCGACTCCTTCGCCGAGGCCTCGCAGGCCTACATCAACAACCCCACCGCCCTGCACCTGCGGGCCATGAACATGCTCTTCGAAGGGTTGAAGGAGAAGGGCGCCATGGTGATCGTCCCCAGCAGCGCGGTGGACACCATGAACCTGGGAGGCCTGAGCGGCATGGTGGCCCTGACCGAGACCGCCAGGACCGCGGTCGAAGAGTAATGCACAGGCTGGGGTGAGGGGCGGCCAAGCTGTCCCTCACCCCAGCGAAGAACCTTTCCTCTGCCGGCGGAGTTGTGGGAGGATACGCGCATGTCCACAGCCGTTCGCTCCCTGGGAGACGAGGCCGCCGCCAACCGCAAGGGGATCGCGACTTTCCTGCTGATCACCTTCGGGGTGACGTATGCCGTGGAGGGCGCCCTGGGCCTGGCGGGTTTCCGCTGGGAGGGCGTCCCGCCTCTCCTGGGCCAGTACCTGATTATCGCAGTGATGTGGGTCCCGGCGCTGGCCGCGGGCCTCACCCTGCGGTTTGTCCACCGCGAGGGCCTCGCCGGAGCCTACCTGCGCTTCGGCCCGCTCAAGCCCTACCTTTTCTCCATCCTGATCATCCCTCTGGTCTTCGCCCTGGTCTATGCGCTGACCTGGTTGCTCGGCCTCGGCCGGCCCGACTGGGGCCTGGAATTCTTCCAGGCGCAGCTGGTCGAGATGGGTGCGGACCTGACCGGGATGCCGCCTGCCGGGCAGATTCTGAGCTTCCTGTTTCTCAGCAGCCTGGTCACCGGGCCGACCCTCAACGCCCTGTTCGCCTTTGGCGAGGAGCTCGGCTGGCGCGGCTACCTGCTGCCCCGGCTCATGCCCCTGGGTAAGCCGAAAGCCTACCTGCTCCTGGGTCTCATCTGGGGCCTCTGGCACGCCCCGTTGATCCTGATGGGCTTCAACTATCCCGGCTACCCGCTGGCGGGGGTGGTCTGGATGTGCGCCCTCACCCTCTCCATCGGGATCTTCATCAACGAGATGACGCTGCGCTACCGCAGCTCGATCCTGGCGGGGGTGATCCACGGCGCGTTCAACGGCCAGGCGTACGGGATCTGGCGCATCCTCTTCCCGACCGCGCACCCGCTGCTGGGCGGCATGGCCGGCCTGGTGGGGATCCTCGTTTTCGCCCTGCTGGGGCTGTGGACGCTGCGCCGGTTTTCGCACCGGCCCGCAGCAGAGCCCGGGCAGGCCGCGCCTGCGCGCCCCGCCCAACCGGAAGGCTGATCGTCATCAAACCTCGAAAAGGAAAAAGCCAATGGTAGAAACAATGCAATGGGAGTACCGCTCGCTCACACTGGGATCGTTCTGGAGCCCGCCCAAAGACGAGGAGCTGGAAGATTATCTGAACGAACTGGGAGCGGAGGGCTGGGAGGTGGTGAATGCTTTCGCGCAGCAAAACACCAACCAGTTCCGCGTCGTGCTCAAACGCCCGCTCTCGCCCGATGAAGCCCGCCGCCACCGGCGGAGCTGGCCCGGCTGAGGGGCTGAGCGGTTGAGCGGCTCAGCGGCTCAGCATGCCTCTTGATTCAAGCAGGGAGTTGGCTGCCC
>JAEWYL010000202.1 GCA_023395675.1 Chloroflexota bacterium | reverse complement strand
CGGCGGTGGTGTGGGCCCAGGCACAACCCGGACCCACACGGCGTAATCTCTTGACTGATCCTGAACCGAAATTGAATGGATGGGTTACGTGTGGTTCAGCCTCTCAGCTTACAGGCTCGTCACCGGGAACAGGAACCCGAAGATGAGGTAGGAAACGAGCAGGGCCAACAGGGTGTTGAACACCGTGACGATCAGGTAAACGATGATCGGCGGCCAGCCCATCTTCTTGATCTCGCCTACGGACAGCTCCAGGCCCATGCAGACGAAGGCCAGTGCAAAGGCCCAGTCCTTCATGCCCGAAATGGCGGTGGCGGCATCCGAGCCTTTCTGGATCACCCCGTAGGTGAAGAGCAGAGAGGCGATGATGAAGCCGAGGACGAACTTGGGGAAGCGCTGCCAGATCACGGCGGCGCTGGGTTTTTCCTTCTTGCCTTCGACTACGACAGAGAAGTACAGGGCCAGCACAAAAGCCACCACACCGATGAGGGCGTTCTGGGTCTGCTTGACGATACTGGCGACAGCCTGCGCTTTCTCGCCGTAGATCGTACCGGCGCCGACCACTGCAGCCGTAGTGTCCACGTTGCCGCCGAACCAGGCGCCGGCCACGTCTTCAGGCAGGTTGAGCGCGTTGGCGATGAGCGGGGCGATCACCATCAGGGGCAGGGCGGTGATGATCACCAGGGTGGTGATGTAGGTGATCTCTTCTTTCTTCGCCAGAACCGAGCCGGCGGCTGCGATCGCGGCCGAGACACCGCAGATCGAAACAGCGGTGGACATGACCGCACGCAGGGTATCGGACAGGCCGAATTTGCCGCCCAGCCACCAGGAGAACATGTAAACCGCGGCCACCATGATCACGCCCTGGATCGTGGCGCCGATGGCGGTGGAAACGATGACCTTGAAGCTGACGGTGGTGCCCAGCATGACCAGACCGATCTTCAGGAAGAGCTCGGTGCGGAAACCGGGTTTGACAAAGTCGTAGCCTTTGATGCCTTTGAGGACCGCGTTGGCGATCAGACCGATGAGGGCGGCCCAGAGCGGGGTCTCCAGCACTTTGCCGGGGATGCCGAGGCCGATGTCCTCGACGCCGTAAACCTGGCCTTTGACGTAGCGGGCCAGGAAGGTAAGCACAACGACCAGAGCCAGGCCGACCAGGAAGCCGGCCACGTTGTTGCTGGTCTTCTGTTCAGTTTTCTTTGCGACGGATGTTGTAGCCATCTTGCATTCTCCTTATTGTTCCAGCCGGCTAGAACTTAATCCAGGGCCCGATCACGCCGATCATCGCCAGAGCGATCAGAACAAAGGCTAGAATGGTGGCCAGCCAATCCTCATTGATTTTGATGTTATTCATGAGGTTCTCTCCAGTTCGAAATATGGAATGGGTATGGAAACAGTGAGCGGCCTGCTTGGGGTTTTCCCTGAACGGATCACCGCTCGCTCACCTTCAGGGTTGTTCAGGGGCATGATTTTTCTTCCACCTCCTTGTCTGATTCACGCGAACTGGAAGCAAACAGGAAAAATAAGTGTATGCGCGCTTAAACAGCGCATCTGGCTGAAGCGTGCCGGCGCCGGAAAGCTGGGCGGCCAAACACAGTTCACTTTTTATGATAACTGGCTAAAACGGGGGCAGTCAGGGTCCGGAGGGTCTGGGCGGGCGGCGGGATCAGCCGTCTGAGCCGGTCAGACCGGTTTCCGGGCCTTGATTGCGCTGTATTGATTCTAGCTTTAATGGGGGGAGAAAGAAATAGGGTAAGAGCTTATCTCGTCTAAGGAAAGTCTTAGATGAGATAAGGCCGGGCTTATGTGCCGGAACGCAATCCGCCTGTACAATGAGATAGAAGAGGTCCGGTCCAAAAGAATCATGATTGGGCCGCCCGGCGCGCAGCCCAATCACAGAATCCTGGTCTGGTCAGGGGCTCAGCCCTTCTTTTGTGTTTTTGCCTGCTCTCGGAAACGGCGGATGAATTCGTAGCCCAGCAGGATCAGGCCCACGCCGCCGATGACAAAGGCGATAATTTGCAGGTTGTAATCGATCCAGAAAACCAGGAGAACGTCCGCCACGACCATCAGGGTCCAGCCGGCTGCCAGGATCCAGTTTTTCTGCACCGCGTTCGAAAGCGCGAAGCTGATCAGGATCAGCAGAACGGCGATGGAAACCTGGAATTGGTCGGACCCCCAGACGATGATGTCCGCCGCCCAACCGAGCACGAGCAGGATACCGGCAGCCAGCGGCAGCAGGCTCAGCATCAAGAGCAGGTTTCTCGGCGTAGAGGCCCTGGGTTTGGAGCGAGATGTAGAAGCGGTTTTCGAGGTGCGTTTGGCAGACATTGGTTTCTCCTTTACCGTATAAGTGTACACATTTTTTCGAACTGGTAAAGGTTTTGTTTCGCTCCGAATCAGGACGAAATCGACAGGAACAGGACAGGCGGCGATATGGGTCTTATGAAGAGATGGTTCAAACGAAATAACCGGCGGGCGTTCAGGCTGTTCCAGATCGAACCGACCCTGCAGTGCGGCCTCTCCTGCGTGATGTGCCCCTGGACCGAGCTGCGGCCTGGAAGCGGGCATATGGAATGGGAGACCTTTTCCCGCATCCGGGAATACCTGCCCCAGACGGAGGCGGTGGATCTGACCGGAGGCGGCGAACCCCTGAAACAGCCCCACCTGCCGGAGATGGTGCGGGCCGCAAAAGAGGCCGGCTGCCAGGTGGGTTTCAGCACCAATGGCGTGCACCTGACAGAGATGATGGCCCAGGAGCTCATGCGAGCCGGGCTGGATTGGGTCTCATTCTCGGTGGACGCCGCCACAGCCGAGCTTTATGAGAGCATCCGCCTGGGAGCCAGTTTCAACCAGGTGACCGGCAACATCGCCCGTTTGAGCGAACTTAAAGCGCGCGCCGGCGGTGGCGGGCCAAAGATGATGATGGTGATCGTCCTGATGACCGGGTCCCCCCGGAACGTGCACCAGCTTCCGGATTACATCCGCCTGGCGAAACGCCTGGGCGTGGAGCAGGTGATCGCAAAAAACCTGGACGTCATCCTGCGCGCCGGGGATGACGGCAGGCGGGTCTTCACCCACGAAGGCAGCCCGGCTCCCGAAGTCGAGGAGGCCGTCTCCGCCGCGCAGGCCGCCTCCCGCGAGACTGGAGTGCGCCTGCGGCTGTACGCCCTGCAGCCCCAGGAGCAGGCGGTCTGCGAGCACGACCCCCTGCGCAGTGTTTTCTTCAACTACCAGGGGAATATCTCCCCCTGCATCACCCTGGCATACGCCGAAAACCGGATCTTCGATGGGCAGGAGGTCCACGCCCCCTGCCAGCGCTTTGGGAATATCCGCCGCGAGGCCTTACCGTCCGTCTGGGAGCAGGAGAGCTACCGGGATTTCCGCCGCCAGTTCGAGCTGCGCCGGAACTGGGAGCAGCAGGCCCTGATGGACGCCATCCTACAGCAGTCAGCAGGGAGCGCGGAAGCCATGCCCCCCGCCCCTGAGAGCTGCCGCACCTGCTACTACCTCTACGGGATCTGAGCAGAGCGCCAGTCCAATAATGCAAACAGACCGCCGCGAAATCTCTCGCGGCGGTCTGTTTGCTTCCGGCACGGCCAGTTTCAGGCTGGCAGGAGCCCGGACAGCTCCCCGGCCGGTTCCGGCTCGCCGATCAGCCGGCGGGCTGCGTCCACCTGATCCCACACGTTCCAGAGCAGCACGCCGCGCACCCGGTTCCCCTCCAGGTAATACAGCACCCCCTTGCGGAACGGCTCCTGCCAATCCGCCCTCACTTCCAGCCTCGAATCCAGCTCGCCCACGGCCTCGTAGCCCAGGTCGAACAGGTCGGAGTAGAAAAACGGCAGGTGCTCATAGGGCCTGTCTGCTCCGGCCATGTTTTGGCCCGCCGTCCTGCCCATGGTCAGGGCGTTATCCGCATGTTCTACCCGCAACCGCTTCTTGAGCGCCGGGTTGTAGAAGGCAGCCACATCCCCGGCTGCGAAAATGTCCGGGCTGCTGGTGCGCAGCTTTTCATCCACCACCACGCCGTTCTCCACCTGCAGGCCGGCGGTCTCCGCCAGCTCGACATTCGGGAGGATGCCCAGCCCGGCCACAACCTGCCCGGCTTGCAGGGCGCGCCCCCCATCGGTGCGCAGCAGGTAATCTCCTTCCCGGCCCTCCAGCTCCTGCACCAGCTCTCCCGGCAGGACCTCTACGCCTCGCTCGCGGTAATAATCGTTCAAGAACAGGGACAGGTCCCGGGGGAACAGCCGCCTGCCGATTCCCTCTTCGGGGAAAATCATGGTCACCATGCGCCCGTTCGCCGCCAGCGAGGCGGCAATCTCCGCGCCGATAAAGCCGCCCCCGATCACCGCCACCGGGACGGAAGGGGCCTGCGGATTATGCAGCTTCTCAAAGTCATCGAAGGTGCGGTAGTAAATGATCCCCTCCACCCGCTGCGGCAGGCGCCTGGGGACGCCGCCGGTGGCCAGCAGCAGGCGCTCGTAGCCGTACACCTCTCCGTGGTCATCCACGGCGAGCTTCGGGTCCGGCTCCAGGCTGAGGATGCGCCGCCCCAGGTGCAGCTCAACCCCCGGCTGGTCTGCCTTCATCCAGATGCTGTCCACCGGTTTCCCGGCCCACAGGCCTTTCGTCAGCGGGGGCCGCTTGTAAGGCGGGTGTTCTTCAGAACCAACCAGGCCAATCGCGCCTTCCGCATCCACCTGGCGGATGCCTTCGACTGCCGAGGCGGCGGTCATCCCGCCGCCGATGATCAGATACCGGTAATGCTTCATCATTTCCCTCCTGGTGTGAATACAGTATTAGAGTGCTGAGTTGTCGTTTTATGCAGCGCAGCCGCACACAACAACAAACCTTCCCTGAATCCCTTATCCCTTTTCGACCTGCTGCAGGAACTCCTGCCGCAGAGCGGTATCCTGTTCGAACGCGCCCAGCATGAAGCGCGTCACCAGTTCCGCCTCTTCTTTCCTCACCCCGCGCATGCGCGCGCACAGGTGCGAACCTTCGACCAGAACCGCCACCCCCTCCGGCTGCAAAATCTCATTCAGGGCCTCGCCAATCTGAGCCGTCATCCGTTCCTGCACCTGCAGCCTGCGAGCGAACATCTCGACCAGGCGGGGGATCTTCGACAGGCCGATAATTTTCTCACCGGGGATATAGGCGACGTGCGCCCGCCCAAAAAACGGCAGCAGGTGGTGCTCGCACAGGCTGTAGTACTCGATATTTCGCACCAGCACCATTTCCCGGGAAGCGCTCTCGAACAGAGCGCCGTTTACCAGGCCATCCAGGTCTGTCCGATAACCGGACAGGAGCTCCTCCAGGGCGCGCGACACCCGTTCCGGGGTGCGCGCCAGGCCTTCCCGCTGAGGGTCCTCGCCGATCGCCGCCAGCAAAGAGTGCACCAACTGGGGGATCTCCCGAGGCGTGTGCCCGTTCTGCCTGCCAGTCTCCACCGGCTGCAGGGCGGCCCCGTTATCCATCATTTTTACAACCTGCAATGTTTCCATATGCTATCCCTACCCTTTCACTCGGTTTCGATAAAACGCTTCCACAATACCGCCCAGGATGGGCGGGCGTCCGCCGTGTCCAGGCTCTCCAGGAGCGCGCGCCGCTCCGGCCCCAGTCCCTCCTGCTGCCCGCCGGGCCCCTGCAGGATGGCCGCCAGGGCGATGCTCTGCCGGATATACCAGGAGGCCAGGTTCACCAGCATCCGCTGCCGGGTGCGCACGGCGTTGGTCTCGTCCTGCGGGTGGATTTCGCCCGCCAGCAGTTCCTCCCCGTCCCGGGTGAGGATCAGCCAGCGGTCCTGCTGCGGGTCCGCGGCCACCGGCATCCGGTGGACCTTTCCCCGGCAGCCGCCGCATTCCCGGCGGCATTCCGCCAGGCACAGGGTGGTGATCTGCACCTGCCGCGCCTCGGCCGCTGCCATTTCTTCCCCCAGCGCGGCTGCCTCCAGCGGTGAGACCGCCACCAGCAGCTTCTCCCGGGCAGAGCCGATCAGAGAGCGGGCCAGGTCGAGCAGGACCGGATAGCGGCTGAGGCTCCAGACAGGCTCGCCCTCTTCCTGCAGGTGGATCTTGCTCAGCGCTTCGCTCGCCGCATCCAGCGTTTCACGGTACTGCTTCTGGAGACGAGAGATAAATTCATCCACCGGGACGGGGGAGTAACGGGCCGCGTTCTCGCCCTCCATGCGCAGGATAGCCCCCCGCTCCTCCAACTTCTGGAGCACCGGATAAATGCTGGGGCGCGGGATGCCGGAGAATTTCGCCAGCTCGTAGCCGGTCAGCGGCGTGTGCTGTAATAGCGTGATATAAGCCTGGGCCTCGTACTGGGAAAAACCCAGCTCTTGAAGCTGCTGCACCAGATTGTTCATCCCACACCCCCGTGTAATATAGTAGTTATAGTCCTAACTACTATATTGTATCCTATTTCTCTGAGTTCGTCAAATAGGAGGGTCAAAACAGCGAACCCTGTTCGTATCTGTTAACCCGGCTTTTATGCAATCTTTCCCCTGGTTTTATGGGAAGTTCCGGATAAAAAGAGTATAAATATTTGTCTGAAATTGCAGTTCACCCCCATCTTCCGAGACCCCCTATGTGACCCCTTCCCAACCGTACCGGCCTGTATTCTTACTGGAGGATCTCTCATGAAATTGAATATCCGGAGCAAACTGCTGCTTGCCTTTGGCGCTGTTCTGGTTTTTACCGCGATCGTCGGTACCGCCGGTTATAGCAGCGCCAACCAGACCCACCAGCGGCTTGAGAGCCTGTTCAACAAGGCGCTCCAGGCGATCACGATCACGCAGCAGGCGAACATCCACCTGTTCGGGGCCCGGATCGCGGTCCGGTCGGCGCTCCTGGCGGAGCGCGAGGCCGATACGCAGGCCGAGGTGAAGAAAGCCCGGGATTACATCGCCAAGTATGAAATGGAGATGGGCCAGTTAGAGAAGCTGCTGAGCGGGGAGGAAGAACACTCGCTTTATCAGCAGGTTTCACAGGCTTATCTGGCCTACCGCGCCTCTCTGGAGCAGGCGCTGGAGCATGCCTCGGCCGGGCAGTACGCGGAGGCCCAGAAGGTCATCCGCAACAGCAGCGCCAGGGTCATGGCGATTGACCTTGCCATCAACAACTTCACCGCTTACCACGAATACCAGGGAAAAGCCCTTTACCAGGACAGCTCGGCGCTGGTCAACCGCTCGCGCTATGTCATCATCGCCTCAGGCTCCCTGGCCCTGCTGGCCGGGATGGTCATCGCGGTCTTGATCTCCGGCTCTCTTTCGGCCTCCGCCAGGCAGATGGCCTCCGTAGCGGAGGGGATCTCGAAGGGCGAGCTGAAGCACAGGATAACGGTGAAAAGCAGGGACGAGATGGGGGAGATCGCGGGGTCCTTTAACCGCATGGTTGATTACCTGCAGAATATGTCCGGGGTGGCGCAGCGAATAGCGGAGGGAGACCTGACGGTGGAGGTCGTCCCGGTTTCACCGGAGGATGAACTGGGCAGCGCCTTCCGGCGGATGACCGGCAGCCTGCGCGCCCTGGTGAGTGAAGTATCCGAGAATGCAAACATTCTGAGCGCGGCTTCGGGCGAGCTGTCTGCCGTTGCGGCGCAGGCCGGGCAGGCCACCAACCAGATCGCCGCCACCGTGCAGCAGGTGGC
>JAEWYL010000124.1 GCA_023395675.1 Chloroflexota bacterium | reverse complement strand
GGCGGGGGGGGCGGCGCGCGCCGCCCCCCCCCCCCCCCACGGCGGCGAGTTTTTTATATGGAAGAAATATCTACCTGGATAGAGCAAAATTTGGGCATCAGTCCGGATATCCAGAGCAACCTGCTGGCTTCCTTGTTGTTCGTCCTGGGGTTGTCGTTGATCTACCAGCTCGTCTCGCGCTCGTTGATCCGGCGCATCCCCAATCTGAAGACCCGCTACCAGTGGCAAAAAGCCATCGGCTACCTGTTCTTCGCCCTGGGATTGCTGGTTGTCGCCCAGATCTGGTTCAACGGGATCCGCTCCCTGGCAACTTACCTGGGCCTGCTCTCGGCTGGTCTGGTCGTGGCGCTCAAGGATCCCATCACCGATATCATCGGCTGGATTTTTATTGTGGGGAATAAATCTCTAGAGGTTGGCGACCGGATCCAGATTGGCGAGCATACCGGTGATGTGATAGACAGAGGCGTGTTTCAGTTCTCCTTGATGGAGATCGGAAACTGGGTGGACGCCGAGCAAAGCACCGGACGGGTTCTGGCGATCCCCAACGGGAAAATCTTCACCTCGGTCATCGCCAATTACTCCCGTGGAATGCAGCGGATTTGGAATGAGATTCCGGTAGTGCTCTCATACGACAGCGATTGGGAGAAAGCAAAAAAGATTCTGGAACGGGTAGCAAATGAATATGCCGGGCAGGAGAGTGAAGCAGCGGAGACCCTGCTGAAGAACGGCCTGCGCGGATATATGATCCAGTATAATAAGCTCACTCCGACCGTGTATACCAGCGTGAAGGAGAACGGGATTCTGCTGACCATCCGCTATCTGTGCGATCCGCGCAGGCGGCGGGATAGCTCTCAGGTGATCTGGGAAGCCATTTTGCGGGAGTTCAGGCAGCACGCTGATATACGCTTTTTGAACGAGCCAATGCAGCCGGTCGTCAGCGAACCTGCGCAGGAACTGCCGGAGAATTAAATCACGGACGAAAGAGGAACCAACGATTTATGCCGGATCTGTATGTTATCGGCCATGTGAACCCGGATACTGACTCCATCGCAGCCGCGGTGGGGTATGCATGGTTGCTGAAGGAACGGGATGGCACGGATGCGGTCGGAGCAAGAGCCGGGGCGATAAACCCGCAGACCACCTGGGTGCTCAAGCGGCTCGGCCTGGAACCGCCGGTTTTGCTGACCGACGCCTCCCCCCGCTTCGGCTCGATTGTTCGCCGCCTGGACACTACCCTTCCCGACAGCCCGCTGCGCGAGGCCTGGGCGATCGCTAACCGCACCTGGGGGGTGGCGCCGGTGGTGAATGAGGACGGGACGCCGTATGGTCTGGTGAACGGCCCGAGTATGTTCACCTTCTTTACCCAGCAGGTTGGCTCCCACCCACGCCGGCACGATATGCGTATAGCAGATATCCTCGACCTGCCCTGCCGGGAGGCATGCAACACGGATGTCCCTCGCTTTCATGTGGAGAAACGCATTCGAGATTCGATCAACCGCATCCTGCGCCAGGAGGGCGACGATTTCCTGGTGGTGGATGAACGCGGCCTGTACGTCGGCGTCTGCCGCCAGCGAGATATTGTCAACCCTCCGCGCCTGCGGCTTATCCTGGTGGACCATAATGAGCCGACCCAGGCCGTTGGTTCGCTGGAAGAGGCCGAGGTGATCGAGGTGCTGGATCACCACCGCCTGGGCAACGCCTCGACCCACGTCCCCATCCGCTTCTCGGTGGACGTGGTGGGCAGCACCAGCACCCTGGTTTCAGAACGGATTGAGGCGGTGGGGATGAGCGCTCCCCCGCAAATTGCCGGCCTGATGTTGGCAGGCCTGCTTTCCGATACCCTGATCCTGACCTCGCCCACCACCACGCCTCGAGACCACCGGGCTGCCGAGCGCCTCGGGCGCTGGGCCTTCACCCGGGGCGGGCCTCTGGCTGGCGAGACGGTGCAGTCCTTCGGCGAGCAGGTCCTGCGCGCCGGTTCCGGCCTCGAAGCGCGTGACCCGGACGAGATCGTCAGCGCGGATATGAAGGTGTATGAGGCGGGCGGGCTTAAGTTTTCAATCTCTCAGGTGGAAGTTACCGACCTGCTCCAGTTGAAAGACCACCTGAGCAACCTGAGCAAAGCCCTGATCAACCTGCGTGACCGGCGAGGCCTGGATTTTTCGATGTTGATGGTCACGGATGTCGTCAGCGGGGACAGCCGCCTGATTATCTGTGATGAGCCGCCCGAGTTGAGCGACCTGCCCTATCCCCGGCAGTCCAACGGCACTCGCGTGGCTGATGATGTGGTGTCGCGCAAGAAGCAGCTCCTGCCAGTTGTCCTGGGACTGCTGGACCGTTAGCTGCAGCGCAGCCTCTGGAAAGGCCGCTTGAAAACAGAATGTCAATCTATCGTTCTGTGCTGGAACTGGAAGAGAAAAATGAAGCCGGGGCCCTGTGCACGGTCATCCGCACCCAGGGCTCTACCCCCAGGCACGCCACCAGCAAGATGCTGGTATTTCCGGATGGGAGAATAGCCGGAACGGTGGGTGGGGGAGAGATGGAGAACCGGGTGATAGCCGAGGCGCTCGCCGCCATACAGGATGGCAGGCCGCGCCTGCTGGAATATCACATGAACGATCCGAAGCGCGGCGATCCCGGTGTATGCGGGGGGCAGGTGGAGGTGTTTGTGGAACCGATCTTACCCAGACCCACCCTGGTGGTGATCGGAAGCGGGCACGTTGGGAAAGCGGTGGCGTATCTGGCAAAATGGCTGGGCTACCGGGTGGCCGTTAATGATGACCGTGCGGAGTACTGCACGCCGGAGGCTGTCCCGGGGGCGGATGCCTATTATCCTGTCCCGATGGCAGAACTGCCCCGGCAGATGGCGATCACCCCCTGGACCTATCTGGTGCTCACCACGCGCGGGGTAAATGTGGATATCCCCGGTCTGCCGGCTCTGCTGGATACGCCGGCAGCCTATATCGGGCTGATCGGTTCCCGGCGCCGCTGGACGACCACTCGCAAGGCCCTGCTGGAGGCCGGGGTTCCGGCCGAGAAGCTGGACCGGGTTCGCTCTCCAATCGGTCTCGAGCTGCATGCTGAGACCCCGGAAGAGATCGCAGTCAGCATCATGGCGGAGATTCTGATGCTGCGTGGTGGAGGGGATGGCAAAGTGATGATGAGCCAGGGTGAACCTGAAGCAGGGCACCCGGCTCTTGAAGAAAGCCGCTCGGGAAATTCAGGCAGCGCTTAAGAGCTGTAGCCGGCGCAAGGCCGGGGCGGGGACACCCGCCTCAGCGCACAGGCTGCTTACGGGCGTGCACTGTTTCGTGAACGGACCAAAACCTGTAGTATATCGGAGAAACCTATGTGGCAGAACTATTACAGCGTTACCAGTGTTGCTGAAGCGCTGGAAATCCTGGCCGAGCGGGGGGAGCGTGCCCGGGTGGTCGCCGGCGGCACTGACCTGATCCTGGATCTGGAACGAAAGGTCCGCACCGGGATCGATACCCTGATTGATATCACTCGCATCCCAGACCAGGACTGCATTGTCCTGGATGAAGACGAAGTCATTCATCTGGGACCGCTGGTCACGCACAATCACTGTGTGGCCTCCAAGCTGCTGGTAGAACGGGCGCTTCCCCTGGCGCTGGCAGCCTGGGAGGTCGGGGCGCCGCAGATTCGCAACCGGGGGACCGTGGCGGGGAACCTCATCACCGCCTCGCCCGCCAATGATACGATCACCCCGCTGATGGCGCTGGGAGCTAAGGTACTCCTGGCCTCGAAGAGCGGGGAACGGGTCGTGAGCCTGGAAGATTTCTACACCGGCGTCCGGCGCACAGTAATGCAGCCGGATGAAATGCTGGTGGACATCTTTTTCCCCGCGATGAAATTAAACCAGCAGGGAACCTTTATCAAACTGGGACTGCGCCGGGCGCAGGCAATCTCAGTGGTGGATGCTGCCGTCGTCCTGGCCTTTTCAGATGAGCATTGGGCCGAGAACGGCGCCCCGCCGCAGATCGAATGGGCTGCGGTTACCCTGGGCGCCGTGGCGCCGACCATCATCCACGCACAGGAGGCGGAAAGCTTCCTGGCGGGACGCGTGCTCGATGGAGAGACCATCGAGCAGGCTGCACGCCTGGCAGAGCAGGCCGCCCGGCCGATTGCGGATGTGCGCAGTTCGGCGGAGTATCGCAATGAAATGGTGCGGGTGAGCGTGCTCAGGTGCTTGAAAGAACTGGCGGAAAAGAGCGCCGGAGCGAAACTTCCGGAGCGCCCCCCGCTGCTGTGGGGGAATACCTACAACGGGCGTGCGCCTCGTCTGAACGAACCTCTTTCTCATGATCAGGGCCAGCCCATTGTCACCCGCATCAACGGGAAAGAATATACGTTCACCACCGGGCATCATAAGACCCTGCTGCGCCTGCTCAGGGAGGAGGCCGGGCTGATTGGCACCAAAGAGGGCTGCGCCGAAGGCGAATGCGGGGCCTGCACCGTGTACCTGGATGGGATGGCGGTGATGAGCTGCCTGGTGCCTGCTCCTCGCGCTCATGGAGCTGAGATTGTCACCATCGAGGGCCTGGCTGAGGAAACCGAGGCCGGCCTCAAGCTTCACCCGGTACAGCAGGCTTTCATTGACGAAGGCGCGGTACAGTGCGGTTACTGCACCCCCGGTTTCATCATGTCCGCCGCCAAGCTGCTCGAGGAGAGCCCTCACCCGACCCGGGACGAGATCCGGCAGGCGATCACAGGCAATCTCTGCCGCTGCACCGGTTACTACACCATCCTGAACGCGATCGAGAAGGCCAGCGGAGCCGGGGTTCCGGATGGGCAAGTACGATAAGTACAGCCCTACGAGCTTTGCTCCCGGGAGGCCGTGGGATATCCATCCCATCTGGCGCGGGATCGGGTGCCTGTTCATGCTCCTGATCCCAATCCTGTCCTACGCCGGAGCAGTGGTCCTGGTGGAGGCAAACCTGAGAGAGGGGTGGGTGCCTCTCTCCCGGGAGCTGGCCGCGGAGGTGCTGGTCCCGGCTGTCGGCCCGGTGCCGCACCTGTACGCGAACCTGATTGCAGCCGGTTTATTGATGCTGCTCGGTTTTGGACTGCTGGTGGTCTTTTATTCGATCGTTTTCCGCCTGGTCGGCTACGGGCCGCCGAAACCGGGGCTGAAGGACGCTCCGCCGGTCCGGCGCAGAAGACGCTAAGAACCCATCGAAATAAACATTCTATTTGTGTGGGGGGGCCGCGGCGCCCCCCCCCACAAAAAAATAGCCCGGTT
>JAEWYL010000099.1 GCA_023395675.1 Chloroflexota bacterium | reverse complement strand
CTCGGGGTGGGCTCCGGGGTTAAGGTCGGGGTTGGGGTTGGGGCGGCGGCGGTGGGGGTTTCGGGGAGGGGGCCGGCGGGCAGGGTGGAGGCGGCAGGCGGCGCGGCGGCGGGCGGGGGCGGCCCGGCGCGGCAGCCCGCGCAGACCAGCAGCGCCAGCCCGGCCGCACAGGCTGCGGCCGTTTTCAGGGCGCGCCCCGGCGCGGCTTTCCTGGGGCAGCAGGGCCCGGGCGGGGAAAAGAGGGCTCCGCCTATCTCTCTCAGCCTTCGCTCTCGCCGCTGTCTTTAATCACCTGCTCGGCCAGCTTCCTCAGCTCGTCCACCTCCGCCTCGTCGGCGTGCACGGCCTTCCAGTACAGGTCCAGCAGCTCCAGCGGGGAAAAACTGCCCACGTTCTGCTCGTCGGGCAGGCGCACGCGGGTCTCCGCCTGGGGGCGCTTGACCAGGTGGAACTCGAAGCTGCCCTCCGCATACTCGCGCAGCCGCTTGTCGTCAATCAGGCTCTCCCAGTCGCGCGGGTACTCGAGCACCAGGCGCACGATGGCCCCCTCAAGCTGCTCCTGCGGCGGGAGGATGGAAAGCAGGCGCGCCTCGATATTCTCGGGAGAATCCAGGCGGCAGCGGCGGTCGATGAACGGGCGCACCCCCTCCAGCCTGCGCCACTCCACCCGGGTGCGGGTCCCCGGCTCCAGGTGGGCGATGACGAAAAAGCGGTCGTCCTCCACCTCGCCGAAGTCCACGCGCTCGATCGAGCCCGGGTAGACGATGGGATGGTGCTCGCCCTCGGCCGCGCCCAGGTCCTGGGGCTTGTGGATATGGCCCAGGGCCACGTAATCCAGGCGCCGGTCGCGCACCAGCGCGCCCGAGAGGGTCAGGTCGGCCCCGAGCATCACCGTGCGCTCGCCGCCGTAGCGGGCCCCCTCCACCGTCCCGTGGGCGGTGAGCACGGTGGAATGAGCCGGGGAGATCCGGTCCAGCTGGCCCTGGATCCACTCGGTGACCACCTCCTCCAGCTTTTCCATCACCTCCGGCCCCTCGGTGGCGGTGAGGTTGAGGGCCGCCATCATCCCCGAGCGGGTGATCCAGGGCAGGGCCAGCACCTGCAGGGGCAGGCCCTCCAGGTCGTCCGGGAGCAGCAGTTGGGGGCGGTCCAGCACCTGCACGTGGGGCACGTCCAGGGTGTGGAACGGGTCCAGGGCGTGGGCGCGGCCCAGGGCGGGGGAGAGGTCGTGGTTGCCCACCAGCAGCAGGGTGGGGATGCCGGCCTTCGAGAGGCGCATGATGCGCCGGCCCCACTCGCGCTGGAAGGTGGGCGCGGGGTTGCGGTCTTTATAGGCGTCGCCCGCAAACAGGACCAGGTCCACTTTTTCCTGGATGGCGGTGTCCACGATGGCGTCCAGGGACTTGAGGAAGTCCATCACCCGCACGGGCAGGCCGGTCTGCGGGTCGTGCCGGCCGTAGTTGGCCATATCAATATGGGCGTCGGCGAAATGGAGAAGCTTGAGCATGATCCAGGGTCCCGAAATCAAGTATGGGTTGGACAGAGAGACCCTAAAGGTCTTAAAGACCTTTAGGACCTATCCTGAAAAATTATTTATGTTGTTGTGATGGGGGGCTGCGCCCCCCACCACAACAACATAACATTTTTTGGATAGACCCTCAAGGGTCTGCTACGGTTCCGCGCCGAGCAGGGAGAGCTGCTGCTGCGCCAGGCCCCAGCCGGGGTGCCACTGGAGGGCCTCCCGGAAGTCCTGCACCGCCCCGGCCGTATCCCCGGCGGCCGCTTTCGCCATCCCGCGCCAGTAGAAGCTCTCCTCCAGCGTGGGCTCGTTCACCATGCGCTCCAGGGTGATGGTCGCCAGCTCGATCACGGCGTAGGGGTTCCCGGCGTACAGGTAGGCCCGGTAGGGGCCGGTCTGGTACCAGAGCATGCGCCAGGGGCGCTCGTTCTCGGGGATATCCAGGCTGGCGTACTGGCGGTAATACTCGTCGTAGGCCTCCGCCGCGCCCATGTAGTCCTGCAGCGCCACCATATTGGTGCCCCGGTTGAACTGGGCGAAGAGGCGGTCCAGCCCGCTGAGGGCGATGGATTCGTGCGAGGACTGCTCGTAAGCCCGGCGGTAGTTGGCGGCCTCGTCCCAGTCGGGGCCCAGCAGGCCGCGCAGCTGCTCCTCTTTGTCGGGGGAGTAAATGAGCACGTAGGTGAAGTTGAAGGCGCGCCAGCCGCGCTCGAACTCGTCGTAGGGCACTTCCAGGTCGGGCTGCAGGTAGGAGTCCTGGGCGATGAACACGCCCTGCTCGTCGTCGTACCCGGTGACCACCTGGTAATGGCCCATCCAGCTCGTCACCCCGGTGGTGTCGCGCAGGTAGCTGCCTTTCTCCACCAGCACCGGGAAACCCTCCGCCAGCAGGGTCTTGAGCAGCCGCAGCGTGCCCCCCACGCGCACGGCGGCCTGCAGCCCTTCGGTCTGGGTGTTGACGAACTCGGCCATCTCGTAGGGCATGACGTTCTTGTCGCGGTCGTAGGGTTTGAGCCACTTCCCCGCGTCCAGGCGGTCGCCGTCCCAGTCCCAGAAGGAAAGGGCCATGGAGAGGTTCGCCGGGCCGCAGTAATTCCACAGGCCGTGCTGGTCTTCGTAGCGCACCCCCTCCACGTAGGCCTGCGCCGGCAGGGGCAGGAGGGTGGCGGTGGCGGTGGGCGAGGGCGCGGGGGTGGGCGAAGCTTCGACGACCTCCCCGGCCGGGGCCGGCGAGGGGGCCGGGGTCCGGGTGGGCGGCAGGGCCCCCAGCGTGGCGGAGACGACCGCCGCCATGGTCTCGCGGGCGGCGGGGTCCCCCAGGTTCGAGCCCTGGGGCAGGAAAACCACCTTCTCGGGCGGGTCCAGGGCGTATTTCAGGCGGGTGCGCCAGTCGTCCAGGTGGAAATCCACCCGCTGCCGCACCGGGGGCAGCAGGTAGAGCAGCAGGGCCAGCAGCAGCGCGGCGGGCAAGGCCAGCGCCAGGGTGCGCGGCTTGGGCTGGGGGAAACGGCGAGAGGCTTTCATGGGGGCATCGCGCCTAACTGGCGCCCGCCAGGCGGCTCAGGTCCTCCCCGGCCGGGGTCGAGTAGGGGTTGAGCTCGTAGGCCCGCTCCAGGTCCGCCAGGGCGCCGTCCAGGTCGCCCAGGGCCTCCTTCGCCAGGCCGCGCCAGTAGAGGGCCTCCTCCAGAATCGGGCGACTGAAGATGGACAGGGTGGTGTCCGCCAGGTTGATCACGTCCTGGTAGCGCCCGGTGTGGTAGTAGGCGGCGTAGGGCCCGGCCTGGTACCAGAGCATGCGCCAGGGGCGTTCCGCCTCGGGCATCCCGGCGTAGAGGGCGAAGGCCTGGTCGTAGGCCCCGGCGGCTGCGGCGTAGTCCTCCAGCTTCACCAGGCTGGAGCCCAGGTTGTACCAGGCGAAGAACTGGTCCCGCCCCGAGAGGGCCTCCACCTCGCGGCGGGCGCGCGCTGCGGCGGCCTGCAGGTTGGCGGTGGAGTCGGCCTGTGGGCCGAGCAGGGCGCGCAGCTTCGCCTCCTGTTCGGGCGGGTAGAGGACGATGTACACGTAGTTGAAGTCCAGCCAGCGCGGCTCCAGCTCCGCGTAGGGCAGGGGGAAGTTTTCCATGATGAGCGAGTCCTGCACGGTGAAGCGGGCGCGCTCGTCGTCGTAGCCGGTGAAGAGCACGTAGTGGCCCATCCAGTCGTCGTCGGCGGGGTCGTGGCCGCGCTCGGTGATGACCGGGAAGCCGGCCGCCAGCAGGCGCTTGAGGGTCTCGGCGTTGCCGTCGTAGCGCAGCAGGGCGTTGAGCTGCGTCTCCTGCTGTACGAACTGCACCATCTCCTCGGGGTTGACG
The DNA here is from genome assembly GCA_023395675.1 of Chloroflexota bacterium. GTDB lineage: Bacteria > Chloroflexota > Anaerolineae > Anaerolineales > UBA4823 > JAEWYL01. The sequence goes on along the minus strand of JAEWYL010000099.1, from coordinate 2,818 downwards.
TTCTTGTCGTCCACCCCGTCGGAGGCCCGGTCGCCGGCGAAGGGGCGCAGGAAGGCGCGCGTGTCGCGCTGGTCGCCCTGCCAGCCCCAGTAGGAGAGGGCCATGGAGAGGTTGGCCGGGCCGCAGTTGTTGAACTTCTGGTACTCGAAGACGTAGCCGGTCAGGCTGATCTGGGCGGGCAGGGGGGCCAGGGTGGCGGTGGCGGTGGGCGTGGGGGAGGGGGGCGCGGCGGGCTCCTCGCCTGCCGTCCCGGTCTCCTGCGCGGGGGGCGCGGTCCGGGTGGGCAGGGCGGCCAGGGTGGCCTGCACGATGCTTTCCATGGTGGCCCGGGCGGCTTCGTCCTGCGGCGCGGCCGGGGCCTGCGGCAGGAACACTGCCTGCTCGGGCGGATTGAGGCTGTAGCGCACCTGGGTGACCAGGTTCTCCACGCGCCAGGCCAGGCGGCTGTGCACCGGGGGCAGGAAGTACAGCAGGACGCCCAGCAGGCAGAGCAGCGGGAGGCCCAGTAGAATATACAATGTCAATCGCCTGCGCATGGGAGGCATTATAACACCCCCGCAGAGGGGGGAGAACGGAAGCAGAGGATCCACAGATGGACACGGATCGGATTAGAAGAGTAAGAAAAGACCTCTCGCCAAGACGCAAAGAAGAACAATTCACTCAACTTCCTTGGCGTTTTTGCGAGAGTGGTTGGGCTTCTTATCTGTGTGCATCGGTGTCCATCTATGGTTAAAAATACCGCTTCAGGTCATCCGCACGCCCGGCCCATCCTTCATTGCCAGAGAAGCAAAAGCGTGATAGCATCCTCCCATGCCGCCTGAGCACCAGCGCCCCCAACCGGGCCCCAATCCGGGCCCCAACCCGGGCCTCCTCCCGGGCGCGCACCTGGGGCGGGTGCGCGAGACCCTCTACTACGCCGGAAGCCCGGCCGTCCGCATCGCCTGCCGGCCCGCGGCGGCCCCCGCGCCGGGCCAGTACCTGCTCGCCCTGCCCACCGGCGCCGCGGCCGCGCCCCCCTTCGGCGCCGGTACCCCGCCCCTGGCCCTGCCGCTCTTCGCGGCCGGCGGCCACCGCGAGGGGAGCTTCCTGGCGGCCCCGCCCGCGCCGGCCGCCTGGGGCCCGGGGACCGAGCTGGCCCTGCGCGGCCCCTTCGGGACGCCCTTTCGCCTGCCCGCCGGTCTGCGCCGCCTGGCCCTGGCCGCCCTGGGAGAGAGCGTGGCCCGCCTGATGCCCCTGGTGGAGGCGGCGCTGGAGGCCGGCTCCGCCGTGACCCTCTACACCGCCGCGCCCCTGCCGCCCCTGCCCGCGGCCGTGGAGGCGCTGCCCCTGGAAGCCCTGCCCGAAGCCCCCGCCTGGGCCGATTTCATGGCCCTGGACCTGCCCCTGGAGGCCCTGCCCGGCCTGCGCCTCCGCCTGGGTCTCGACCCGGGAGCGGCCCCGGCCTGCCCCGCCCAGGCGCTGGTGCACGCCCCCATGCCCTGCGGCGGTCTGGGACAGTGCGGCGCCTGCGCCGTGGAGGGCCGCCGCGGCTGGCTGCTGGCCTGCGAGGACGGCCCGGTATTCGACCTTTCCGATCTGCGCTACTGATATGACCCTTAATATCCTGGCTTTTTTTGCCCATCCCGATGACGAGACCATGCTGTCCGGCGGCGTGCTGGCCCTGCTGGCCCGCCTCGGGGCGCAGGTGCACCTGCTCTGCGCCACCCGCGGCGAGGGCGGCGAGGTGGGCGACCCGCCCGTCTGCACGCCGGAGGAGCTGGGCCGGGTGCGGGAGGCGGAGCTGGTCTGCGCGGCGCGCGCCCTCGGGGCGCGCAGCCTGACCTTCCTGGATTACGTGGACCCCCGCGTCGGCCCGAACGAGGAGCTTTTCCCCTACGCCGCCGGCCTCACCGAACTGGCCGGGCAGGTGGCGGCTGCGCTGCGCCAGTTCGAGGTCCGGGCGGTGCTCACCCACGGCGCCAACGGCGAGTACGGCCACCCGGCCCACGTCCTCACCCACCAGGCCGCCCGCCTGGCGGTGGAATCCTTCGAGCAGGAGGGCCGCCCCGCCCCGCTGCTCTACACCGTCGCCGCCAGCTTCCCCGAACACCCGCGCCCGCGCCTGACCAACGTCGATGACCCCGCCGACCTGGCCCTGGATATCCGCCCGGCCCTGGAAGAAAAGACCCGCGCCGCCCTCTGCCACCGCACCCAGCACGACCTGTTCGTGCGCTGGCAGTCGCAGGAGCAGGGACGGCGCTTCAGCGTGCCGGAGGTCATCATCCCGGTGGAGGGGCTGCGGCGCGTCTACCCGCCCTCCGGCGGCGCGCCGCAGGACGAGCTGGCGGCGCTGCTGCGCCCCTACGCGCTCCACCCTGATGCGCCCGGCGCGGGCCGGGATGGTTAGCCCCCCGGGGACAGCCGCAAGCCCATGCTCAAGTACGACCTGGCCCTCTCACAGCCGCTGATGAACGCCGCCGGCGCGCTCGGCTTCTACCCCGACCGCCGCGCCCTGCCGCTGGTTGAGACCTTCGGCGCCTTCGTGACCAACCCGCTCAGCCTGAACGCGCGCACCCCGGCGCGCGGGCCGCGCTTCCTGCCCTTCCCCGGCGGGTTCCTGCTGCACAGCGGGCTGCCCAACCCCGGGCTGCGGGCGGCCCTGCGCCGCTTCGCCCCGCGCTGGGCGCGCTCGCCCGTACCGGTGATCGTGCACCTGCTGGCGGGCGAGCCGGACGAGCTGGTGGAGCTGGCGCAGCGCCTGGAGCGGGCCGAAGGGGTGATCGCGGTGGAGGTGGGCCTGCCCCCAGGCGCCACCCTGGAGACGGCCCTGGCCTTCGGG
>JAEWYL010000130.1 GCA_023395675.1 Chloroflexota bacterium | reverse complement strand
TTAACCCAAGTTGCTACCCAAGGTAGGTAAGGGAGCAAGCCAGGATGAAAAGCGCAACCTTGAGTTCAAAACCAGCCGCCGTGACGGCATGAATATGTTTTGGCAAGATCCGCTCGATCAGACTGCCGGTGGTTTCAATCCTTTTGCGATAAGCGGCCATCAAATAAGTCACCCAAGGCGGCAGGGGTCGTTTCGAGTTCTGCTTGCGTAACGGCCAGAACTGGATGCCAAGCTCATGCAACAGGTCTTCGACCGCATAGTCGTTATAGGCCTTGTCACCGGTCAACTGCGCTCCTTCAGGCAGGTCGAGCAAAAAGGCCTTCAAGGTCGGGGTATCGCTGAAACTGCCAGGAGTGAGCATGAACTCCACCGGTTGGCCGGCTTCAGTGATCAAGAGATGGATTTTGAGGCCGTAGTAGTAGCGTCTCTTGCTGGCCTGATAGCCGCGAAAGGCTTCGTCCTGATAGATCCGGCAGCGCCGGATGCGATAGTTATCGCACACGGCCACCGGAAAGCTGTCCACAATATAGATGGAACGTTCATTCAGTGCCTTCCAGGTCTCTCCCAGGACATGAAACAGGCTCCAGAACAGCTCCGCAATGCGGTGCAAACGACGATTGAAACGGCTTCTACTCAACAGATACCTCAGGTAGCCCTGCTCGTAGAGAAAGCGGTTGGCTTTGGCTTGATTGCCGCCAAAATGCAGCGCCGCCACCAGTGCAATAGTCATGATCTCGGCATCCCGGACCCGGCATTGGGGATCTTCGTAATGATGCAAGCCTTTCAAAAGATCGTCACACAGGCAATAAACTGCTACAATATGGCTGTCCATGTGTCCCTCCTGGCAAATTGTGGATTGGTCTCCAACAAATTTACCAGAAAACACATGGACTTTCTCATCTTTATGTCAAGGTAGCAACTTGGGTTAAATAACATGAGAACGGAAGTTGATTTCATATCCCGCTCTTACATTAAATAAGAACAGGGCTCTTTTATTGGGCCTCCGGCTTCCTCTCCCCCTGCAGCAGCCAGGCCATCACCCCGCCGCCGATCAGGGCGGGGACCAGGGCGATGATCAGCAGGTAGAGCAGGTAAAAGAAGGTGCTCAAGGAATCATCCACCTGCCAGGCTGCAAACCAACCCAGGCCCCAGCCGAGCAGACTGGCGGGGAACCACCACAGCGCCCGCTGCAGGCTCATGCTCAGGGTCATCCACTGCAGCAGGCCGAGCGAGGCGCCGATAGCCAGCCCGGCATAGACCCCCCAGCGATCGGCAAACGAGAAACCCAGGGCCCAACCTCCGGCGCTGACCAGCACCCACCACAGCAGCTCGGGGACGCGCCGGCGCAGGAGCAGGGCCTGCAGGCCGCCCACCGCGGCCCCGATCAGGGCGAAGAGGGCGGTGCGAACCAGGGTGTTGGGGAAGAGGTTGATGGTTAGAAAGCTCAGCCAGGTGCCGAGCATAAAGGCCGGCAGGCTGGCTGCGCTCCAGAGAAGCCAGAATTTGCTGAACGAGGGGGCCATCTCTCGGACGCCCGCAATGTCTTTCGTCATTGAATCCTCCAAGAATTGAACGCTGCTGCTCGGTGGGTTCTGGCGCATGACTGCGCCGTTATGATCTGCGCGCCCGGCAATTATAGTCCAGGGCGTAAAATTATTTACCCGTATTTTATGGGAATTTAACGTGACTCAATCAGGCAATGTACCTATAATGTATACATAACGTTAGTACAGCAGTACTGGTGGACAGAGGCAAGTGAATAGGAGCCGGATCTCACCGTTCAGTCTTCAGCGGTCAGCATCCGGCAAAGAAGGGCAGCAGAGAAAAAGGCAAACCAGCCGAAAGGCTGGGACGCAAAGCTGCGGGCCTGTACCGCCGGGAGGTCATTCTGGCGGGATGGCAGCCGGGCCGCCTGGGCTTCCTCACAATTGAGAGAAAAGAGCAAATCTGCCGAAAGGCAGAGACGCAAAGCCACGGATCTAATCCGCGCCGGCACGGCGCGGGATGATGGCCGGGCTGCCTGGCGGCGCTTCATGAATTGATCCCCACAGGCAGTTCCCGTGGGGATTTTTTATTCCAATGCCCTGGAGGAAAGCATGCAGACACTGAAGCTTCACCGCACCATCCTGCAGAACAAACAGCTCCTTGTCAACCTCGTGCTGCTCGTCGTGCTGGCCGTTGTGACCAGCCTGGGCGCGCCTGCCCTGCCGGGCAAAAACCCGGCATACGTCGACCCGGCTTTGCTGGCCGGGGGCGATGAGCCGGTGCAGGTGATCGTCCGCGCAAACGGCTCGGGCAAGGCGCTGGAGGCTGTCGAGCGAGTGGGGGGAAAGCTGGTTTCCGACCTGTGGCTGATCGATTCGGCCGCTGCGCTGCTCACCTCAGGGCAGATCCAGAACCTGGCAGGCTCGCCCGAGATCCACTCGATCGTAGCCGATCGCAGCGTGGGCACCTCCGCCCAGATAGACTGCCGGGGCAAGGGCAATGGCTGCTCCGAGGGCAGTGATGCCCCGTCCAACGGGGGCAGGAATGCGCAGCCCAACAGCGGCAGGAATAACCTGCCCACCGGCACCGGCGATGTCCAGCCAACCGACAGCAGGCAGACCTGGAAGACCAGCAACCCCGTGAACCTGGATATCGGCGCCGTTGAGCTGCACGCTCAGGGCATCACCGGGAAAGGTGTGACGGTTGCGGTGGTCGATTCCGGAGTCTTTTTCGACCCCTCGACCCCGCTGCTCCAGGGTCTTGTCCCGGCGAGGACCTTCCTCGGCCAGGCCGACTTCGTGGGGGACGGCGTTTGTGCAGGTTCTGGAACGGCGCAGCCGGGCTACTGCTGGTACAACTGGAATATGAGTAAAGATCCCTACGGGCACGGCTCTCACGTGGCCGGGATCATCTGGAGCAACTACTACGATAACGCCACCGGGATGCGGGCCGGGGTGGCTCCGGATGCCAGCATCCTGAGCGTGCGGGTGCTGGACGAGGCCGGCATGGGCACCACGGCGGACGTGATCGAGGGCATCCAGTACGTGGTGGCGAACAAGGATATCTACAACGTCCGGGTGCTGAACCTTTCCCTCAGCGCCCAGGTGACCGTGCCTTATTTCATGGACCCGCTCAACCGGGCCGTGGAACAGGCCTGGGCAAACGGGATCGTGGTGCTGGCCGCGGCCGGGAATACCGGGCCGGCAGCCGAGACGATTACCGCCCCCGGCAACGACCCCTACGTCATCACCATCGGCTCGATCAACAATAACCGCACTCCCGGCGACTGGACGGACGATATCCTGCCGGTCTACTCGGCCACCGGCCCGACCAAGGACGGCTTTGCCAAACCGGACCTGCTGGCCCCGGGCTCGCATATCATCTCTTTCATGTACAACAATCCGAAGGACCCGGTGAACACGGCCCGCCTGGCCGCGGCGCACCCGGACAATTCCGAGAATATCTCCCTGTTCCGCATGAGCGGGACCAGTATGTCCACCGCGGTGGCCTCCGGCGTAGCGGCGCTGATGCTGCAGGCCAATCCGGACCTGACCCCGGATGAGGTCAAATTCCGCCTGAAGTATTCCGCCCGACCGGCGGTCACCGGCGAAGGGGAGCCGCTTTACAATCTGTTCCAGCAGGGCGCCGGGCGCATCTGGGCCCCGGATGCGGTCTTGGGCCGGGAATTCCCCGCCGGTGAGCGCGATAACGCCGGTCTGGACGTCCAGGCGGATCTGGCTCACGGCATCGGTTGGGCGGACGCCAACGGAGACGGGCTGGTTCAGTTCGAAGAGATGGACCCGGAGGAGCTCCAGTACCACTACCAGGGCCCGGTGGAGAAATGGGCCTCTGACGACGGCCAGGTGCAGGCTTATGTGGTGAAAGACCCCGAGGGGCAATATACCGGGCTGGGCGCAGCCAGCAGCGCAGATGGGTCCTGGGTGGACCGCCAGGCGCTGGAGCAGCTGGGCGAGCTGTCCTGGCAGGGCGGGGAGTACACCCTCAGCGCCGGCGGGCCGGCCGGTTCGAGCGGCTGGTCGTGGGCTGGCGGCTGGTCCTGGGCGGGCGGTTGGTCCTGGGCCGGCGGCTGGTCCTGGGCCGGCGGTTGGTCCTGGGCCGGAGGCTGGTCCTGGGCCGGAGGTTGGTCTTGGGCGGGCGGCTGGTCGTGGGCCGGAGGTCTGGATCCGTCGGGCAGCGGGATGGACGCGAGCTCTATGCGGGACTTTTCCAATCAATGGGTGACGGAAGCGCCCTGACCTTGCCAGCCTTCTGAGTGCGGGGCCTGTCCGCAGGAGACCGGTAATTTTCGGATAGGAATGGATGCCAGGCAGGGGTGGGTTTTGGCCCACCCCTGTTGCCCTTCTCAAGCGCAAGCCAGTTTTGCCGATAACAAATAGCATTTCCCCGCCTGCCCGCCGGGCAGCCGCGACCCTTTTTTGCTGTTACTGAAAAATTTTCGAGTGGAGATCATAATGGAGATAAGTGAAGTAGGTGTAAAACCGGCAGCGCTGCCGGCGAGAAGGAATCTCACTCGCTGGGTGCCGTTCTACACCTCCTCTGTGACTATGCTCGGGGTGCTGCTGATCGCAGTCTCCTTGCTGGATATGCCTGACGACCGCATTGGCCTGCTTCTGTTTACCCTGGTCTATGCGGTATCCCAGCTCAACGAGGTAGACCTGTTCCAGGACAGCCACAGCCGGATTTCGGTCTCGTCCATCACCACCCTCGCCAGCGTAATCCTGTTTGGACCGTTTACCGGTGTCCTGACCATCCTTTTCGGCGAGCTGATCACCTTCCTGGCAAAAACCTTTGTGCTCCGAGGGGAGAAGGAAGGGGAGGTCCCCCAACTGCAGCGGCTGGGGTTTAATATCGGGATGTTCGTGATTTCCACCAGCCTGGCCGGTGAAATGTATCTCCTCACCGGGGGCTCGTTTGGGGCCTTTACCGGCTTTCCGCCCCTCCTCCCCCTGATTGCGGCTGCCTCAGTGGACACCCTGGCGAACCTGGTGATCCTGGTGGGGGTGATCGCTCTCCAGACCGGGCGCTCCCCGCTGGCAATCTGGGACCAGGATTTCCGCTGGGGTGTCCCGATCAATATCCTTGGCAGCGTCATCGGGGGCGGGATGCTGGGCCTGGCTTATCAGGTTTTCGGCGCACCCGGGCTGCTGGTCTTTTTCCTGCCCGTACTGGCGACCTCGTATTCTTTTCGCCTGTATGTAAAGAATTCAAAGGTCTATGTGAACCAGTTGGAATGCCTTAACCGGGAGCTGGCGCAGGTCAATGACAGCCTGCTGGAAACCCTGGCGGCCGTCATTGATGCCTACGATGTATATACCCGCTCTCACTCGAAGCAGGTGAAAGTGTACGCCGGCGACCTGGCGGAGAGACTGCATCTCTCCGAGGCCGAGCAGGCGCGCATCGAAAAGGCCGCCCTGGTGCATGACCTGGGGAAGGTGGGCGTGATGGACACCATCATCGGGAAAGAGGGCAAGCTGACTGCGGAGGAATACGAAATCGTCAAGCGCCACCCGACCATAGGGGCGGAGATCCTGGCGCAGATGCCCGGGCTTCAAGACCTGGTGACGCTGGTCCGGCACCATCACGAGCGCTGGGACGGGAAAGGTTATCCCGACGGGCTGAAGCGGGAGGAGATCCCTTACGGGGCCCGGGTCCTGGCGCTGGCGGATACGGTGGATGCCATGCTCTCCGACCGCCCGTACCGGCCCACCCGCAGCCTGGAGGAGGTCAGAGCGGAGATTATTCGCTGCTCCGGCTCACAGTTTGACCCGGCGATTGCAAAGGTCTTCCTGGCGCTGATGGACGAACGCGGGCCGGAATATTTCACCAACTCATCCAGCGCGGTCGAGATAAGCCTGAGACAGGAGGAGGGTGAACCGGTCGGGAATAATGGCAAGCACTTCTTAAAGAAAAGCATGCTGGCCTCTCCCGAGGAAGAAAGCCAGCCGCCGGAGGCTTGAAAGCGCGGCTTGTAGCGTGAAATGGCAGGCGCTGGCCTGCTTTTTTGCTTTCTGGCGCCCTGTCAGCGCTCCGTTGAAAGCAGCCAGACCGCCTCGGCCCGGATAAAGGGCTCGCCGCTGGCGCGTCCCGGCTCGACCACGCCCTCTACCAGGTAAGGACCCGGCCCGAAGAGGGCCCGCCGGTGCTTCCGGTAGACCTCGGCGCTGATGGTCACGTCCAGCATCCCCTCCAGGTCCTCCAGAGTCAGATAGTAGACGGGCTCGCCGCGCTCGACCCGGCTGCGGCGCCAGGTCTGGCGCATACCGGCCACCCGCACCTGCCGCCCGACGCGGGCGGCGGCTTCCAGCGAGGTCAGCGCCCCGGCCTCCCGGATCAGGTCGCTATACAGCTCCAGCCGGTGGGCCGACACGCTCGCCCCCAGCACCTCTTCCTGGGCGGCCACTTTTTCCGCCAGGGTCCAGTCCTCTTCCCCCGCATCGCTGTCGAACGAAAACAGGGGGAGCTGCCCGCCCTGCCAGCCGCCCCGCTTCAGCCTCTGGAGCAGGCGCGGGGTGCGGCCCAGGCTCTCCAGGGCCCCGGCGCGCGCCAGGTTTTCGGCCTCCACCGGGCGCGGGTCCGCCCGGACCAGGAAGTCGTCAAAGGAGCGGAAGGGGCGCTCGCGCAGGATGCGTTTCATGGTGCGCTGAGTCAGCTCTCGCACCTGTCCCAGTCCCATGAACAGGGCCGGCTCACCGCCCAGGATGCCTACACAGAACTCCGCCCGGGCGTGGTTGACGTCGGGAGGGCGCAGGATCAGGCCCATACGGCGGGCCTCGGTCAGGTAGACGCGCTGCCCGTAGTAGCCGCCCCAGTTCGCCAGGACCGCAGCCATGAAGACCGCCGGGGCGTGCACTTTACACCAGGAGGCGCGCCAGGCCACCTGGGCGTAGGAAGCGGCATGCGCCTTGGGGAAACCGTAACCGGCAAAAGCCGCCATCTGCTCCCAGATGCGTTCGGAGGCCCCCTCAGGAACACGGTGGCGCTCCAGGGCGCCCTGCTGGAACTTCTCCTTGAGGGTCTGCATCTCTTTGCCGGGGTCGAAATGCGACATCGCCCGGCGCAGCAGGTCTGCATCAGCCAGGCTCAGCCCCGCCAGTTCGTGGGCGATACGCAGCACCTGTTCCTGGTACAGGATCACACCGTAGGTATCCGCGAGCAGGGGTTCGAGGGCGGGGTGCAGGTAGGCGGGGACCTCCCGGTGCAGGTGCCGGCGCACGAAAGCGCCCTTGAGCCCCCCGGTGAGCGGCCCGGGGCGGAAAAGGGCCAGGGCCACCATCAGGTCGTCCACACTGCGCGCCTGGATCTCTCTCAGGGTGGCGCGCATCCCGGGGCTTTCGATCTGGAAGCAGCCGATGGTGCGCGCGCTGCGCACCAGTTCGGCCACCTCGGGGTCGTCCTCAGGGATCTCCTCCAGCACCTCCACCGGCGAGGCGGCGCCGTTTGCCTGGTCGTCCGGCCGGTGCAGGGCCTCGGCCACATCCCCCAGCACGGTCAGGCCGCGGATTCCCAACAGGTCAATTTTGATCAGCCCCAACCGCTCGACTGAATCCAGGTCGAAAGCGGTGACAGCCACCCCCTTGGCAGCCTGCTGCAGCGGCGCGAGGTCGGTGAGCGGGCCGGGGGCGATCACCACCCCGCCCGGGTGCAGGGACAGGTGGTGGGGCAGCCCCAGCAGGGCTTTGGCCGCAGAAAAAATTTCCGCATAGGGCGCGCCGGTGAATTCGGCCTCCAGCTCTGCGTAAGGCGAGCTGCCGTCGCCCTCCTCCCAGGGCGGCCCCCAGTGTTGGGGCAGCCGGTCTGCCAGCTTTTTCACCTCCGGTCCGGACAGGCCGAAAGCTTTGGCAGTCTCGCGCAGGGCCGAGCGCCGCCGGAAGCGGTTAATGGTGCACACCATCGCCACCCGCTCCTCCCCGTACCGCCGGTACACGAAGCGGATGACCTCGTCCCGGCGGCGCGAGCACAGGTCGGTGTCGATATCGGGCGGGGTGGCGCGTGCAGGGTTCAGAAAGCGTTCGAAATACAGGTTCAGCCGGATCGGGTCGGGTGAGGTGATCCCCAGGCAGTGGGCTACGAGCGAGGAGGCCGCGGAGCCCCGGGAGGAGATGGGCACGCCCCGCGAGCGGGCGTAGGTAAGGATCTCCTCCATGATCAGAAACAGCGAGGAATAGCCGAAGGCCCCGATCACGTCCAATTCGTGCTCGAGGCGGGCCTGCACCGGGGCCGGCAGCTCCTCAGCGGCAGGCTCGCCAGGCTCCTGCCCCCCGTACAAGCGCCGGGCCCCGGCCTCGACCCGGGCGCGGAGCTCCTCGCCGGCGCTTCTTCCGGCGGGCAGGGAGATCTCCGGGTAGCGGTGGACGCCCAGCGGCAGCTCCAGCCGGCAGCGCGCCGCGATCTCGGCGGCGGCCTCCAGGGCTTCCGGAAAGCGGGCAAAGCGGCGTTCCATCTCGGCGGGCGGGATGAAAGCCGAGCCGGGCGGGGCGAACGCTCCCTCCGGCAGGCTCGCCAGCGGGCGGTTGAGGCGGATGGCGGTCATCACGCGCTGCTGGGCCGCCTCTGCCTCGCCCAGGTAAAAGACCGGGTGCGTGGCTGCGGCAGGCAGGCCCAGGTTTTGCGCCAGGGAGGACAGGACGGAGAGCAGATCGGGCTGCTGTCCGGGCAGGGCCTGCAGTTCCAGGTAGAGACGCCCGGGGAAGAGGTTCTTCATCTGCTCCAGGTAGGCTTCGGCCCGCTCGCGCTCCCCTGCCGCCATCCAGGCGTAAACCGGCGAGCGCCAGCCCCCGCACAGGCAGAGCAGGCCGGTTGTTTCCCCTTCCAGGGCGGTAAATGGGAGCTGCTCGCTGGCGGATGCCTGCGGGTCCAGCCCCAGGGCGCTGCTCAGCCGGCACAGGCTGCGCCAGCCGGACAGGTCCTCGGCCAGCAGGGTCAGGGTTCCGGCGCCGTCCGGGCCGCTTCCAGGGGAATTGCGGGACAGCCCCGACCAGCCCATTCCTGGCGGCGCGGCGGCCCGCAGTTCCAGACCGAGCAGCGGGCGCACCCCCTGGCCCAGGCAGGCGTCATAAAACTCGATCGCGCCGGTCAGGCTGTGCCGGTCGGTCAGCCCCAGGGCGGGCATCTCGCTGCGCGCCGCGGCCTGGGCCAGCGCAGCGGGGGAGGGCGTGGCTTCCAGGAACGAGTAGTAGGAGTGTGTGGTGAGATGGATATACATCGTCAATTGACTTTCAGGCGCTCCTATTGTAAACTGAAAACCGCCGCTGCTGGTCAGAAGGGGTTTTGCGCCGGGCGCGGAGGTTGGTTTCCAGCGCTCAGACGGCGCTGCCCAGATTGGCTGTTCTTCAAAGGAGAATGATTGCATGGATAAAGTGCGTTGGGGACTGCTCTCGACCGCACGCATCAACCGGCGTCTGATCCCGGCGATCCGGGCCTCCGCACGCGGCGAGCTGGCGGCTGTAGCCAGCCGCACCCGGGAGACGGCCGGGGCTTACGCCGCCGAGTGGGAGATCCCGCAGGCTTTCGCCGGCTACCAGGCGATGCTGGATTCTGACCGGGTGGACGCCGTTTACATCAGTCTGCCCAACCACCTGCACGCCGAATGGACGATCCGGGCGCTGCGGGCCGGAAAGCATGTTCTGTGCGAAAAACCCTTCGCCCTCAGCCTGGAAGAGGTGGATGCGATGATCGCCGCCAGCCGGGAGACGGGCTGCTACCTGGCGGAGGCCTTTATGTACCGCCATCACCCGCAGACGCGCCTGGTGGGCGAGCTGGCGCGCTCGGGCCGCCTGGGGGAGGTGAAGATGGTGCGCGGGATCTTCACCTTTGCCATCTCCAGCGAAACCGACGTGCGCCTGAACCCGGAGTGGGGCGGGGGCAGCCTGTGGGACGTGGGCGTCTATCCGCTGAGCTATGCCCAGTATCTTTTTGGGGGTCCTCCGGAGGTCGTGAGCGGGATGCAGACGCTCGGAGCATCCGGGGTGGACGAGTTCTTCAGCGGGCAGATGCAGTATGCGGGGGGGCGCCTGGCGCAGATCAGCTCCTCATTCCGCCTGCCGTACAACGCCTGGCTCGAAATCCTGGGCACCGGCGGGCGCCTGGCGCTGACCCGGCCTTTCACCGGCATGGAAGACGGGGCGCGCCTCCTGTTTTACTCGCCGGAGGGCAGCGCCGAGGAGATCCCGGTCCCCGAGCAGGAGCTGTACCTGGGCGAGGTTGAAGATCTGCACGCGGCCGTGCTGGATGGGGCCGCGCCGTACCTCACACTGCAGGAAACGCGCAACCATGTGCGCACCGTGCTGGCGCTGTACGAAGCGGCCCGGACCGGGAAGCTGGTGCGCCTGTAATTTAGTAATGATTCGATAAGAGTGATGTGGTCGTTAAGGGAGCACTCAAAAGTTTAACAAGAAGGGGTTGATTTGTGCATGGCGAAGCCACGCACAAATCAACCCCTTCATAACTTTTCGTGCACCCGTTGTGAAGGGGATTTACCGGTGTTGAAAAAGCTCTTACTCGTATTATTCTTGCTGGTCGCTGCCGGATGGAGCGCGGGCGGCGCGCCCCGGACCGGCTTGGGGCAGGCGGAGGGTGAAAGGCCGTTCGGGCTGCCGTTCCCCGATCCTCCCGGCCCCAATACCTGGCTCATGGGGCAGGCTTACGGCAATACGACCGGAGCGTACCGCCAGCGGGCCAGCACCTACCAGGCCGGACAGGGCCTGCACTTTGGGGTGGACCTTTCGGCCCGCTGCGGCTACCCGGTGGTGGCGATCGGAGACGGCATCGTCACCAAGGTGGACGCGCTGGAGCACGGCTCGGCCCCGCACAACCTGATGATTGACCACGCCAACGGCTACGCCTCCTTTTACGGGCATCTCCTGGAGACCCCGGACCTGCTCATTGGGCAGGCGGTGGTCCGGGGCCAGGTGGTGGCGAAGGTCGGGGATCCGGATGAGACCTGCACCTCTCGCCCGCACCTGCACCTGGAGATCCGCAACGCGGGCGCTTACAACCGGGCTTACAACCCCATCCTGCTGATCGAGGCCGACTGGGATACCCTGGCCCTGGTGGGCGGCTTCAGCCCCGGTTTTGCCCGGGACCTGAACGAGCCGCGGCGCTGGCAGAGCCTGGCGGACCAGCCCGAGGTGGCCTTCTGGGGCCAGCGCCTGAACGAATACTTCAACCCCTGGCCTCCAGAGTGGGGGCGCTGATGGGTTCCCTGCCTGTCCAACTACGCCATATCCGGCAGCGCCTGTCTGTCCTGGCGGCGCTGGTCCTGCTTCTGGCGGCCTGCAGCCTGGCGGACCTGCCCTCCCCCGCCCGCCAGGAGCCGGGAGGGGCTGCCCCGCCCGTGCAGGCAACCGCCCTGCCCGGGCTTCCACCCTTCGCCACCCAGGCAGGGGGGCAGCCGGCTGCCCCTCAGGCGGGCGGCGACCTGCCCTCTCAAAGCCCCCCGGCGCCCTCTCCCAGCCCCGAACCCACCGCGACGCCCACGCCGGCGCGCGCGCAGCTGCGCCAGCTCACCAGCGGCGGCTGCTGCGTGGGCCCTGCCTGGTCTCCGGACGGCAGCCGGGTGCTCTTCATTGATAAGCCCTCGCCCGACGCCCCCGCCGGGCTGTGGGGTGTGGCGGCCTCCGGCGGTTCGCCCGAGTTTTTCACCGGGCGCCTGGGCCTGTATTCCCCCGATATGCAGCTGCTTGCCTTCCCGCAGGGCGGGCAGACCGTGGTGGAGCGCCTGGCTGACGGGCAGCAGTGGACCATCCCCAGCGAAGGCCGCCAGGTCAGCTTCTCGCCGGACGGCGCCTGGGTGGCCTGGACGACCGGTCAGGGCGGCGGCCCGAACGACCGGGAGGCGCGCTTTGTGTGGGTGAGCCGCAGCGACGGGACCGAAGCGCGGGAGGTCATAGGCCTGTACGGCGGCGGTTTTTCCGCCTGGTTCCCCGATGGGCGCCTGCTTGTCTCCGGGCGGCTCAACCCGGAGGAGGAGGCCCAGGCTTACTATGCAGTCTCGCTCACCGGCGGCGAGCCGCTGGAGCTGGCCCGCGGGGAGAGGCTGCGCGGCGGGCTGCTCTCTCCGGGCGGGACCTGGCTGGTCTATCTGGTCGCTTTTTCGGCCCAGGCCGAGGAGAACGGGCTCTGGCTGGTGAACACGGCAGGGGGAGAGAGGCGGCGGCTGGACCTTTTTGGCGCTTACCGCTGGCGGGATGACGCCCGCCTGCTGATCGTGCCCCTGGACCTGAACCAACCCAACCACCACCTGCTGCAGATCGAGGCGGCCGGCGGGGAGGCACGCCCGCTGACCGATCCCCTGGTGGAGCCGTTCAAGATCGCCAACGGCGACTGGGCCGTCTCCCCCGGCGGGCAGGCGGTGGTTTTCGTCTCCGCCGCCGGCGGCAATCTCTGGCTCATCGAGCTGCCCGAATAAGCGGCACTCTCGCAAACTTCCTGAGCAAAGACTTGGATCGAGGATTGAGCGAGAAGACCAAATAGTATCTATCTAAAGAATGTACGGTTGTGGTAATGGGGGCGCGGCACCTATCACAACAACATAACCTAAAGAAACGCTCGGGCCTGCCGAAAACAGAACCATGAGCATCTCTTCTATCTCCTCGTCCACCGATTACCTGCTTGGCGCCGTCTCGCAGATGCAGGCCGGGCAGGTGCAGTCCGAAATATCCGCCGCCGTGCTGAAGTCCCTGATGGACCAGCAGGAACAGCAGGCTCAGGCCCTGGTCGGGATGCTGCGCCAGTCGCCCTCTCCCGACGGGGTGGGCAGGATCGTGGATATTTTCGTCTGATTCAGCTCCTGTCCGAAACAACTTGGGTGTTCAGGTAAGCCGCTCCGCGGCCCGGCCCAACCACCAAAGTTGATCTATGCAGGACAGGTTCTTAGATTAGAATAGAGCCGGAAAGCCTTAACCGGTCCGGAAAATCAGGCGGTTATCCAACGGGACGGTTCTGCCGTGCCGCTGGGCCCTGCCGGTTCGGATCGATCCGCTTTGGTTCGGGGGAGAAATCATCCGGCTCATGCTACCCGATCCCTCCGTCTCGCTCACTCCCGCGCAGCAGGCTCTCGCCGCTCGCCCCCTGGATGCCAGGATTTTTCTGGAAGGCCCTGCCGGCGCCGGCAAGACCACCTGCGGGCGCGAGCGGCTGCGTTTTCTGCTGGATCAGGGCGTCCCTGCGGGCGATATTCTGCTCCTGGTCCCGCAGCGCGTCTATGCCAATCCCTACCTGCCGGCGCGCTTCGAGGCGGGCCTGGAGAACGACCCGGAACCTCAGAACGGGCCCGGCGAGGCCGTCCAGGCGCTGACCCTGGCAGGGCTGGCCCAGCGCGCCATCGAGAAGTTCTGGCTGCTGGCGGCCTCCGAGGCCGGTTTTGCCGCCCCCGACCGCCCGCCGGTGTTCCTCAACGTCGAGACCGCCCAGTACTTCCTCGCCCGGGTGATCGCCCCCCTGCTGGAGGAGGGCTATTTCAGCCCGGTTACCCTGGAGCGGCGGGGTCTTTACAGCCAGATTTTGAACAATTTAAACCGCGCCGCCAGCGTCGGCTTCCCGCATACCGAGATCGGAGAGCGGCTGCGTTCAGCCTGGACCGGGGCCAAAGGCCGCGAGCGCATGTACAGCGACCTGCAGGAATGCGCCTCCCGTTTTCGGACCTACTGCCTGGAACACAACCTGCTGGATTTTTCCCTGCAGATCGAAGTATTCACCCGCCACCTGTGGCGCCTGCCCGCCTGCCGCAGCTGGCTGCTGGACACCTACCGCCACCTGATCGCCGACAATCTGGAAGAGGGCACGCCCGCGCTGCACGACCTGCTCTATGCCTGGCTGCCCGACTGCGCCTCGGCCCTGCTGATCTACGACTGGGAAGGCGGCTACCGCACCATCCTGGCTGCCGACCCGGTGACCGCTTACCGGCTGAAAGAGCGCTGCCAGGAGCAGGCGGCATTTGAACGCTCTTTTGTGACCCCACCCGAATTGGAGGCCTGGATCCCGCTCCTGGGGCGGGCTCTGAGCCGCACGCAGACCCGCCCGGAGGCCCGCCTGGAGCAGGAGGGAGAGCTGCGGGTCCGGCTGGCAGCCTACCGCCTGTATCCGCAGATGCTGGATTGGGTGGCAGAGGAGGCGGCAGAGCTGGTCCACGCGCAGGGCCTGCCGCCGGCCGAAATCGCCATCCTGGCGCCTTACGTCTCCGACACGCTGCGCTTTGCGCTGGAACAGCGCCTGCGCAGCCGGGGAGTGGTCCTGCGCTCCCACCGTCCTTCCCGCCCGCTGCGGGATGAAGCCCCGGTGCAGTGCCTGCTCACCCTGGCGGCCCTGGCGCACCCGGGTTGGGGCAGCCCGCCGGCCCAGGCGGACCTGCGTGCCGCCCTGGTGCAGGCGATCCAGGGTATGGACCCGGTGCGGGCCGGCCTCCTGGCGGAGATCGTCTACCGCGTGCGGGAGGGGGAGCCGTACCTGACCGGATTCGACCGGCTGCGTGAGCCCGTGCAGGCCCGCATCACCCCTGAGTTGGGCGAGCGCTACGAGGGCCTGCGCCTCTGGCTGGAGGAGTACCGCCAGGAGCCGGAGGAGGCGTTCGACCGCTTTGTGATGCGCATCTATACAGAGCTGCTCTCTCAGCCGGGGTACGGTTTTTCTGAGAATGAGACCGCGGAAGAGATGGCTGCCAACCTGATCGATTCAGCCCGGAATTTCGCCCGGGCGGTTGGGGGCTGGGAGGCGCAGGGCGGCCGGAGCCTGGGACAGGAGTTTGCCGCCAGCGTGCAGGAGGGCCTGATGGCCGCCAGCTACCTGCGGAGCTGGCAGGCCCAACCGGAGGGGGCCGTCCTGCTGGCCCCCGTGGCAACTTTCCTTTCCACCAACCGGGCTGTGACGGTCCAGTTCTGGCTCAATGCGGGCAGCCCCGCCTGGTACGACCGCCCGGAACAGCCGCTCGGGCACCCGTACGTGCTCAGCCGCCACTGGCCCGCCGGGCGGGTGTGGACGGACGTGGAGGAGTACGAGGCGGCCCAGGAAACCCTTTACCGCCTGGCGGCGGGGCTGATCCGCCGCTGCCGGGAGCGTGTATTTCTCGGATACAGCGAGCTGAGCGAGCAGGGCTACGAGCAGCGGGGGATGCTGCTGAGGGCGTACGAGCGCATCCTGAGCCAGCCGGGCGAGCCGGCGGGAGAAATCCAGCGCGACTCTCCAGGCGGGTAGCGGGGAGATACGGGGGCCAGAGGTGATCAGTCTTCGACCTGTGGTTTTCTCAAAGTCGAAAGCCAGGCCCGGCATTCGAGGCATTGGGTATATGAGCGGGCGTCAACGCCGCCCGCCCATATACCAGCCTTCTTTCCCAGGAAAACCATGAATCTACGACCGGAGCAGCAGGAAATCTTACAATACCGGCGCGGGCGGATGGGCATTGCCGCGGTGCCGGGCAGCGGCAAGACCTGGACCCTCTCGCTCCTGGCGGCGGAGATCATCTCGCGCGGGGACCTGGGCGAGGGCCAGGAGGTCCTGGTGGTGACACTGGTCAACTCGGCGGTGGACGTTTTTTACAGCCGGGTGAGCGCCATGGTGAGGGAACGCCAGCTGACCCCCTTCGCCGGCTACCGGGTCCGCACCCTGCACGGTCTGGCTCACGATATCGTCCGCGAGCGCCCGTATCTGGCGGGCCTGGAGGAGAACTTTGCCATCCTCGACGAACGGGAGGCGGACTCCATCCGGGACGAGGCGGCCCAGGCCTGGCTGGAGCGCAATCCCTTCGCGCTGGATGAATACCTGCTCGAGGACCTGGACGAAGGCCGCAGAGAGGGCCTGCGGCAGGGCGCGCTGGTAGAGCTGGTGAAAGATATTGCCCTCAGCGCCGTCCGCTTCGCCAAAGATCAGCAGCTCACCCCGGATGAGCTGCGCCAGCGCCTGGCGGCAGCCGCGCTTCCTCTGCCTCTGGGTGCGATGGCGGCGGAGATCTACGGCGAGTACCAGCGCGCCCTGGCCTATCGCGGCGCGGTGGACTTCGACGACCTCATTCGCCTGGCCCTGGAGGCGCTGCGCGCCGACCCGGTCTATCTGGAACGCCTGCGCTACCGCTGGCCTTATATCCTCGAAGACGAGGCCCAGGACAGCAGCCGGCTCCAGGAGGAGATCCTGAGCACCCTCTCCGGCCCGTCCGGCAGCTGGGTGCGGGCCGGGGACCCTAACCAGGCTATTTATTCCACCTTCACCACCGCCGATCCGCGCTACCTGCGCCAGTTCCTGCAGAAGCCCGGCGTGACCCGGCGGGAGCTCTCCCGTTCGGGCCGATCCTCGGCCAGCATCATGTACCTGGCGAACTCCCTGGTGGAGTGGGCCCAGAACGCGCACCCCCTGCCGGAGGTGCGGGACGCGCTCCAGGCCCCGCCCTATATCGAACCTACCCTGCCGGGAGACCCGCAGCCCAACCCTGCGGACGACCCGGCCGGGGTGCGCCTGGTGCTGCAGAAACTCAGCCCGCAGGAGGAGATCGCCTCCATCGCGGACTCCCTGGAGCGCTGGCTGCCCGAGCACCCGGATGAGACGGCGGCCGTGCTGGCGCCGCGCAACGCCCTGGGCTTCGAGCTGGTGGACGAGCTGCGCCGGCGCGGCCTGGACGTGGTGGACAGCCTGCTGCGCAGCACCAGCTCTACTCGCTTTTCGGCCGGGGTGCTGGGCAATTTGCTGCGCTACCTGTCCGAACCGGGTTCCTCGGCCCGGCTCTCGACGGTCTACAAAGTCTGGCGGCGCGCCGACCGCCAGGATGAGGCCGTGCGGGTGCGGATGGAGAACAGCGCCGAGATGCTGCGCCGGATCGGGCAGGTGGAGGATTTTCTCTGGCCCGTCCCGGAGCAGGACTGGCTGCTCGAGAGCGGGTTGATGGAGACCGACCCGGCGGCTTACGAACAGCTGGCGGAGTTCCGGGAACTGGTGCGCCGCTGGCAGGCCGCTTTGCCCCTGCCGGTCGATCAGATCCTGCTCACCCTGGCCCAGGACCTGCTGCAGGAGCCCCAGGAACTGGCCCTGGCCCATAAACTGGCTTTGCTCCTGCGCAGCGCCCGGGAGGAGCATCCCGACTGGCGCCTGCCGGAGCTGACCCAGGAGCTGATCTCCATCGCCCGCAACGAGCGCCGCTTCCTGGGCTTTACCGAGGAAGACACCGGTTTCGACCCCGAGCGCTACAAAGGCCGCCCGGTGGTGTCCACCATCCACAAGGCCAAGGGCCTGGAATGGGACCGGGTCTACCTGATGTCGGTGGGCGGGTATGATTTTCCGGCCGGGCTGCCGGGCGAGGAGTACGTGGCTGAGAAATGGTTCGTGCGCGGGGACCTGAATCTGGAGGCCGAGGCCCTGGCCCAGGTGCAGGAGGCGCTGCAGGGCGGAAGTTATGTGGAAGGAGAGGCCACGTACCGGGCCCGGCTGGATTACGTGCGCGAGCGCCTGCGCCTGCTCTACGTGGGCCTCACCCGCGCCCGCAGGGAGCTGATTGTGACCTGGAACACCGGGCGCAGAGGGGATACCCTGCCCGCCGCCGCCCTGGAGGCCCTGGCAAAATACTGGCCTCGCTGAGGCAGGGCCCGGCTCGCTCCGGGCATTCCGCCCGCGACCAGCCGCCGCCCCCTGCGTATGTATACAGGAAAGAACTTTGAAGCCGGTGAGCGGGAGCAGGCCTGGCGCCTGTCTCGCGCGGGCTAGTTTCGCCGTCTGAAAGTGTAAGTCCGTAAGGAGGTACAACCCATGAGCGAAGAAGCCAAGGTCAAACATGAGGAGTTCCAGGTCAGCGGGGATGCCCTGGTCTCCAAGATTAAAGAACTGCTGCATGAAGGCAACATCCGCCGCCTGGTGATCAAAAATGAGGAGGGGAAAACCCTGATCGAGATTCCCCTCACGGTGGGCGTGGTCGGCGCGCTGCTGCTGCCGGTCTGGGCCGCCATTGGCGCGATCGCCGCCCTGGCAGCCAATCTCACCATTGTGGTCGAGAAGGTAACTCCGGTTCCTGGCGCGCCGGCCGGCGAGAAACCGCCTGAGGAGCCCCCGGCGGTATAAGTCCGGCTGCCCCATGATCGTGGGGGCTGTCCGAACAGTCTGGCGCAAGATGCAGTTGGCGCAATATGTGGGGGTAGAGCTCGGCTCGCCCTTCTCATATTGCGCTGACTGCGCTTCTGAGGGCTGTTTGGGGGCAGCCCCCTGTTTTGATTCTCGGCTATAATCGCGGCCATGGGCCGGGCTGTATTCCGTTTTCACGCCGAGCTGAATGATTTTTTGCCGCCTGAGCGCCGCCACAGTCCCCTGGAGCAGCAGTTCCAGGGGAACCCCTCCGTGAAACACCTGATCGAAGCGCTGGGCGCGCCGCACCCGGAGGTGGGGCGTATTCTGGCGGAAGGCCGGGAGGTGGGCTTTTCTTACCTGGTCCGGGATGGGGACCGGATCGAGCTATTCCCTCCAGCCCCTGCCGAGCGGGGTAGGGGCGCGGGCGGCGCCCCTCGCTTCCTGCTCGACAACCACCTGGGGAAGCTGGCGGTGTACCTGCGCATGGCAGGTTTCGACACGCTCTACCGGAACGATTATCAGGACCAGGAACTGGCGGAGACTTCCGCCCGCGAAGGGAGGGTTCTACTCACCCGCGACCAGCGCCTGCTCATGCGTACCCTCGTCAAACAGGGTTATTGGGTGAGGGCGAAATTACCGCCCGAGCAGTTGGGGGAGGTGCTGGGACGCTTCGGCCTGCTCGGGCGGCTGGAACCCTTCCGGCGCTGCCTGCGCTGCAATTCCCCGCTGCAGCCGGTGACGAAAGAAGACGTGCTCCACCGCCTGGAACCCCTGACCCGGCGGTATTACGACGAGTTTCACCTCTGTCCCGGCTGCGGGCGGCTGTACTGGAAAGGCTCGCATTTCGAGCATATGCAGGCCCAGCTGAGGCAGATCGTGGAGACGGGTCGCAGCTAAACCATCCCAGGGAGCACCGGGCTTCAGGTGAAATAAGCCCGGATCAGGCTCCAGTTGGCAGCCAGGTCGTACAGCCCAATCCCGAGCAGCAGCACGCCGCCCAAAAGGTTCACGAGGCGGGCATGGCGGGCGATGGCGCGCGTGATCCAACGCTGAGCTGCCCCGGACAGGAGCGAGAGCAGCAGCAGGGGCAGCCCAAAACCCAAACCGAACCAGGCGAAGACCGACAGCCGGGCCTGCGCCTGGGAGAGGGTCAGGGAGACGGCGAAAACACTGACCAGCAGGGGGCCTGAGCAGGGCAAGGCGACCGGCCCGTACAGCAGGCCGTACAGGAAGGCGTTGGCGAAGGGGTGTGAAAGCAGCGGCGCCTGGATCTGCGGCATGCGTTTGAAGGGGTTGATATCCAGGAGCAGCAAGACACCCAGGCCGATGATGGCCAGGTCGGCCAGGGGGATGATCACGGAAAGCGCCTCCCCGGTGGACAGGCCTAGGGCGGCGATCAGCGCGCCCAGGGCCAGCATCATCGCCAGCACCCCCGCAAGCACGAAAAAACCCAGGAAGAAGCGCGCCGGGCTGCCGGCCAGGCGCGCCTCGCCGCCGCTCAAATAGGCCAGGTAGCCCGGGTAGAGCGGCAGGATGCAGGGGCTGGTGGTGGCCAGCAGGCCGATCACAAATGAGGAGAGCGCGGTATCGAGGTCCATGGCTGCGCAGGATGGGAACCGGGACCGGACCCTGCGGCCCGGTCCCGGCTCTACGGCTACATCCCTTCGTCCAGATAGGACTGTAAGGCTTCCTGCAGGTCGGCCGCGCTTTTGATCCCGAACGGCAGGGGATGGACCTGTCCGTGGCGGTCAATGATCAGCATGGGGGTGGAAGGCGGGTTGAGAAAGCCCGGGCCGTACAGGTCCGCCAGCTGGTTGGTCATTTCAGCGGGCGCCAGGGCATACACCCAGTCAAAACCCTGCTCCTCCGTGAACTCCTTCAGTTGAGTCTGGTCCTCGTTCGGGTCCACATCCAGCCCGACCGAGATGAAATCCTCGCGTTCGCCCAGCAGCCCGTGCAGTTCCAGGACCTGCCGCTGCTGTCTCAGGCAGCTGGAGCACCAGACCGCCATGGTTTCCACCAGCACTACGCGGCCGCGAAAGTCGCTGAGCGAAAAACTGGAGCCGTCCCTGGCGTTGGTAAGCGGCAGGCTGAGCCAGGCGGCTTCCTCCATCATTTCTCCAGCTTCACCGTCCATGGGCGTTTCTTCCATCATCCCCTCATCCATTGGAGCTTCCGTCTCCATCATTTCACCCTCGCCCATGGGGGTCTCTTCCTCCATCATCTCCTCACCTTCATCCATGAGCGTTTCTTCCATCATCTCCCCATCCATGGGAGCTTCCGTTTCCATCATTTCCCCCTCGCCCATGGGGGTCTCCGCCTCCATCATCTCCCCAGGTGCTTGGGTTTCCATCCCGGTGCCGGGCAGCGCCTCTTCCGGCATCGCCTCCCCGGCCGCTGCCCCCTGCCCGTTCTGATCCATTTCGGGCGTTGTTTGCTCGCCTCCTCCGGCGCAGGCTGCCAGGAGCAGGGTCAATCCAACGAATAACGCCAGTAATTTCGTACGCATGTCTGATTCCCTCCTGATCCGGTACAATGATTATAGTGCGCCGGCCGGGGCCGCAGCGGGCGCCTGGCTCCAGGCCTGCACGTACGGCCTATCCTATCTTCCGGGCCTTATGCCGAGCTTTCGTAAAGCTTATGGGTTTCTAACGGCCTGGTGAGGGATGTAAGAAATTCGTAATCTTTAATTCCTCCAGCAGTAAGCTGTTTCCGTTATGCTGTGAGCAGGCCCGGCAGTTCTGTTCAGTCGTTCCATAGCATTGAGACCGAATCCCGGTAGCTGCTCTGGGGAAATGGAGAGCTCAGCGCCATGAACAACCAGTTTATCCTTGTGGTTGAAGATGAACCCTCGATTGCCGAGGTGGTCAGCCTGTACCTGCGCCGGGCCGGTTACCAGGTCGAAGTGGCGGGGGATGGAGGGCGCGCCCTGCAGGCGCTGGAGGCCCGCATACCCGATCTGGTCATTCTGGATATCATGCTCCCTCAGGTAGACGGTTTCGGCCTCACCCGCTGGCTGCGGGACCGCAGCGACGTGCCCATTATCATTCTGACCGCCCGGCGCGATGAGGTGGACCGCATCGCCGGGCTGGAACTGGGAGCTGACGATTATGTGGTCAAGCCCTTCAGCCCGCAGGAGCTGGTGAGCCGGGTGCGGGCTGTGCTCAGGCGCACTCAGGGCGATCGTACCGCCCTGCCTGAAGCGGCCCTGTCCTTTTCAGACCTGCGTATAGACCCGCTCACGCACCTGGTGCACACGCAGGACAGAGAAATCAGCCTGACCGCCCGCGAGTTTGACCTGCTCTGGCTACTTGCCAGCCATCCACGCCAGGTTTTTACCCGCCAGCAGCTTCTGGAGCGCATCTGGGGGATTTCGGAATATATTGACCCGAGCACGGTCACGGTGCATATCCGCCGCCTGCGCGAGAAGCTGGAGCAGGACCCCTCCAATCCAGCCCATATTCAGACTCTCTGGGGAGTGGGTTACAAGTTCGAACCCTGAAGATCACAACAACAATACATTTTTTGGCGTAAGGCGATGTGATCTTCTCGGGTTCCTGAACAAAGACTTGTTCTATTATTGGGGAAAATGTGCGGCGAAGCCGCACATTTTCCCCAATAACAAATATCAAGGATTGAGCGAGAAGACCACGAAGAGATGCGTATGGAACAGCTAGAGGTATTACAGACGACCGCTTCCAGGCCCGGCCTGGGGCTGCTGGCACGCTTCGC
Organism: Chloroflexota bacterium; assembly: GCA_023395675.1. Lineage (GTDB taxonomy): Bacteria > Chloroflexota > Anaerolineae > Anaerolineales > UBA4823 > JAEWYL01. The sequence continues at coordinate 6,582 of JAEWYL010000130.1, read as the reverse complement.
CGCCGGGGTGGCGGGTATCCTGGCCCTCTCGTTAGGGGCGTTCTACCTGCTGATGAACCCCTCCATGAACGAGATCGGGCTGATGGCCCTCTTCCTGGCAGTCACCGCCTTTATCTCGGTGCTGGCAGGCTACGTAGCCTACCGCCTGGGCTGGGTGGAGCGCTCGCCCGCCATCCGCCTCACGCTGCTGGCGGGTTACGCGCTCGCCAGCCTGCTTACCTTCATGAATGTGTGGGTGACGGCCCGCCTGATGTTCGCCAGCCAGCATGACCTGCTGCTGGCGACCGTCCTGCTGGGGTTTGCCGGCGGGATGGCGATGGCGCTGGGGTATTTCCTCTCCAGCGCGCTGACCGACCGCATCCAGATTCTGAACCGGGCCGCGCGTTCAATCTCCGAAGGGCAGCTCGGGGTGCGCATTGCCGTGCACGGGCGGGATGAAATGGCTCTGCTGGGGCAGTCCTTTAACGAGATGGCGGCGCAGCTGCAGGAGGCTGCCCGTAAGCAGCAGGAGCTCGACCGGCTGCGCCGGGACCTGGTCGCCTGGGCCGGGCACGACCTGCAGACTCCCCTGGCCTCGATGCGCGCCATTCTGGAGGCGCTGGCGGACGGGGTGGTGGAGGATCCGGAAACCGTGCAGCGCTATCTCAACACTGCCAGCCGGGATATCCGCGCGCTCTCCGGCTTAATTGACGACCTGTTCCAGATGGCGCAGCTGGATGCAGGCGGTCTGCCGCTGGATCGAGAGCTAAACTCGCTCTCTGACCTGATCTCCGATACTCTGGAGAGCTTTTCCGAGCTGGCCGCGCGCCGGGAGATCCGCCTGGAGGGGAAGGCTGCGCCAGGGGTGGACCCGGTTTATATGGACGCGCAGCGTATTGGCCGGGTGCTGAGCAACCTGATCGGCAACGCTTTGCGCCATACGCCTCCCGGCGGCCGGGTGCGGGTCCAGGCGCTGCCGCTCGAAAGTGGGGTGCTGGTGGAAGTGAGCGATACCGGCAGCGGCATTCGCCCCGAGGACCTGCCTTACGTATTCGAGCGGTTCTTCCGCGGTGAGAAGTCTCGCAGCCGGGAGACCGGCGGCGCGGGGCTGGGGCTGGCGATTGCCAGAGGGATCGTGGAAGCACACGGAGGGCGGATTGACGTGGAGAGTCTGCCGGGCGGCACCCGGTTTTACTTCACGCTCCCCAGACAGGCTTAAAATCGCCAGGGAAACGGCCGCCTTTTCGCCAGGACTGCGAACTGGCAGATGGGCGCCGTTTCCCTGGAATTGAGTTTTCTGCAATTGTTGTCATAATCGTCTGTTCGAGAATCGATCGACTACTCACCACCTCCTTTCCAAACCGGTCCAACCATTTCGCATCTAACCTGCTCGAACGCTTGAACCAGAGCGTATTCAGCCGTATCTGTTCAAACCCTGATCCCGCTCTGAGGGGATCTCTTACTCATACCGGTAAAAGTTGCGGCTGCTCTGATCTGGTTTATTTATAGCGAAGATCAGAACCACCTTCAATCAGGTAAAACCCTAAACGCGGGGGTAGGGAAAACCCTACCTGGAGCGGTTGCCTTTTTTCTTTCTCGGTTTATAATTAAAGCAGCGTGTATGCGGGAAAAGAGATATCCTGGCTGCTTCACAGCGAAGCCGTCCACAGCAAATCTGTTAACGGCTCAACCCCTGCCCGCCCTGGCCTGAATGCAGCATTACGAACTGCAACCCGGCCCTTCCAATGCCTGAAGGGCGCACAATATTTCCGCTCTGTCATTCGAGATAACCGTATTAAGAGTTACGCAACTCGGGGAAAAGTGGGTATTTCATATGTGCAAAGCCCACCCAACTGCGTAAGTCCTGTATATAAGGAGGCTGGGTATGGATCAATCGGCTTTCCTGGCTGAATTAGCCAAACTTTATCCACCGGACCGCCTGCTCACCCGTGCGGCCCAATTAGCCCCGTTTGAGTCGGATGCACTGACCTCGTATCAGGTTCGCCCGCTGGCGGTGGTGATCCCGGAGAGCCAGGCGGAAGTGATCGAGACTGTGCGGATCTGCCACCGGCACCAGAAGCCGTTCGTGGCGCGCGGCAGCGGCACCAGCCTGTCGGGGGCTTCGCTGCCGGTGGCGGAAGGAATTGTGATCGCCCTCAACCGCCTCAACCGTATCCTGCGCCTTGACCCGGAGGAGCGGATTGCGGTGGTGGAACCCGGGGTGATCAACCTGAACGTGAGCAACGCCGCCTCTCCCCACGGGCTGTATTACGCCCCGGACCCCTCCAGCCAGCTGATCAGCACCATCGGGGGCAATCTGGCCTTCAATTCCGGCGGAGCTCACTGCTTGAAGTACGGCATGACCAGCAATCACGTCCTGGGGGTCAAAGCCGTGCTGCCGGACGGTGAGGTGGTCGAGCTGGGAGGCGAAAGCACAGAGATGGTCGGGCCGGACCTGGTCGGCCTGTACGTGGGTTCGGAGGGCCTGTTCGGCGTGGCCCTTGAGATCACCCTGCGCCTGCTCCCGAAACCCGAAGTATTTAAGACTGTGCTGGCCGCTTACCGGACGTTGGGGGAGGCGGGCCGCGCGGTTTCGATGGTGGTGGCGTCGGGCCTGCTGCCCGGGGCCATGGAGATCATGGACAATCTGGCTATCCAGGCTGCAGAAGCAGCCGTACAGGCCAACTATCCGAAGGAGGCCGAGGGGCTGCTGATTGTCGAGCTGGACGGCGAGGCCGAAACCGTGCAGAAGGAGTTCGAAGCCCTGATGCAGGTGATCGAAGAATCCGGCCCTTACGAGGTGCGTGTGGCCCGGGATGGCAACGAGCGGGCGACGATCTGGAAGGGGCGCAAGAGCGCCTTCTCCGCCGTCGGGCGGCTCAGCCCGGACTATATCGTCCAGGACGGGGTGGTGCCGCGCAGCCGCCTGGCGGAGACCTTGATGGAGATCCAGCGCCTGAGCGCCGAATATCAAATCCGGGTTGCCAACGTGTTTCATGCGGGGGACGGCAACCTGCACCCGCTGATCCTGTTCAACGGCAACGAGCCCGGCTCGCTGGAGCGGGCGGAGAAGCTGGCGGGTGAGATCCTGAGGCTGTGCGTGCGCCTGGGAGGTTCGATCACCGGCGAGCACGGCATCGGCATGGAGAAGCGCAAGTACCTGCCGGAGATGTTCAGCGAGGTGGATATTGAAACCATGAAAGCGATCCGCTTGCAGATCGACCCGCTGGAGCTCTCCAACCGGGGGAAGATGTTCCCGGGGGGCGAAGCCCCGGCGCTCAGCGCGCGCGGCCCGCATCCCCTGGAAAAGGCCGGGGTGATTTCCAGAGAGTGATCAGGAGGGCAGAGTGATGCAGACCTACAAACCTACGCGGGTAGACGAGGTCCCGGAGCTGGTGCGGGAAAATCCCTGCCTCCTGGCAGCGGGCGGGCGGACCAAGCCGGCTCTCACCATGGACCGGGAGGGGGCCGCCCTGGTAGATTTCTCCGCTTTGAGCGGTGTGCTCGAATACCAGCCGGAGGAGTACACCTTCACCGCCCTTGCCGGAACCCGGCTGCTGGAGGTGGTGCAGATGCTGGACGCGCACGGCCAGTTCCTGCCCTTTGACCCGCCCCTGGTCGAGCGGGGGGCCACACTTGGGGGAGCCACGGCTTCGGGCCTGAGCGGGTCGGGCCGCTACCGCTTTGGCGGGCTGCGGGACTTCCTGCTGGCTGTCCAGTTTGTGGACGGCCGCGGGCAGCTCGTGCGCAGCGGCGGGAAAGTGGTAAAAAACGCGGCCGGTTTCGACCTCTCGAAATTTATGGTGGGCAGCCTCGGGCGGTTCGGTTTCCTGACCGAGCTGACCTTCAAAGTGTTCCCTCAGCCGCCCCAATACCTCACCATCCGGTTCACCTATCCCACCCTTACGGAGGCGCTGGAAGCCATGCAGCGGCTGGCAGGCCTGTCGCTCGACCTGTACGCGCTGGACCTTGAGCCCGGGAAGCTGGAAGTCTCGCTCCTGGCCCGATTGGGCGGCCTGGAGGCCTCCTTTCCGGCCCGCCTGGAGCGCCTGCGCAGCCTGGCGCGCGCCCCGGAAAGGGGAGATGTAGTGCTGGCCGGGGAGGAGGAGCAGGAGTTCTGGAGAGCGCGCCGGGAATTTTCCTGGCTCCCGCCCGACTGGATCCTGGCGAAAGTGCCCCTCACTCCGTCCCGTCTGGCGGCCCTGGATGTGCAGCTTGAGGAATTCGGCGCGCTGCGCAGCTATGTGTCCGGCGGAAACCTGGCCTGGGTGGCCTGGCCAGGCGCGCTGGCGGGGCTGGATGCGATTTTGGATGAACATGGATTGTCCGGGCTGGCGCTCTCCGGGACAGCCGGGGGCGGCAACGGTCGTGCCCCGCTGCTCGGCAGGAGCGTGGGAGAGCCCTTTGCCCGCCGGGTAAAAGTCGCGCTGGATCCTGAAGGAAAATACGGAGGCGAATATGCACCACAGCATCCCCGTTGAATCTTTAGGCGTCATGGGGGAGCTTATGGCTCATGCAGTGGAAAAATGCGTCCACTGCGGCTTCTGCCTGCCGGCCTGTCCGACCTATCTTGAGTTATGGGAGGAGATGGATTCGCCTCGCGGCCGGATTATCCTGATGAAATCGGTGCTGGAAGGCTCGGTAGAGCTGGATGACGCCCTGCCCCATATTGACCGCTGCCTGGGCTGCCAGAGCTGCGTAACGGCCTGCCCTTCGGGGGTCCCGTATGGCGAGCTGATCATGCCCTTCCGCGCCTACGCAGAGAAGCACCGCAAGCGGCGCCCGCTGGGGCGAGGCGTTTCCCGGCGGCTGGCCATGAGCACCATTCCCTACCCGAAGCGTTTTCGGGCCGCGGCGCGCGCCGGGCAGCTTGCCCGCCCGGTGAAAGGCGTTTTCCCGCAGGAAATGCAGGCCATGCTGGGGCTGCTTCCCCGCTCCCTCCCACCTGCGCCGGCTCTACCCGAGGTCTACCCGGCCCGGGGCGAAAGGCGGGCGCGGGTGGCGCTGCTCACAGGCTGCGTGCAGCAGGCGCTGGGACCGGAGATCAACTGGGCCACCCTGCGCGTGCTCTCTCGCAACGGGGTGGAAGTGGTCATCCCTCAGGACCAGAACTGCTGCGGCGGGCTGGCGATGCACGTGGGAGACGCGCAGCAGGCGCTGGCGCTGGCAGGGCGCAACCTGCGCGTTTTCCCGCAGGACGTGGACGCGGTGATCACCAACGCGGCCGGCTGCGGCTCAGGCCTGAAGGAATACACCCTGCTGTTCAAAGGGACGGAACAGGAAGAGGCTGCACGGGCTTTTGTGGAACGCGTGCGGGACGTGCACGAGTTCCTGGATGCCCTGGGGATCGAACCACCGCCCGAGTTGGAGGAGCCGGTCCTGCTGGCTTACCAGGACGCCTGCCACCTGCTGCATGCCCAGCAGATCTCCAGCGCACCCAGGCGCCTGCTCGCCACGATCCCTGGCCTGACGGTCGTCCCCATCCCCGAGGCGGAAATCTGCTGCGGCTCGGCCGGAATGTATAATATCGAACAGCCGGATATGGCCCGGGCGCTGGGCGAGCGGAAGGCGCGCAACGTATTGAAGACCGGGGCGCAACTGGTTGCCAGCGGCAATATCGGCTGCATCACGCAGATGAGCAACTACCTGGCCCGGCTGCAGCCGCAGGGTGGGAACGGGTCCGAACCGGTGCGGGTCCTGCACACCCTGGAAGTGCTCGACCGTGCCTACCTGGGCGCGTTGAAGTAAAACGGTTGTAAGGTCACGACAGGTCAGGACCAGAAATTCATAGAAGGTATAGTTTGTTTTGGGCAGAAGCCTGGCGCAGGCGAGGCCGCCCAAAACAAAACATATTACCCTTATCCTGTATACACATATGCGAAGTTTTAGGACACAGGTGCATAAATGCCTCGACTCTTTACCGTTCAACAGGCGAATGAGGCCCTGATCGAGATTCGCCCGCTCGTTGAGCGCATTCTGGAGATCCGGACAGAGCTGTTAGAGCGGCGGCCCGACCTTGAGCCCGTGCTTGAAAAGCTGGGTCATAACGGGGGCAGCCGGGCGATCAGCGAAGCGACGGAAGCCTTCGGCCAGTTGGAAAAGTTGATCCACCAGATTCAGGAAATGGGGGCCGAGATCAAAGACATCAACACCGGACTGCTGGACTTTCGCACCCTGCGCGAAGGGCGCGAGGTATACCTGTGCTGGCAGTATGGGGAGGAGGAGGTCGGCTACTGGCACGACCTGGATGCCGGATTTGCCGGCCGGCAGCCATTAGAGTAACCGGCGCCCCAAACAGAATAGAACTGAGCGTGAAAGGATCGTGGGCAGCCCGGCCGCCCACGATCCTTTTGTTATATGCTGTCTATTCAACGGCAGTTCGGAATAAATATTATAACTATCCCGTATATACGTTACTGCATAAAGCGATTTGTGATTTTTGCGGTGGCTGCGGCGCCGTACAGAACGTAAAAATCTTCCTGGCTGACTACTAATCAAACCGTTAGGCCTGCGCCTGCATCTACTCCCTGTCATTAAAGACCGACTGGGAGTATAATTCCCTGCGCTGTTAGATAAATGTCTAAGAACACATGCTAAAGACGA
>JAEWYL010000061.1 GCA_023395675.1 Chloroflexota bacterium | reverse complement strand
GGGCCTGCCCGGGCGGAAGCGGAGGTTTGCTATGCCAATTTTCACCCCCGGGCGCCGCTGGCAGCCGCCCTTCTTACCCTTCAAACGCGAGCCGCTGGGCCGCAGGACGCTGGCCGCCGTCGAGCGGATGGTGAAAGGCCCGCTCTTTGGCTGCCGTATGTGCGGCAACTGCCTGCTGCAGGAGACAGCCTTCATCTGCTCGATGGAGTGCCCGAAAGGCGCCCGCAACGGGCCCTGCGGGGGCTCCACCTCCGAACACTGCTACGTGGACGAGACCCGGCCCTGCATCTGGTACAAAATCTACGAGCGCGCCTTCAAGATGGGCCGCGAGGAGCTCCTGCTGGAGGTGCTTCCGCCCCTGGATTGGGACAAAGTGGGGACCGAGACCTGGGGCGACGTGATCGTCCAACTGCGCGAGGTGGGCGTGCGGAACTTCCTCTCCGGGATGGCCTCCGGCGAGCCGGAGAAGCGCCAGAGCGCCTGGGACGCGGTCTTCCAACCGGTGCGCCAGCCGGACTGGTGGCAGGGAGACGCCGAATACCACCCGCCCGCCTACAGCGAGCCGGTCTCGGAGCTGGAGCGCCGCCTGAAAAGAGGCGAGTTCGTGGTCACCACCGAGGTGGCCCCGCCCATGACCACCGCCACCAGCAAACTGGTGAGCAACATCGCCCTGGTGAAGCCCTACGCCGCGGCGGTGAACTTCACCGACAGCCCCTCGGCCACCCCGCGCATGTCGAGCTGGGCCTGCTCCACCATCGCCGTACAGCACGGGGCCGAGCCGGTGATGCAGATCGCCGCCCGCGACCGTACCCGCATCGGCCTGCAGGCCGAGGTGCTGGGCGCCGCCGGGCTGGGCGTACGCAATATCCTCTGCCTCTCGGGCGACAATATGCGCCTGGCCCCCGGGCCGCGCGGGCGCATGGACGTGCTCGATATTGACTCCATCCAGATGCTCTGGATCCTGCGCCGCATGCGCGACGAGGGCAAATACCTGGACGGGCGCGCCATCAAGTTCCCCCCCAAGGTCTTCCTGGGCGCGGCGGCCTCGCCCTACGCCTCCGAGCCGCGCTTCCAGGCCATCCGCGAGCACAAGAAGGTGAACGCCGGGGCGCAGTTCTTCCAGACCAACCTGGTCTACGACCCGGAGCGCTTCGAGGTCTGGCTGAACGAGCTGGCGAAGCGGGATATTCTGGACAAAGTCTACATCCTGGTCGGGATCACGCCCCTTAAGAGCCTGAAAGTGGCCCAGTACATGAACAAAGAAGTGCCGGGCGTGTACATCCCCGAGCCGCTGATGCGCCGTATGGAAGCCGCCGGCGACGGCGCGGCCGAGGAAGGGGTGCAGATCGCCCTGGAGGTGATCGAAGCCGTACGCAGGCTGCAGGGCGTGAACGGCATCCACCTGATGGCGGTCGGCTGGGAGGAGATCGTGCCCCGCATCGTGACCGAGGCCGGCCTGCTCCCCGCAGACTTCGTCCCCGCCGCCTAGCCTTCACCGGGTGAAAAAGCGAGAACAAAAATCCGGCGCTTTGCGCCGGATTTTTGTTCCCGCCTTCCTCCCCTCCACAGGGCAGGCCCCAAGATTAGAATTACCTGAAAACGGAAAAAAGTGATTGACAAGCGTTGAAAACTTGTCTATACTGTTTTTAGTAGGGAGTTCCAAGAAATTGGACAGTACCTTTACCAGGCGAAGACTGAAACGGAGTTAGGTATCGGAGGGGTGGTCTCCAACCCGGAGAGTTATCCCTGAGAACCGAAACGAAGTCAGGTAATAGCACCTCACGGCGGTGAAGCTCTTTCTAGATGGATGAGTGGAGCCTTGGGGAGTAATCCTGAGAAAAAGACCAACATCCGGACACTGCGAAAGCGGTGTACTGAGTAGGTTTTCGTCAAAGGATTGATCAGGTAAAGCTGCTGAAAGGTTACTCGGGACCCCTACTATTTTTATTTAACCCCACCGGTGCCGCTGCAAGCCAGTAAATGCTTTGTGCGGGCTGCGCCCGCACAAAGCGCTCACACCCCTTTCCCGCCGGTCAGCGCCTCCGCCTTCAGCACCCCGACAAAGGGCAGGTTGCGGTAGCGCTCCCGGTGGTCCAGCCCGTAACCCACCACAAAACGGTCCGGCAGGTCGAAGCCCTTATATTTGAGCGGGATCTCCACCAGGCGGTGCTCCAGCTTGTTGAACAGCACGCAGACCTCCAGGCTGGCAGGCTGGCGGGCGCGCAGGTTGCGCAGGATATAGTTCAGGGTCAGCCCGGTGTCGATCACGTCCTCCACAAAGAGCACGTGCCGCCCGGTGATGGAGATGTCCAGGTCCTTCACCAGCTTGACCACGCCCCGGTCCCGAGTCTCGGGCGAGAAGTTGGAGACGGCGATGAAGTCCATCTCCGCCGGGACGGTCACCTGCCGCAGCAGGTCCGCCATAAAAAAGAGCACCCCCTTGAGCACGCCCACGAACAGCGGGTTCAGCCCGGCGTAATCCCGGCTGATCTCCTTCCCCAGCGCCACCACGCGCTCCCGCAGCTCGGTCTCGGTGATGAGCACCTCCCGGATCTCTCCGGCGATCTCCCCGTACGTTTCGGTCAGTTCCGATGTCATCTTACTTCTGCGCCTCCGTACCCTGGATGCCGCTGGTATCCAACCCGTACTTGACCATCAGGTCCCGGATCTCCCGGCGCTTGAACAGGCGAATATTGATCTCCGGATAGAGCTCCTTGATCCTGCGCAGCTTGCGGTTCTTCTGGTTGGAGAGTTGGGGCCGCAGGGTGGTCAGTTCGATATACAGGTCCTGTTCGGGCAGGTAGAAATCGGGGGTGAAAGCCTCGACCACGTTCCCCTGCGCGTCCCATTCGAGGGGGAAGGTGCGCGGCTCGTATTCCCATTCGAGTCCGTAAAAATCCAGAATACGGGCGAAATCTCTTTCTGCCGGGTGGACGAAGCGGCTGTATTTATTTTCCTCGCTGGTCAATGCTTTCTCCAATGTGAGCGGTGTTTGGTCAGGGGTGCGCCTTACCCGGTCACCTGCACCTCGCCCAGGGCCGCCGCGCAGATCAGGTCGGCGGCCTGCCCGGGCGAGAGACGGCCCGTGTTGAGGGTCAGGTCGTAGAGGTTGGGATCGTCCCAGTCCTGGTTGTAGAAGCGGCGCAGGTACTTGCGCCGGTATTTATCGCTGGCCCTGATCTGGGCCCGGGCGCTTGCCAGGGGGATCTTCTGCCAGCCCGCCACCCGTTGGGCGCGCAGGTCCGCCGGGGCGATCAGGCGCACGTGCAGCACGTCCGGCCTGCCCGCCAGGATCGCCTGCCCGGCCCGGCCCACGATGACGATCCGGCCCTCCTGCGCCAGCTCCAGGATCACCTGCTGCACCGCCTCCCGGTAGGCGTCGTACTCCGCGTCGGAGGGCTGGATGCCCAGCAGCCCCAGCTCGTCAATCACCGCCAGGGCGGCCTCGGGCGCTCCGCCGCGCCGCGCCGCCTGGTTGATCACCTCCCGCCAGACCAGCCGGTAGCCGAGGCGTTCGGAGACCAGCCGCCCGACCTCCCGCCCGGCGCTGCCCATCTGCCTGGCCACGGTGATGATGGTGCGCTTCCCCTCACCGGCGTTCTCTGCAGCTTCCACGAGTCTGCTCCTTCACCCAGGGATTCTTTTCTATTTTAACCTGAGGCTGGGATAAGGGTGCTTCTCTGAATTCCTTCTCCCGCTCTGATGTTATTGTAGGAGAATCGACCTGCTTTGTCAAACGGAGCGAGAACTCAGAGTGACGCCCCACAAGCCGGACGGCAGCCTGGCTGAATCACCGCGCGCCCAGCAGCAGGTCCACGGTGAGCTGGTCCAGGCGCTCGTACCTCAGGCCGCGACGTCCCAGCGCCTGGCGATCAAAAGCGTAGGCTTTCAGGCCCGCGGCTTTCTCCGCCGAGTATCCCCCGCCAAACTGGGCCAGGCTGCCGTCGTCGGCGTTGATCTCCGCCAGCAGGGCCTGAATCTCCGGGTCCGCGTTCCATTGCGCGGCCTTCTCTTTCAGGATCAGGTAGGTGCGCATGCAGCCCCGGGCGAAGTCTTTCACCCCCTCCTCGTCCTCGGTGCGGTAGGCGTGGGCGTCGAAGTGGCGGCTGCCCTGGTAGCCGGCCTCCTCCAGGAACTTCACCAGGAAGAAGGCGGCTTTAATATCGCGCGAGCCGAAGCGCAGGTCCTGGTCGTAGCGCCCGGCGTACTGGTCGTTCAGGTCAATGTGGAAGAGCTTGCCCGCCTCCCAGGCCTGCGCCACGCTGTGCAGGAAGTTGAGCCCCGCCATGTGCTCGTGCGCCACCTCCGGGTTGACGCCCACCATCTCCGGGTGATCCAGGGTCTCGATGAAAGCCAGCATATGGCCCGTGGTCGGGTTGTAGATGTCGCCCCGGGGCTCGTTGGGCTTGGCCTCCAGGGCGAACTTCATCCCGTACTGCCGGTCGAGGGCGTACTCGCAGAGGAAGTTCAGCGCCTCACGCGTGCGCTTGATGGCGTCCACCGGGTTCTTGCTGGCGTCGGTCTCCGTGCCCTCGCGCCCTCCCCAGAAGACGTACACCTGCGCGCCCAGCTCGGCGCCCAGGTCCATCGCCTGCATGGTCTTCTGCAGGGCATAGGCGCGCACCTTCGGGTCGTTGGAGGTGAACGCGCCGTCTTTGAAGGCCGGGTCGTAGAACAAATTGGTGGTGGCCATGGGGACGGCCAGCCCGGTCTCTTTCAGGGCCTTCTTGAAGTCCGCCAGGATGCGGTCCCGCTCAGCCGGGGTGGCGTCAATGGGGATCAGGTCGTTATCGTGGAAATTGACGCCGTAGGCGCCGGTCTCGCCGAGCAGGTACACCAGCTCGGCCGGGGATTTCGACTCCCGCACGGCAGCGCCAAACGGGTCCCGGCCCGGGTTGCCCACGGTCCATAAACCAAAGGTGAATTTGTGTTCCGCTTTCGGGGTAAATTGATCGGACATCCTGATCCTCCTGATGAGATAGATTTTAGGCCCAGCAATATAAAAATCACATGGATGGGCTGCGCGGCCCAGCCGCGGGACCCATCAAAACCGTCCTGATCGGATCGCGAGGCGCCCCCCGGCTTATCCGCCCTGCGCCGGGGCGCAGGAAGCGCGCGGGATGAGCTTGGTGGGCAGGTCAATGCGCGTGTGCGGGAACTCCGCCTCGCCGAGCATCTGCAGCAGCAAACGGGTGGCCTCGCGCCCCATCTGCTCCAGGGGCTGGTGCACGGTGGTGATGGGCGGGTACACCATGGCCGACTGCGGGATGTTGTCGAAACCGACGATGGAAACATCCTCCGGGACGCGCAGCCCCCGGTGGCGGATGGCGTCCATGGCGCCCATCGCCATCACGTCGTTGGAGGCGAAAATGGCGCTCGGCGGTTCGGGCAGCGCGAGCAGGGCGTTGGCGCCGGTCACGCCGGAGGTCTGGAAGAAATCGCCTTTGTAAATTAACTCGGGGAGCTCGGGCAGGTGGTGGGCGTGCAGGGCGGCCCGGTAGCCCGCCAGCCGGTCCTGGGCGCAGCCCAGGTCCATGGAGCCGGTGATAAAACCGATGCGCCGGTGCCCGAGCTGGATCAGGTACTCGGTGGCGGCGTAAGCGCCCTCCCAGTTGGCGGCCCCCACCGCCGGGCCTTCGCTGTCCACCCCCTGGTGATCAATCAGCACGTGCGGGAACTGCTGGCTGCGCAGCACGCCCAGGTAGTCGGCCGGGTTGCGGGGCAGGATCAGCAGCAGCCCCTCCACCACCCCCTGCGCCAGGGCGGCGACGTAATTGGCCTCGGTGGCCGCGCGGCGGTGGGTGGTGAAGAGCATCAGGTCGAAGCCTTCGCGCTCCAGCTCGGAGTCAATGCCGCGCACAATCTCGCCGATGTACCCCGTGCCGAGGTCGGGGGCGAGCACGCCGATGGCGTTGGTCTGCCCGCGCGCCAGGTTCTGCGCCTGGCGGTTGATGACGTAACCCAGGCGTTCGATGGCGTCCATCACCCTGGCGCGCGTTTCGGGGCGCACGTGGGGCCCGTTGTTGATCACCCGGGAGACCGT
>JAEWYL010000294.1 GCA_023395675.1 Chloroflexota bacterium | reverse complement strand
CCTTCGCCTTTCTTTTGTCCTTTATCCCGCTGCTCTTCGCCCTGATGGGGTTCCGGCTGCGTTTTCGCCCCACCGCCAGCGCCCTGGGCAGGCTCGGCCTGTCTTTGAGCGTGATCGGCGGCGCGGGGGTGCTCGCCAGCCTGCTGGCAAGGCTGCTGTTGGGGGTGGCAGCGCCCGAACCGGAGGCCGGGGCGGTCCCCTGGGTGGGCTACGCGGCCGTGCTCCCCTTCTGGAGCATCTGGATCGGGTACATTCTGTTCGGGGTGGATGCAGCGCGCTTCAGGCTGCTGCCCCGCTGGAACCTGCTGCCCGCCCTGCTGGGGGCGACCATCGTGCTCAGTTTCGGGTACGAGTGGTTCGGCGTGCCGGCGGTGCTCCCGCTGCAGTGGACCTCCCCCACGCTTTTCATTTCCATTAACGGCGCCTGCCTGGTGCTGCTCGGCATCGCCATACTGAACCGGAGACGGGAGCCGGAGCCGACCGGGGCGATCTGAATTCGCCCATCCCCCCTGCCCCCTTCCGAAGGAAGGCGCTTCCCGCCGGGAAGAAGGGATTCAAGAAATTGGTGCGTTTTGCGGCACTACGTGCCGTAAAACGCACCAATTTCTCTTTTCACCGGTCCTGATTGTCAAAGTTCACCAGGCGGAAGCTGCGGCGGTGGACCTCGCAGGGGCCGAAACGCTCGAGGGCGGCGCAGTGGCGGCGGGTGCCGTAGCCTTTGTGGGCCGCGAAGCCGTAGGCGGGGTAGAGGGCGTCCAGCTCGCAGAGCAGGCGGTCGCGGGCCGTCTTGGCCAGGACGGAGGCGGCAGCGATGCTCAGGGAACGGGCGTCGCCCTTAACCAGCGGCGTCTGGGGCAGGGGCACGGCGGGCAGGCGGATAAAGTCCAGCAGCAGGTGCTGGGGCGGGCCGGCGAGGGCCTGCAGGGTGCGCTGGGCGGCCAGGAGGGTGGCGGGCAGGATGCCCAGCGCGTCGATCTCCTGCGCCGAGGCCAGCCCCACGCCCCAGGACAGGGCGGCCTCCCGGATGCGCCCGGCGCAGGTCTCGCGCTGCGCCGGGGTCATCTGCTTCGAATCGCGCACGCCCTCCAGGCGGGCGGCCACCTGCGGGTCGGGGGGCAGCACCACCGCCGCCGCCGCCACCGGCCCCGCCAGCGCGCCGCGGCCCGCCTCGTCCACCCCCGCTACGCGGAGGCAGCCGGAGGCCCACAGGGCGCGCTCGAAGCTCAGGTCGGGCGCCGGGGGCAGGCTGGTGAGGTCAAACTTTGGCGGCATAGCGTCCCGTGTACACCCCGCGCAGGGCGTTCAGACGAATACGGAACAGGTCCAGGGCCATGCGGGTGGAATCTCGCAGCACGCTGACCTTGCTGTCCGCGTTGAAATACCAGGGGATCCCGATCTCGACGATGCTGTAGCCCAGCAGGCGGGCGGCGAAGAGCACCTCCACGTCGAAGGCCCAGCCGGGCAGGGTCTGGCGGCGGAAGAGGTCGGCGGCGGCGGGGCCGCGGAAGCATTTGAAGCCGCACTGGGTGTCCTGCAGCCCGGGGAGGGCGATCAGGCGGATCAGGCCGTTGAAAATGCGCCCCACCACGTGGCGGTAGGGGGGTTCGTTGTAACGCACCGCGCCCGGCGCCTCGCGCGAGGCGATGGCGATGTCCACGCCGCTCAGGGCGGGCGGGAGAAAGCGGTTGATCTGCTCCACGGGCATGGAGAAATCGGCGTCGCACATAAAGCGGTACTCGCCGCGGGCCTCCAGCATGCCGCGCTGCACGGCGCGGCCTTTGCCGCGCTCCGCCACCTGGAGGGCGCGCCAGCCGGGGCGGTCGCGCACAAAATCCCGGGCGATCTCCAGAGTGCGGTCCTGGCTGCCGTTTTCCACGACCAGCACCTCGCTGGAATAGGGCTGGGCCTGCAGAAAATCGGAGAGCTGTCCCAGGGTGGAGGGCAGGCGGCGCTCTTCGTTATGGGCGGGGATGATGATGGAGAGGAATGGATCAGACAATGGGGCAGTCCGTGGCAGGCAGCGGCGCGCCGCCGCCCGCTCTAGCTGGTAAGGTAGCGCACGACCAGGTCCAGGCTGTCCTGCACCAGCCGGGCGCGGTAGCGCTCCAGCGCCCGGCGCGGCAGGCGGGAGAACAGCTCGGCCTCCAGGCGCTCTTCGGAGCCCAGCAGGGCCTCGAACGCCTGCGGCGGGAGGCCCAGGCGGGCGGCGAAGACCTCCACCGTGCGCACGGGTGCGCCCGGCTGGAGCTGGGCGGCGAGCAGGTCGCGCCAGCGGCGCAGGGGGCCGTCCTCCACCACCGGCAGCCAGCCGGCGGGGTCGGCCAGGCCCAGGCGCGACCGCACGGCGCCGTTGAGGCCGGGCAGGATCTGCTCGTCCAGGTAGCAGCGCAGCGCGTTGTGCAGGAAGTGGGCCTGGCGGACTCTCAGCCCGTTTGGGCCGGGCAGGAAGCAGGGGATGAAGATCTGCTGCACCCACTCCCAATCGGCGAGCAGGTGGCAGAGATAGCCGGCCAGGAAGACCGCCTGGGGGGCGGGCAGCGCCCGGCCCCGGGCGAGGGCGGGGTAAACCTGCAGCAGGCGCGCGTGGGCGGGAGGGTCCTCCGGCCGGAGCGGCAGTTCGAAGAAATGCGTGGCCTCCCGCGGCTGCCCGGAGACCACCTGCACGTCCGGGGCGGTGTGGCCCAGGAGGAAGGCGCTGCTGTGCTGCCGGAGCAGGTCCGACACAGCCGGGGGCAGCCCGGGGCCGGCGAGCAGCTCCTGGGCTACGGAGAGGTGGTAAAACGGAGTTGGCACGGCTAAATTATACGCCGTAAGCCATGCGCTGGCAAAGAAACTACCCCCGCCGCGCCGCCGCTTAACAGGAATGTAACGCGTTATTGGGAGAAATGCTAGAGCTGGGGGACGCCCTTCAGGTGCTCCCGGTCAGCCTGCCCATCGCCCACCACCAGGATGTCCTTGCCGTCCTTACTGGCCAGCTTCACCGGCTCGGAGACCTCGAAGGTGGAGGCCATCTGCGGGATCCTGCGCCCCACCATAAATTTTTTCCCCGCCTTCAGCCGCTCCACCAGTTCCTGGCGCTGGAGCAGGATAAAGTCGGAGAAGGTGGGCCCGCGGCGCTCGAACACCCGCACCCAGTCCACCTGCCCATCCGGGCGGTAATGAACCGCTTCGACGATGCCGTCGTATCGCTGCTTAGCCATACATTACCCCATCGTTTTGAGATTTTGGGCTGCCGGCTGTTCCGGCTGGACTGCGGGAATAGCGGCCGCGCGCTCCTCCTGGAGCCGCCTTCTATTATAAGGCAGGTCCATCCCCGGCGCAACCTGGGATCGAGCGGGGAACCAGGGCTTTCTCCCAATCAGCACTAAGCATCAACGAAAAGTCCGGCGTGCAGCGCCGGACTTTTCGTTGTCGTATCGATTTACTGTCGGGGCGGGCGGACTCGAACCGCCGACCCCCGCGTCCCAAACGCGGTGCGCTACCGGACTGCGCCACGCCCCGATCTGACCGGCAGATTGCCTCTCCTGCCCGGCGAGGCATGAGTATAATGCGAATGATAGACAAACGTCAAGCCTGAGATTGCCCCGGCCAGGGTCAGCGCGTCTTGTCTTTTTTCCCACCCGAGAGAAGAAGGTAGGGTTGTGTGAGGGGCTGCGCCCCGCACACAACCCTACAATGCCTGATTTTTCGGGACTGCGCCTCGCCAAGGAGAATATGTTCCCCGCCCTCTATCACGCCCACCACGCACAGCACCCGGAAGACCTGCCCTTCTGGGAGGGCCTCGCCTCCCGCCAGGAGGGGCCCCTGCTGGAGCTGGGCTGCGGCACCGGTCGCGTGCTGCTGCGCCTGGCGCAGGCGGGGTTTCAGGCCTGGGGGCTGGATTCCAGCGCGGAGATGCTGCGCTTCCTGCGAGCACAGCCGGACGCGCAACCGGGAGCGGCGCAGGCGCGCGTCTTCCAGGCCGACCTGGCCGCCTATCATCTGGACCTGCGCTTCGGCCTGATCCTGCTGCCCTGCAACACCCTCAGCACCCTCCCCCCCGAGACCCGCCGGGCGGCTTTCGCCTGCGCCCGCCGCCACCTGCGCCCGGACGGGCTCTTCGCCGCCAGCCTGCCCAACCCCACCCTGCTGCGCCGCCTGGCCCGCCGCTCGCAGCCCGAATACGAGGAGAGCTTCGCCCACCCGCTGGACGGGGAGCCGGTGCAGGTGAGCAGCGGGTGGGAGCGTTCCGGCAGCGAGTTCACCGTCTCCTGGCATTACGACCACCTGCTGCCCGACGGGCGCGTGGAGCGCCTGACCGCCCAGGCCCGGCACCAGCTCACCCCCCTGACCGTTTACCGGCAGGAGCTGCTGGAGGCCGGGCTGGAGGTGGTGGAGCAGTTCGGCGATTTCGACCGCGGCCCTCACAGCGCCAGCGCGCCCCACTGGATCTTCACCGCCCGGCCGGCCTGAAACGCGCCGCGGGAGGGCGCCCTTCCGGCGCATACATTCCGTTAACGCTTCTTTTTCACGGCTCTTATATCCGGTTTGCGCGCCTCTTATACTCCTCCACTATCATCTGAAAGTGATGCGGCGGTAGGGTTGGGCAGCCAAAGGCTCAGCCGCCCAACCCTACCGCCGAGAATAAACTGATCATTTTCAGAACGGACCCGAGATGGTCTTCTCGCAAGCTCCGGAGGACAGATCCATCCGCTGCGCGAGAGGTCCACAAAATTCGACCGAGAGAGACTGGAGGAAGTAAACCCCATGACTATTTATCTGACCCCTTACCGCCGCATGGCAGGCCTGCGCGAGGCCATGAACCGCCTGATCGAGGAGAGCATGCCCGAGACCCCGACCGAGCGCGAGCTGCTGCTGGCGATGGATATCGCCGCCCGGGACGAGGATTACGTCCTGACCGCCTTCGTGCCCGGCCTGGAGGCCGGCGACCTGAATATCGAGGTGCTGAACAACACCATCACCGTGCGGGGCGAGTTCAAGACCGC
>JAEWYL010000210.1 GCA_023395675.1 Chloroflexota bacterium | reverse complement strand
CTTTCGAGCGCACCCCCAAAACCGGGGCGCTGGACCGGGACGCCCGGCAGGCCCGCGCCGGGGGCGGGGAGCGCCCCGGGCAGGGGTCTGCCGGGCGCCGGAAGCTGAACGCCTCCGCCTGGCTGGAGCTGCTCCTGGGGCTGTACGGCGGCGGGGCCGCGGCCCTGCTGGCGGCGCGCGGGGAATGGGGGGGCGCGGCCTTTGCCCTGCTCGCCGCGGTTGGTTTTGCCTGGGTGTCCCTCGCGACCATCCGGGAGGCGCGCTGAGGGGGGCGGGGCGCCGCCCCGCACAAATCATCCCCTTCACGCTTTTGGCGCACTCGTCCGGCGCCCTCTTGACAACCTGCAAGGCGGAAGTATAATTATTACGAATTTAGTCATAAATATCGCCATTTGAGACCCTACGCGAGTATGGACGGCGGTAGGACGGATGGGATGGATTTCCGGGAGCGAGTTATGGTGCACGCGTGCACGTGTCTGGGGCGGGGTTTGTAGCCGCCTCGTCATCACAATTTCGGCCAGCAGACTGACGACAGGCGGTTGAGACCCCGCGAGCGAAAGGCTTGAACTGAGGCATTTCGCGGCGCAATGTGTCCGCCGCCTGTTTGTTTTGTCTGCTGGCTTTTTAATTGGAAGCAAAGACCCTGAAGGTACGTAGGGTCAGCTTTCAAAACAGTGATTGATTAAGGATCTATCCGAAAAATGGACTGCTGCTGTGAGGGGTGGCGCGGCCCCCCTCACAGCAGCATGAGAATAAATTTCAGGACAGGTTCTAAGGGAAGCGACATGAGTGCAGACATCATTCTGGACCCCATCCAGGCCGAGGCAAGGGCGGAGGGGCTGGAGGCGGCGGTGGGCCGCACCCCGCTGCTGCCCCTCAACCGCCTGGGGGCCCACCTTCCGCCCGGGGTGCGGGTGCTGGCAAAAGCCGAGTGGTTCAACCCCGGCGGCTCGGTGAAGGACCGCCCAGCGCTCAGCATCCTGCGCGCCGCCATCGCCCGCGGGGAGCTGCAGGAAGAGCATACGGGGCCGGGCGCCCGCCGGCTGCTGGACTCCACCTCCGGGAATATGGGCATCTCCTACGCCACCTTCGGGGCCGCGCTGGGGGTGCCGGTCACCCTGGCCATCCCGGCGAACGCCAGCCCCGAGCGCCTGGCTATCCTGCGCGCCCTGGGGGCCGAGCTGGTCCTGACCGACCCGCTGGAGGGGATTGACGGCGCCATCGAGACCGCCCGCCGGCTGGCGCGGGAGCAGCCCGAACGCTATTACTACGCCAACCAGTACGACAACCCCGCCAACTGGCAGGCGCACTATCGCACCACCGGCCCGGAGATCGCGGCCGGGACGCGCGGGCAGGTGACCCACTTCCTGGCGGGGATGGGCACCACCGGCACCCTGACCGGGGTAGGGCGCTACCTGCGCCAGCACTGCCCGGGCGTGGAGATCATCGCCGCCCAGCCCGACGGCCCGTTCCACGGGCTGGAAGGGCTCAAACACCTGGCCTCGTCCATCCGCCCGGAAATCTACGACCCGCTGCTGCCCGACCGCCAGGTGCAGGTGAGCACGGAGGCGGCCCACGCCATGGTGCGGCGCCTGGCGCGCGAAGAGGGCCTGTTCGTGGGCGTCTCCTCCGGGGCGGCGGCCGCGGCTGCGCTGCAGGTCGCCGGGGAGCTGGAGCAGGGGGTGGTGGTCACGGTCTTCCCCGACGCCGGCTACAAGTACCTGAGCGACCGGAACCTGTGGGGAGCCTGAGATGGCAGAGCTGGTGATCCCACCGCGCCTGCTGCAGGAGATCCATACCCACGGCGAGCGCGCGTATCCCGAGGAGGGGGCGGGCCTGCTGCTGGGCCGGGTGGAGGGGGAGAGGAAGATCACGCTGGAGATCCTGGGGCTGAGGAACGAGCGCGAAGGCGCCGCCCGGCGCAACCGCTACCTGCTCAGTCCCGAGGACTATATGCACGGCGAGGACGAGGCCGCCGCCCGCGGCCTGGAGGTGCTGGGCATCTTCCACTCGCACCCCGACCACCCCAACCGGCCCTCGGAGTTCGACCGGGAGTGGGCCTGGCCCTGGTTTTCGTACCTGATCACCAGCGTCCACGGCGGGCAGGCGCTCGAGAGCCGCTCCTGGACGCTGCTCGAGGACCGCTCCGCTTTTGTCGAGGAAGCGCTGCGGGTCGCCCTGCCCGAGGAATAAACGCCCGGACGATCGTGAGGTCGGGCCGGCGCGCCTGCCTTTTTCTCCCACCCGAGGGGAGGCTGCAGCCGCCCTGGTCGGGTGGACTGTACGGCGGTTTCGACGCCGCATACCGGACTTACGCAGTTGGAAATTCTTTTCTGAACTGCATCACTGCTTATCAATTAAAATACAGTGGAGGAAACCATGTCTCTCTTTTTTGTCAGGCACGAGCACAGCGCCGACACCTGCCCGGCGCGGGACCCGAACATGGGCGCCATGCTGCTCTCGCATATCAGCCCGCAGAATGCGCGCCAGTTCGGCGTCGAAATCCAGGGGGACGCCGTGCTGGATAACCGCCACACCTTTGTCCTGATTCTGGAGGCCGAGGGCCAGGAGCAGATCGAGAATTTCATGCAGCCTTTCAGCCAGGCCGGGCCGGTGGAGATCTACCGCGCCTCGCAGTGCGAAGAAGTGGTCGAGAGGGCCGGCTGCTGAGCGAGGAGCAGGGAGAAGATGCCAAAGCTGAGAATCCCCACCCCGCTGCGCGCCTACACCGGGGGGCAGAGCGAAGTGCCCGTGCAGGGAGGCACGGTGGCCGAGGCGCTGGACAGCCTCGCCGCCCTGTATCCCACCCTGAAGCCGCACCTGTTCAACGGGAGCGGCGAGCTGCGCCCCTTCGTCAACCTGTTCCTGAACGAGGACAACGTCAGGGACCTGCAGGGCGCGGAGACGCGCCTGGACGAGGAGGACCGCCTGATCATCATCCCCAGCATCGCCGGGGGTTGAGCGCTGCGCCGGACGCGCGGGGCCGGAAAGGCCCTTTTCCGGCTGCAGCGCATAGAAGGGAACTGTTATGCTTCCGAACTTAAGTCGCGAAGAAATCCTGCGCTATTCGCGCCACCTGCTCATCCCGGAGGTGGGGCTGGAGGGCCAGCGCAAGCTCAAGGCGGCTTCCATCCTGCTCATCGGCACCGGCGGGCTCGGCTCGCCTGCAGCCCTGTACCTGGCCGCGGCCGGGGTGGGCCGCATCGGGCTGGTGGACTACGACGTGGTGGACGCCTCCAACCTGCAGCGCCAGGTGATCCACGGCACGCAGGCCCTGGGGACCCTGAAGGTCGAATCGGCCCGCCAGCGGATGCTGGACCTGAACCCGGGCATCGAGGTGGAGGTGTACAACGAACCCTTCACCTCGGCCAACGCCGTGCGCATCGCCGAGAGCTACGACCTGATCCTGGATGGGACCGACAACTTCCCCACCCGCTACCTGACCAACGACCTGTGCGTGCTGACCGGCAAGCCGAACGTGTACGGCTCGATCTTCCGTTTCGAGGGCCAGGCCAGCGTGTTCGACGCCCGCCGCGGCCCCTGCTACCGCTGCCTGTTCCCCGAGCCCCCGCCGCCCGGGCTGGTGCCCTCCTGCGCGGAGGGCGGGGTGCTGGGCGTGCTGCCGGGCACTATCGGCACCATCCAGGCGACCGAGGCGCTGAAGCTGATCCTGGGCGTCGGGGAGCCGCTGATCGGCAGGCTGCTGCTTTACAACGCCCTGGACATGACCTACGAGTACGTGCGCCTGCGCAAGAACCCGAAGTGCAAGGTGTGCGGGCCCGAGCCCGAGGTGACCGAGCTGATTGACTACGAGGCCTTCTGCGGCGTGCCCGGGCACGATCACGAGGAAGGTTCGGCGGGCGAGGGCTGGGATATCACCGCCCCGCAGCTCGCGGAGCGCCTGAAGGCGGGCAACCATATCCGCCTGATTGACGTGCGCGAGCCGCACGAGCTGGAGATCGTGCGCCTGGACGGCGCCGACCTCTACCCCCTGGGGCAGCTGGCGGCGCGCCTCTCGGAGCTGGACAGCGCCGACGAGATCGTGCTGTTCTGCAAGAGCGGCGCGCGCTCCGCCCGGGCCCTGGAGCTGATGGTCAGCGCCGGGTTCCGCAAGGTGAAGAACCTGAAGGGGGGCATCAACGCCTGGGCGCGCGAGGTGGACCCGAACCTGCCCGTGTATTGAGCGCGCCGGCGCGCAACCAGAACCCCTGGGGCGGCCGCGGGGTGAGGCGGCGGCAGCCCCAGGGTGACCGGGTTGGCAGGGGGATGGGGGAAGACCAATTCTCGATTACAATGAGGCCTATGGAGAATAAAAAACGGATTTTGCTCGCCGTTCTGGCGCATCCAGACGACGAATCATTCGGTATGGGGGGCACGCTGGCGCTGTACGCCCAGCGCGGGGCCGAGGTGCACCTGATCTGCGCCACGCGCGGCGAGGCGGGCATGGTGGACCCGGAGGATATGAAAGGCTACGGCTCCATCGCCGAGCTGCGCGAGGCCGAGCTGCGCTGCGCGGCCGAAAAACTGGGGCTGAAGGGGGTCTATTTCCTGGATTACCGGGATTCGGGCATGGCCGGCACGCCGGAGAACGAGCACCCGCAGGCCCTGGCCGTCGCGCCGCTCGACCGGGTGGCGGAGCAGATCACCTGCTACCTGCGCCAGCTCCGGCCCCAGGTGGTGCTGACCTTTGACCCCATCGGGGGCTACCGGCACCCGGACCATATCAAGGTGCACCAGGCCACGGTGGAAGCCTTCTACGCCGCGGGGGATGCGCAGCGCTACCCCGGGGAGCAGGCCCCTTACCAGCCCCAAAAGCTGTATTACCACACCTTCTCGCGCCAGTTCCTGCGCCTGGCGGTGCGGCTGATGCCCATCTTCCGCAAAGACCCCACGCGCTGGGGGCGCAACGGGGATATCAACCTGGCCGAACTGGCCTTCGTGGACTTTCCCGTCCACGCGCTGATTGACTTCAGCGCGGTGCGGGCCGTCAAGCAGGCCGCCTCGGCCTGCCATGCCAGCCAGGGCGGGCGCGGGATGAGCACCGGCCTGATGGGGCTGGCGATGCGCCTGGCGGGCCAGCGCGAGACTTTCATGCGCGCCTACCCGCCCCCCGAGCCGGGCCTGCGCGAGCGCGATCTCTTCGCCGGCTTAATCAGTTAAAGGATCGGCTCGATAATTTTCTACTCAATGCGAAAATGGGCGGCGCGGCTGCCCATTTCCACATTTAATACGAGAGTCAGCCCTCATCCACCCGGCGCAGGATCTCCCAGGCCAGGGCGTGCACGCGGGCCAGGGTCTCCGGCTGGAGCTGGTCGGGCGTGTCGCTGGAGCGGTGCCACTCGGGGAGGAAGGGCGAATCTCGCCGCAGGGCCAGCAGGCAGGCGCCGCGCCCGCCCCGCTCCCAGACCGCCCCCATCTCGGTGAACATCCCGGCGCCCTCCGCCTGGAGCGGTTCGAGGCCGAAGTCCCGCCCGGCCTCCAGGACCAGCTCTTCCACCTCTTTCGAGATGCGGCGCCTGCGGGCCACGCCCTCGCTCTGCAGGTAGACCAGGCGCTCGCCGATCCCCACCAGCTCGAAATCGAGGAACAGCGCCCCATCCGGGCCGGGGGGCTGCGCGTCCAGGAAAGCCAGCATGCCGTCGCAGCCGGTCTCCTCGCAGCCGGTGAAGAGCAGGCGCACCCCGGTATGCTGCAGCGGCTCCGCCTGCAGCCGCTCCGCCAGGGCCAGCAGGGTGCCCGCAGCCGAAGCGTTGTCGTTGGCGCCGGGGGAATAGGGCCCCAGGTCGGCGGTCATGCCGGTAAACCAGGCCAGAAAATGGGCCAGGGCCAGCAGCGCCCCGGGCCAGGCGATCCAGCTCAGGCCGGTGAGGGCCGCGGCGCCGTAAAACAGGGGCGCCAGCACCAGCCCGTAAAGCGCCAGCGGGGTGAGCAGCCCGTAGGCCCGCAGAAGCAGGTCGGAGGCGTACCAGACCACCTGGCGGTGCGTGTCCAGGTGGGCGATCAGGATCACCTCCTGCCGCGCCTCGCCCGAGGGCGCCAGGAGGGCGGTCACGTTGCGGCTGGGGGCGTGGGGCAGCGTGCGGCGCAGGGGATAGTCGCGGAAAGTGAATTTGCGCCAGAGCAGGAAAGCGGCGAAGAGGAAGAGGGCGGCGGAGAAAAGCAGGGCCGGAACGCCGCCCAGGGGGATGCGCAGCAGCCAGTAGGCGGCGTGGCCCATGAGGGCAAACCCGAAGGCGAGGGCCAGAAAGATCCAGATCGAGCGCAGCCCCTCGAAGGGCTGGACTTCCACCCCGCGCACCCCCAGCGCGGCCAGGCGCGCCGCCACGTAGGACGCCGCCTTTCCTTCGGCCTGCGTGGCGGAACCGCGCCCGTAGGAGGCGGCTGTGATGAGGCGCGCGTGGGCCAGGGCCGAAGCGCCCCAGCGCGCGCCGGCGGCGACTTTCTCCTGGAGTGTGGACGAGGGCATAGAAACTCCTTTACGGCACAGGGGAGGGGGCCTGCTCCCGCCTGGCTTTCACAAAGTCGAAAGCCAGGCCCGGAATGAGAGCTAGGTTGGGGGAAGCCCTGCCTCCCCCTGCCAGAATCCAGCCGGCAGAGGCGGAATATGTTAGAATGCAGAACTCGCTGTGGTTTTCTCTACCCGGCAGGGACCGGCCGCCCGGACCAGAGAAAACCGGATCTACCGCTCCATCCCGCCGCAAGCGGAAGAGCCAGAGACCAACGTATTGTCAGGGGGAAAAGGATAAATCCAAACCCTGAAATATGGAAATCCATATAAGGAGAAACACTGTGAACGAGATGCACAACGACCGGGTCCAAGACGACGTCGTCGTCACCCTGGATTATACATTATCAGTGGAAGGGGAAGTGATCGACAGCTCCGAAGGGGGCGAGCCGATCCAGTTCATTCAGGGCAAGGGGCAGATCATCCCCGGTCTGGAGCGCGAGCTGTACGGGATGGGCGTGGGAGATAAAAAGAACGTCACCGTGGCTGCGAGCGAGGGCTATGGCGAGGTGGACCCGGAGGCTTATGCGGACGTCCCCCGCAGCCAGTTCCCCCCGCAGATCCCCCTGGAGCCGGGGGTGGAGATCCAGCTCAGAGATGAGCAGGGCCAGGTCATGGATGCCCGCATCCACTCGGTGGAGACGGACAGCGTGCGCCTGAACTTCAACCACCCCCTGGCAGGGAAGGACCTGAACTTTGAAGTGACGGTGGTGGACCTGCGCCAGGCTTCGGGGGATGAGCTGTCACACGGGCACGTCCACAGCGACGGTCACGGGCACTTCGAGGAAGAAGAGGAATAACAGACCGGGGCAGCGCACCTTCACAGCGCCGCCCCGGTTTTTTTTATTAAAGCGTCACCAACCCCTGGCGCACCCCGGCGCGCACGGCTTCGGTGCGGCTGGCCGCGCCCAGCTTGGCAAAGACCGAGGAGAGGTGGAACTTGACGGTGTGCTCGCTGATGCCCAGGGCCAGGGCGATGCCTTTATTGCCCAGCCCCTGGGCCAGGAGCTGGAGCACTTCGGTCTCCCGGGCGGTCAGGGGCTCGGGCAGGAGGTCCGCCTCATCCGGCGCGCGGCCCGCCAGGGCCCTGGTCAGGGGTTCGACCAGGGCCGGAGCGCCGACCATCAGGCCCTCGTGCAGGGCATTCACCGCGGCCAGCAGCTCGTCCGCCGAGGCCTCCAGGGGCAGGACGCCCCACACCTGCCGGTTCAGCCCCGCCAGGAGCTGGGCAGGGTCCACCTCCTGAGCGACGAGAAAGAGCGGGACGGCGGTGATCTCCCTGGAGAGGGTCGCACGCAGTCCCGGCAGGTCCCCTTCATCCACCACGGCCACCAGCACCTCCACGCCCTCGGGCAAAGGCAGGAGGTCTGCGAGAGAAGCCCCCTCGCAGACCACCTCTACCTGCCCATTGGCGAGGAGCATGGCGCGCAGCCCGGCGCGCACCGCGGGGAGAGAACCTGCCACAGCCGCCTGGATCATGCCACGGGCTCCAACCTTTCCTCAGCCGGGGAAACGGCTTCCCCCACGGCCCGGGCCACAAAGTCCTCCACCACCTGGCTGGGGATCGCCAGGCCCTGGTCGCCGCCGAGGATCATGGTGTTGATGCCGGCCACGGCGCCGGCGGCGTTCACCAGCGGCCCGCCGGAGTTGCCCGGGGCCAGGGGCGCGTCGGTGCGGATGACGGGGATCGTGCCCCCGCCCGGGTAGGGCCCGTTTCCCCGGCGCCGCCTGCGGACCACCTCCACGCTGCCGAGGGCGGAGACGATGCCGGCGGTGACGAAGCCGCGCTGGCCCCAGGGGTGGCCGACGGCCAGGAGCAGGTCGCCGACGCGCAGGCTGCGGCTGTCGGCGATGCGGGCGGCGGGCAGGCCGGGAGCGTCCACCTGCAGCAGGGCCAGGTCAATCTCCGGCTCCTGGGCCAGGGTGCGGGCCGGGAGTTCGCTGCCGTCCGGCAGCGCCAGGCGCGGCCGCCCGCGGGCGATGACGTGGTAGTTGGTGACCACCAGGCCCCCGGGGCGCCAGGCCACGCCGGCCCCGGCCCCCATGCGCCCGTTATGCACCACCACCAGGCTGCTCTGCACCTGCCGGACCACGGAGGCCGAGGCCTCCGCCAGTAAGGTAGTCAGGTCCATCGTTAACTCCGTTCTCCTATTGTAACCTGCAGCGTGAGGGGCTGGCCGCCGCGCAGGACCTCCACCGGGGCCTGGCGCCCGACCACCTCGCCGGTCAGCCCGGCAGCCAGCTCATCGGGGTCCACCACCGGCCTGCCGCTGAGGCCGACCAGGATATCGCCCAGGAGCAGGCCGCCGGCCTCGGCCGGGCTGCCCTCTTCCACCCCGACCAGGAGCAGGCCGGTGACCTGCTCGCGGCCGCGGGCGCGCTGCTGGGCCGGAGGAATCACCACCGGCTGGGAGCGCACCCCCAGGTAGCCGCGGCGGATGTGCCCGTGACGGGCCAGGTTCTCGGCCACGCTCCAGGCCAGGCCGGACGGGATCACCAGGGAGGCGCCCCGCCCCAGGCCGGAGGTGTTCAGGCCGACCACCCGGCCCTCGCTGTCCACCAGCGGCCCACCGGAAAAACCCGGGTAGGGGATGGCGTCGGTGCGGAAATAGCGCTCCAGCAGGCCGCCCCGCCCGGTGCGCACCGGACCGCCAGCCGCGCTGACCACGCCCAGGCTGGCCTGGATACCGTCGCGGCTGGGGCGGCCGAGGGCCAGGACGAGCTGGCCGATGCGCGCCTCCTGGGCGGCGGGCTGGGCGGCCGCGGCCGCGGCCCGCTCCATACGCAGCAGGGCCAGGTCGCTGCCGGGGTCGCGCCCCGCCAGGCGGGCCGAGAGCTCGCTGCCGTCCGGCAGCACCACGTGAATATCCTCCTCCCGCTCGACCACGTGGTCGGCGGTCAGGACCTGGTCGGGGGCAATGGCGATCCCGCTAGCGGGAAAGCGGCGCCGGGCGTCCACCAGCACGGTGGCCGCGGCGGCCCTTTCGACCGCGTCCGCCATCGAGCGCGAAAGGGCGCTGAACAGGTTGTCTTGCGCAGATTGAGCTGTTGAGGCCATCTGAAATCTCCTTTATCGCTATAAATGGATGCCGGCGCCGGAAAACAGGCCAACACCCTTCTGTCCTGTCTCTCAGTATAGCCAAAGCCGCCCCCCGGCGCATCAGAAAAATGGGCAGGCCGGGGCCTGGAAAAATGGGCAGGGGAGGGCGGGTGGCTTTCTCGAGTATGAAAACAGAGCCACCCGAAGACAAAATTACGCCGGAGAATCAAGCGTTATAATGGTTTTTATTCTGGATTTATCTATTCCCGGCTAAGGAGGGTGAAATGATCGACCGCATTATGGGAGTTTTCAGGCTGAACAGCAGTACGTTCGAAGAGATCGAACATGACAGCGGGGCCACCGGGCAGGCGGCGCTGGTGGTGCTCATCGTGGCGCTCCTGAGCGCCATCGGCAGCGGCCTGGGGGCGGGCCTGTCGGAGGACGGCAGCTTCTTCCCCAGCTTCCTGGGCAGCCTGGTGTGGGCTTTTCTGGGCTGGTTCCTGTGGTCGCTGGTCTCCTGGTTCGTGGGGACCTCCATTTTCGGGGGCCGGGCCACGGTGGACGAGATGCTGCGGGTGATCGGGTTCGCCCAGGCGCCGATGATCCTGGGGATCATCCCCTGCATCGGCTGGCTGATCGGGGGCATCTGGGCCCTGATCGCCGGTTTTATCGCCATCCGCCAGGGGCTGGACCTGGACAACCTCAAGGCCCTGCTCACCATCGCCATCGGTTTCATCGTCTACCTGATCGGGATGGCGGTGGTGGGGGTGATCACCGGGATCGGGCGCGGTCTGATCGGGTTCTAAGCGCCGGCCGCGGGGCGCAGAGACCGCCCCGGCGATCCCTGGCGGTTAATAACCTTCCGGGGGGCCCCCCCCGCGGCGGGGGGCCCCCGGGGGGGGGGGGGGGCCCCCGGGAGGGCGGTTAGGGTAGACGGCGCGATCAGCCGTTCAGCTTCGCGTCCAGGGTGATCTCCACCCCTTTCAGGGCGCGGGAGACCGGGCAGTTTTCCTTGGCCCCGTTCGCGATCTGCTGGAACTGGTCCTCCGGGATGCCCGGCACCTGCGCTTCGGTCGTCAAGTGAATGCGGGAGATGGTGGGACGCCCATCCACCGGGCCGAAGTGCACCTCGGCGCGGGTCTGTATGCGGGTGGGCGTGAAACCGGCTTTCACCAGGTTGCTGCTAAAAGCCATAGAAAAACAGCCCGCGTGGGCTGCGCCGATCAGCTCTTCGGGGTTGGTCCCGGTCCCGTCTTCAAAGCGGGACAGGTAGCTGTATTTGCCCTCGTAGGCGCCGCTGCCCAGGCGCATGCTGCCCGAACCTTCTTTGAACGTACCCTCCCAGACTGCTTCCGCATTTCGTATTGTCATTTTGATTTTCCTCCCTTGATCCAGTGATTTTGTTTTTCTGTCCGGCGCTTTCGCCGCCTCGAACATCCATTATATCCAGAAGAGCGCGCCGCGGTTAACCGTGTTTGTTCACCCTGCCCGGCGGGCAGGGGGGAAACGTATATCAGGGGAACATGGAGCGGCTGCGCTCGCGGGTCAGGCGGGCGAAGATCCACGCCAGGGTCATGGTGGGGATGAACTGCGTGCCGGGGATCAGGCTCTCCACCACCGAGACGCCGCGCAGCTGCTTGAGACCCAGGTAGCCCAGGATGGTCCAGGCGAATGGGGCCGAGAGGAAATCCAGGCTGAGATCCAGCAGGTCCAGGAACAGGACCACGGAGAGAGGGGTGGCGCGCAGAGCGGTGCGGGCGTCCGCGCCCTCGGGAATGTGGATGCGCCGGATGCGGATCAGGATATAGGCCAGCAGGAGCAGAGCCAGGAGCAGGCTGATCCCGATCCCTGCGAGGATGAAATAGAGCAGTTCACGACTGATCAGATCTTCCATTGTCACCTCTCCCCGGGGAAGCGGCCCGGGTAAACAACGGTGAAGACCCCGCCGCGCTGCGACGGGGTCTTCGCTGAACCGGAATAGAATGAAAACCCTGGCAGCCTCCGGAAAACCCGGGCTGCTAGAAAATAATACTGACCCCGAGCACCACCAGTATCACCAGAATCAGGGCGATGAGCAGAAAACCGCCGAACAGCCATTTTGCCACCGTGCTCGCCCCGCGCGCCACGCCGGTAAAGCCGAGCGCGCCGGCGATGAGCGAGATCACAAAGGCGACGATCGCCCACTGCAGCAGGTCCATTGTAACACCTCCAGGTACTTTTCCCCCCTTCCCAATTGAGAGGGCCGCTCGCTGCACCCGCGGTCGGTGTTCCGGCAGCGTTGTGCGGCGGCGCGGAGCGAGAAGGCCCCGGAGAGGCGTTGGACGTTCTGCGGCGCGCCCGCCGCAGGCGGGACGCGCGCCGGACGGACCGGCTCGTCTCTCCTTAACCCAGTATAGGGGAGAAGCGCGCCGGGTTCAATAAGGAATCTTCCTGCCTTTCGTTCAGGAGATTCCCTACTGCAGGGGCTGCGGCGGGCTGCAGAAAGAGCTCGTCGCGGGGGCAGCGCTGCAGGCTGCCGGAGGGCCCGGCGACGATGATAAAGGCGGGGCAGCTGTCGTAGGCGACGAAACGCACGGCCGCGATTTCGAGGGGCAGGTGGCCCCGCGCGGCCCGCCGCCGCAGGTAAATGCCGCCGCTGTGAAAAGTAAGCGGGCGGGTCCAGCGAAACCGGATGGTCACAGCACACCTCCTGGCGGGGATAGCCTGGCCCCTGCCGGGTGTGTCCCGTGTTCTCGATGCACCGGCAGGGGCAGGATGAGAGCCGGAGCGCCGGCTCCTGGCACCAGAATAGCACATCTGTTCCCGCCGGCCAATCCCCCCTGCAAGGGAAAGCGCGCCCGGCGGGGGTGAGGGAGGGGGTTAACCCGCGTGAGGAGAGGGCGCCGCGCTCCGGTCTGGCGTGTTCTGCCTGCCGTCCGGCGTTACGGGTGAGAAAGTGCCTCGCACCAGGGATCCAAATGGGAACACTCAAAGTACGTAATAAAAGGGGGGATTTGTGCGTGCCGGCCTGTGCCAGGCTGCCACGCACAAATCCCCCCTTTACAACATGTAGCGCACCCATCCAGATTTACCGGCTGGTAAAATTCCGGCAATTATAGTACAATTATTCACAGAAGACGGAGGGGTGCTTTCAGGTTAGAGCGTCTTCACAGTGGCTTTCACGATCAGAACCGTACAACTGAACAGCAGCCAGCATTGAAACAGGTGAAGACCTGGCGGGTTCGTGTTTAAGTGATGGGGAGGGAAACATGGACGGTAAGCCGTGGTTGAAATGCTATGACGAGGGCGTTCCGCAGCAGCTGGAATACCCGCATGCGCCGCTGCATTATTTTCTGGAGCAGGCTGCGCGCAAGTATCCGAAAAAGGCCTGCACCATCTTCAAGGGCGCCCGCATCTCGTACCGCAAGATGGACCGGCTCACCGACCGGCTGGCCGGCGCGCTGGCGGCGCTCGGGGTGCGCAAGGGAGACCGCGTCGGGATCTTCATGCCGAACACGCCGCAGTTCGTGATAGCATTCTTCGCCGTCCTGAAAGCCGGCGGGGTGGTGGTGGCGGTCAACCCCCTGTACGGGCCGCGGGAGATCGAGCACCAGTTGAATGACGCGGGGGTGAAGACGCTGTTCGTGATGAGCAACTTCTACAAGAAGGTCAAAGCCATCCAGCGCAGCACGCCCCTGCGGAATCTGATCGTGACGAACATCAAAGAGACCCTGCCGGGGGTGCTGCGCAAGCTTTTCGAACTGGCGAGCGAGGAGAAGGAGGGCTTCCGGGTGCGGCTGCGCGCCGGGGACTACTGGATGCCGGACCTGATCCGGCATTTCACCCCCGCCGACCGCCCGGCGGTGCGGGTCGGCCCGGAGGATACCGCCCTGTTCCAGTACAGCGGGGGCACCACCGGGACGGCGAAAGCGGCTGTGGCTCTGCACCGCAACCTGGTGGCCAACACGCTGCAGGTGCGCGCCTGGTTCGTCTCGGCGGAGGAGGGCAGGGAGAGCCTGCTGATGGCGATCCCCCTGTTCCACGTGTACGGCATGGTGGCGGGAATGTGCTTCGGCATCTACAGCGGGGCCTCGCTGGTAATGGTGCCCAACCCGCGCGACCTGGACGACCTGCTGAGCAATATCGAGATTTACGAGACCACGCTCCTCCCCGGGGTGCCGACCCTCTACAACGCCATTATCCACCACCCGCAGGTGCGCGGCGGAAAGGTCAACCTGCGCTCGATCAAAGCCTGTATCTCCGGCTCGGCCCCCCTGCTGCGCGAGACCAAGACGCAGTTTGAGGCCCTGACCGGCGGGAGGCTGTTCGAGGGCTACGGCCTCTCGGAGGCGCCCACCGCCACGCACTGCAACCCGCTGCTGGGAGAGAACCGCAGAGGGTCCATCGGCTTCCCCCTGCCCGACGTGGAAGCGCGCATCCTGAGCGTGGAAGACGACTGCACCGAGCTGCCCCCGGGGCAGATCGGCGAGATCGTGGTGCGCGGCCCCCAGGTGATGCAGGGCTACCACAACCTGCCCACGGAGACCGAGAACGTGCTGCGGGACGGCTGGCTGCACACCGGCGATATCGGCTATATGGACGAGCAGGGTTATTTCTACATTGTGGACCGCAAGAAGGAGCTGATCAAGCCCGGCGGCTACCAGGTCTGGCCGCGCGAGGTCGAGGAGACCATCATGGAGCACCCCAAGGTGCTGGAGGTGGGGGTGGCGGGGGTGCCGGACGCCTACCGGGGCGAGACGGTGAAAGCCTGGGTGGTGCTGAGGCCGGGCGAGCGCGCCAGCGAGCGCGAGATCCAGGACTGGTGCCGCACCCGGCTGGCCCCCTTCAAGACCCCCACGCAGGTGGAATTCCGGGAGGAGCTGCCGAAGACCCAGAT
The DNA here is from genome assembly GCA_023395675.1 of Chloroflexota bacterium. Lineage (GTDB taxonomy): Bacteria > Chloroflexota > Anaerolineae > Anaerolineales > UBA4823 > JAEWYL01. Next base: position 2,201 of record JAEWYL010000210.1, on the reverse strand, counting down.
GGTGGGAAAGCTGCTGCGCCGCGAGCTGGTGCGCCAGCACCTGGAGAAGCAGGGGGCGCAGGACGGCTGAGTGAGCCTGTCATGGGGTGAGCAGGACCTCGCCCGAGAACGAACAGGCTGCCCGACCGGCCGTGGTCGGGCAGCCTGTTATTAACCGGCTGTCCGGGCGAGGCTAACGGGTCAGGGCTCGATCCAGACGGTGAAGGTTAGCTCGCTCTCCGCGGCCCGCGCCCGGACCTCCCAGCAGCCGCCGGTGGGGAAATAGAGGCCCGAGGCCTGGAAGCGGGTCGGGTAGCAGCAGGGGGCCTCGAACTCCAGCGGCGGGGCTTCGCCGTCCCGGCGGCTGCCGGTGACCTCCAGCTTGGCCCCGGCCGGGCGGAACCAGCCCACCTTGTAGCCTTCCTCGCGCGGCCAGTCCGCCTGAGCTTCGGAAGCGGCAAACCAGGCAGAGGCCCAGATCGAACGGTCCGCGTTGATAAAGTAGCTTCCGTAATCCGGCTCGTCCAGCACAGCTTCGTCGTCCGGGGGCCTGGCCCAGGCAGGTTCTGTCACCGGGCAGGCGGCAGCGCCGTCTTCGACGGGTCCGGCGTCGAGGGCAGGGCGCGGTTCGGCTTCCGGGGCCTGCATGAGGCTTCAGGCGGCCAGCAGGAGAGGAGCAAGGGCGGCGAGCAGCCGCCGCTGGAGGGCAGATGCGGGCATTGGAACCTTCCTTACGTGCGGCGCACGGCGTTCCGGTAGTTTTAAAGTATGTACACCGGAGCAGGCGGGGAGGTTCCAGCGGGAGTTGGCTCTCGCAAAGACTTCAAGAAGAAATTTCTTTCTATTCTTCCTTTGCGCCTTGGCGTCTTGGCGAGAGAATCTTTCTTTCCTCTCTCGCTTCGTAGTCTCTTCGTTAGATATGTGTGGTTATAGGGTGAGGGAAATGGGCGGCTCCAACCCATCTCCTCTACAATCCATCATCCAGGTATTTCGCGAGAGAACCAAACAGACAGGTTATCAGCGCCCTCAATGAGGTCTGCGTTTGGCGAAATCCCAAAGGCCCTTGACCTGGCGGGCGGCAGAGGCGCTTTCCTCCTTCCAGCCGCGCCAGCGCCAGGGCTCGCCCGGGGCAGTGAAGACCTCCGCCAGCACCCCGCTCACCCCCAGCCACAGGTACAGGTCTTTGCCGTCCGCGGCGATCACCCCCGGCAGGCCGATATAGTCCAGCACCGTCCCGCGCAGGAGCAGGTCGGCCAAAGAGCCGGCGACCCCGGCTGCAATCCCCAGGAAGGCGACGTCGGCCCACAGGCTGCGCCGCACCCGGCTGGCGTAATAGGCGTGCACCAGGGCGGCCAGCGGGAGCATGCCCGCCGCGATCAGCAGCAGGACGAGGCGCAGGGCGGCGGAGGGCTGCGCGCCGGTCACCTGCGCCAGCCAGCTCCCCTGCCGGTTCAGCGTGTGGGTGAAGTCCAGCAGCCCGGGCAGCAGGGGCAGGGCCCCGCCCTCCGGGAGCAGCCCTTCCGCCAGGGCTTTCAGCGCCAGGTCCAGGGCCACCAGGAGCGCGGCTACCAGCAGCAAGACGCGGGCGGAGGCCAGCCGCTCACGCCGGCGGGAGAGGGCGACCAGGGCCGCCCCCACCGCGTAGAAGAACAACAGGGGCCAGGCTGCGGCGGCGAACTGCGCCGGGCCTTCCAGGCGCCCGCGCAGCAGCTCGAAGAGCAGAAAGAGGGTCCATTCGGCGATGAAGACCAGGTGAAGGGTAGAGAACATCGTGATTTATTTTTTCAGCGCCTCGTTCTCCTCCACCCTGGCGCGCAGAATCTTTTTGACCAGCTCCTCAGGAAGGGGGTTCTCCGGGCTGAAGTGGATGGTGGCGCCGGACACTTTATGGGTCTGCGTGATCTCGTCCTTCAGCTCCGCAGCCAGTTTCCGGCTGGCGGTGAAGAAAGAGAGGTGCTTCTGCTGGGCGTTAAAGCCCACCAGGTCCCGCCCCACTGAGAGCATGACGGTGGCGCCGTAGGAGATGCGCTCTTCCACGTTCGGGACGGTGTCTTTGATCAGCCGGCGCAGGTTTTGCAGGGCCTCGCGCTCGGCCTCCGGCAGACCCGCCAGGTAGGCGTCCACCGCGGCCGGATCATTTTTCGTTTTTGCTGGCATAGGCTCCCACTCCTTTTCCTGTAAAAAAACGATACATTCCGCAGCCGGTCACCGGTACTGCTGCG
>JAEWYL010000160.1 GCA_023395675.1 Chloroflexota bacterium | reverse complement strand
GTGTAACCGCCCGCTGCCCCACAGCTTTTCGCCCGCCGGGATAAGTTCTTATAGAGAGCGCCCTGATCCCGTCATTATGCCGCTTAATCACTCCACCCAGGCCAGCTCCCCGCTGCCGGAGGTGTCGTAACCGCCCAGGCTGCGGATCTGCTCCCGGGTGCGCGCCTGCTGCAGCCAGCCCTGCAGGGCCTGGAGCGGCGGCTGTTCCACCAGGGCCTCCGGCGCCACCAGGTCGTAGCGGTCGTGGGTGAGGAAGACAAAATCCAGCTCAAAGCTGAGCGCGGCCGCCTCCAGGCCGATCCCGGCCTGCGCCCGGCCTTCCGCCACCGCCTGGGCCACCGCCGAATGGGTCTGCCGGGCTTCCTGGTCATAGCCCTCGATGCGCTCCGGCGAGATCCCGCTGCGCCTGAGGGCCGCATCCAGCCAGACGCGCGTGCCGGAGCCCTCCTGGCGGTTGGCAAAGCGCAGGCCCGGGCGGGCCAGATCCTCCAGGCTGTGGATGCCCATAGGATTGCCCTCGGGCAGGATCAGGCCGATCCGGCGGTGGGCCAGGGTGATGAGGGCCATGCGCCTGCCGGGGAAAAGGCGGCGGATATAGGGGGCGTTGAAGGAACCGCTGTCGGCGTCCCACAGGTGGCTGCCCGCCAGGTCCGCCCGCCCCTCCGCCAGGGCCATCAAGCCGCCCAGGCTGCCGCTGAAGCTCAGCTGCAGGCCGTAGCCGGGGGCGATCTCGGAAAACTGCCCCGCCAGCCAGGTGAGGGCCAGGTCGTGGCTGCCGGAGAAGCGCAGGACGGTCTCGTCCACCTCCCCCGGCTCCTGCTCCAGGGTGCGCCAGCGGTCCATCGCCTGGCGGGTGGCGGATTCCACCTCCGGCAGGCTGTAGCCGGCGGTCAGGGCCTCCAGCAGGAAAGCCTCGGCCCGGTGCACCAGGCCGGCCCGGCGCAGGGCCTTCTCGCCCTGGAAATGCGGCTGTTCGGCCACGCGCGTCCCCTGACCCGCCCGGCTGGTCACCAGACCCTGGCGCGCCAGCTCGCCGTAGGCGCGCTGGATGGTGCCCACGGTGCAGTTCCACTCGGAGGCCATTTTCCGCACTGACCTCAGCCGGTCGCCGGGCTTGAGGCGCCCGTTCAGGATCTCCTGGCGGATCTGTTCGGCGATCTGGCGGTACAGGTGGGTCTCATCCATGCCGCTAGTATACTAGAAGTCGCCCCTGGTTTCAGAGGCGAATTGCGCCCAAAAGCACAATAACCTTAAGGGAGCGCCTCGTTCAACCATAGACTGCATCTTCCTTGAAATCCTGTTCCCGCGCCCGGTTATTTACGCACCAGGCGCGCCAGCCCGCGCATGGTAAAGCCCGGGCCTGACCTGCCGCGCGGGAAGATGCCCTCGCTGGCGGAGCGCACCTCTTCGATGGAGAAGAAAGTTTTCGGGTTCACCTGTTTGATCAGTTGGACCACCTCCGGCAGGTCCCGGCGCTTGATGACTGTAAACAACAGCCAGACCGGGCCGGTGGAGCCCTCGCCCTGCACCACCGTCACGCCGTAGCCGGCCGCATGCAGGGCCTCGGTCATCTCACCCACGTTCACCACCAGGATCATGCGGATTGCCAGCATACCCATGGCGAGCTTGTTCTCGATCCACAGGCCGACCCAGTTCCCGGCTGCGAAACCGGCTGCATAGGCAAAATAACTGATGAAACTGGACAGGTTCTGCACCACCTGGCCGATGACCGTGATCCAGATCAGCACCTCGAAAAAACCGAGCAGCGGCGCCAGGGCGCGCTGCCCGCGCGAGAGAAATACGATGCGGATGGTGCCCAGGGTGACGTCCAGAATACGGGCGATGAAGATGAACAATGGCAGCACAATCCAGGTGTAAACCTCGGGCGAGAAATACTCAGAAAGGATCATACAAACTATCTCCGTTCGGTCGGTAATTGGGCCGGGCAGCTTCTCAATCTGAACAGGCGCGCTTTGATTTCCCCACCACTATTGTACCGGATGCCCGCCGGTGCTCTTTGCTATAATAGAAGCAGGGCGCGCTTCCATCAGGGGGGTATGCGGCGCGCCATTCGCCTAATCCGCAGCGTTCTCAGGGAGGGAAAACATGGCCTTGCTCAACGAGAATATCCAGGAACAGGTGCGCCAGGCGCTGGAGCCGCTGGAAGCGCCGGTGAAGATGCTGCTCTTCACCCAGGCCTCGGGCGGCGCCCTGGAGATCGAATGTACGATGTGCACCGAGACGCGCCAGCTGGCCGAGGAGGTGGCCGCCCTGTCGGACGCCATCACCCTGGAGACCAGAGACTTCGTGAAGGATGCGGAGCTGGCGGAGCGCTACGGGATTGACAAGATCCCCGCTATCGCCATTCTGAAGGACGGGCCGGAGCCGGTGGATTACGGGATCCGGATGTACGGTATCCCCTCGGGCTACGAATTCAGCAGCCTGATCCACGACCTGCTGCTGGTCGGCAGCGGGAGGGCCGGCCTGAGCGAGAAGACCCTGCAGGAGATCAGCCGCCTGGACCGCCCGGTGCATATCCAGGTGTACGTCACCCCGACCTGACCCTACTGCCCGCAAGCCGTGGTGCTTGCACACCGGTTGGCTTTGGCAAATGAGCATATCCGGGCGGAAATGGTGGAGGCCTCCGAGTTCCCCCACCTGGCGAACAAATATCAGGTGTACGGGGTGCCGCGCACGGTGATCAACGAGGTGATCCACATCGAGGGGGCGGTGCCGGAGGACTATCTGGTCAGCCAGTTGATGCAGGTGATGGACCCGGAGAGGATGAAAGCCCTGGCGCAGGAGTGGGAGGCGTAGCAGGAACGAAAGCGTCCGGCG
>JAEWYL010000223.1 GCA_023395675.1 Chloroflexota bacterium | reverse complement strand
GGGGGGGGGGGGGCAGCCCCGCGGCCGGGCGCGCCCATATACTCCTTCCTGGCGGGGCGGCGCGCCGCCACCTCCATTGACCGCTATTTACAGCGCGTCTCGCTGACCGCCGCCCGCGCCAACGAGGGCCCCTACGAGACGCGCCTGTTCACCAACACCGCCGGGATCGCGCCGCTGCCCGAAACCCTCCCCACCGGCCCGGAGGGAGGCTACACCCGGGAGGAGGCCGTGCAGGAAGCGCAGCGCTGCATCCAGTGCGAGTGCATGGAATGCGTCAAGAACTGCGTTTTCCTGGAGCATTTCGGCGGCTACCCCAAGAAATACATCCGCGAGGTGTACAACAACCTGTCCATTGTGATGGGCACGCGCTTCTCCAACCGGCTGATCAACTCCTGCAGCCTGTGCGGGCTGTGCGGCGAGATCTGCCCGGAGGACCTGGACATGGGCGCGGTCTGCAAGCAGGCGCGCGGCCTGATGGTGGAGCAGAAGCGCATGCCGCCCTCGGCGCACGATTTCGCCCTGCGAGACATGGAGTTCAGCAACGGCCCGCACTTTGCCCTCACGAAGCACGCGCCGGGCACGCGTGCCAGCGCGCTGCTCTTCTTCCCCGGCTGCCAGTTGAGCGCCTCGCGGCCCGGGGAGGTGGAGCAGATCTACGCCCACCTGCGCCGCGTGTACGCGGGCAGGCTGCCGCAGGAGGCGGGGGTGGGCCTGGCGCTGCGCTGCTGCGGCGCGCCCGCCGATTGGGCCGGCCAGCAGGAGCTGTTCGCGGCCTCGCAGGCCGCTTTCCTGGCAGAATACGAGGCGCTGGGCCGCCCGAAGCTGGTGCTGGCCTGTTCGAGCTGCTACCAGGTCTTCAAGACCCATTACCCGGGGGTGGAGGTCGTCTCCCTGTGGGAGGTGCTGGCGGCGGAGGGGCTGCCCGAGGGGGCGGCGCCCGCCCTGAGCGCTCCGCTGGCCCTGCACGACCCCTGCTCCACCCGCTACGAGGCCGGCCTGCAGGACAGCGTGCGCGCCCTGCTGGCGCGCCTGGGCGTGCAGGTGGAAGAGCTGCCCCTGAACCGCGAGCGCACCGAGTGCTGCTCTTACGGCGGCCTGATGTGGCTGGCGAACCCCGAGCTGGCGCAGGAAACGGCTCGGCGGCGGGTGGAGGCGCACGCCTCCGACTACGTCACCTACTGCGCCATGTGCCGCGATTTCTTCGCCCGCCAGGGCAAACCCACCCTGCACCTGCTCGACCTGATTTACAATACAGACCCCAACACGGCGGCGCGGCAGCGCGGGCCCGATCTTTCCGAGCGCCGCCAGAACCGCGCCCGGCTCAAACGCCGGCTGCTGAAAGAACTATGGAGCGAACCGATGGAAGACCCCGGCTCAGGCTCAGGTTTGCGCCTGATCCTCTCTGATGAGATGCGCCAGACGCTGGAAAAACGGCTGATCCTGCTCGAAGAGCTGCAGCAGGTGATCGAGGCCGCCGAGAAATCGGGGAGGCGCCTGGTCAACAAACGCAGCGGGCACACCCTGGCTTCCCAAAAGCTGGGCAGGGTGACCTACTGGGTCGAATACACGCTCCAGGAGGACGGCTGTGTGATCCACAACGCTTACAGCCACCGCATGGAGCTGGGCGACGAGGCGGCAAAATGAGCGAATACGTCAACCCGGCCGATCAAGAAGCCTGGGAGTGCGGGCGCTGCGGCGTTGCGCTCCAGCCCGGCAAGGTCACCGTATCTTACCTGGGCAACGCCTTCCCGGTGGACCTGCTGAAATGCCCCTCCTGCGGCCTGGTGTTCGTACCCGAAGAGCTGGCTCTGGGCAAGATGCTGGAGGTCGAGAAGATGCTGGAGGATAAATAAGGCCGCGGCGGGGGCCGGACCCTGCCGCCGCCTTTTTGCGCTATGGACCTTGAAACCCTGCACCCGGGCGGGCTCGAACTGACCCGCCGCGCCCTCGCCGCCTGCTCGCCGGAGCCGGGCGAGCGCCTGGTGGACCTGGGCTGCGGGAACGGCGCGGCAGTGCGGCGCCTGGGCTGCGAATACGGCCTGCAGGCCGCCGGCTTCGACCTGCGGGAGGCCGCGCTGCGCGAGGGCCTTTCGGCCGCCCCGGGGCTGGCGCTGGCCTGCGCCCGGGCGCAGGCGTTGCCCCTGGCGGCGGAAAGCTGCGAGATCCTGCTGGCGGAGTGCAGCCTTTCGGCGGTGGCAGCGCAGGTGGCGGCGCAGGGGGCGGCGCAGGGGGCAGCGCAGGGGGCGGCGCTGGAGGAGGTGCTGGCGGAATGCCGGCGCGTGCTCGCCCCCGGTGGGCGGCTGGCGCTCAGCGACCTGTACCGGCGCGCGGCGGGCGAAGACCCGGAAACGCCCCTGCCGGACCGGCGAGGCTGGGTCGAAAAACTGCAGGCCGCCGGGTTCGTGCTGCTGGCCTGGGAAGACCACACCCCGGCGCTGAAAGCCATGGCGGCCAGGGCCATCTTCGCCGGGCGCTCGCTGGACTCGCTCTGGGGCTGCAGCCCGGGGCAGGGCGAGGCGGCGCGGCAGGCGGTCGCCTGCCTGCTGCCCGGTTATTTTTTACTGATAGCCCGCAGGCGCCCGCTTGCGCATATGGATGAGGTGGAACCTGGTGAGTGGACCTTCCAGACCCGCGAAACTCCCATTTAACGACAGTGATCTGATCCCTTTGAGCCTCGTCCAGGAAGCGGGCTGCTGTGCGCCGGCCCCAGACGAGACCCGCCTGCGGTCGGGCTGCATGGTGTGCGGCGCGGAGCTGGTCTATTTCGAGACCAACCGGGAACAGGCCTGCCATTACTGCGGGCAGCTCCTGCAGGCCAACGCCGCCTGCGCCCGGGACCATTTCGTCTGCGACCGCTGCCACAGCGCCGGCGCGCGGGAGGTCATCCGCCAGGTCTGCCTGCACAGCGGGCAGGCCGACCCGGTGGCGCTGATGCAGACCATCCGCGCGCACCCGCTCTTTCCCGTCCACGGACCGGAGCACCACGCCCTGCTCCCGGCGGTGATCCTGGCCGCGCTGCGAAACCGCGGCGCGGCGGTCACGGACGAACAGATCGAGACCGCCATCCAGCGCGGCGGCAGCCTCCCCGGGGGCGCGTGCGCGTTCCTGGGGATCTGCGGGGCCGCCGCCGGCGTTGGGGTGGCCGTCTCGCTGCTGCTGGCAGCCACCCCTTACCAGGGGGCGGGAAGACAGGCGGCCATGCAGGCTGTGCTGGCCGCGCTGAGCCGCATCGCCGCTTTCGAAGCCCCGCGCTGCTGCCAGCGGGAGTGCTGGCTGGCGCTCTGCGCGGCTGCGGAGAGCGTGCGGGCCGCAACCGGGATCTGCCTGCCGGTAGAGCCCTTCGCCTGCACGCAGTTCAACCAGAACAAAGAGTGTATTCACCAGCAGTGCCCCCTCTGGCCGGCGGGAGCGCAAAAAAGTCGTTAAGTGAGGCGGAGGGAGGGGTTGGGCGAAGTCCAGCGCCTCCTTCCGCCAGCTCGGGCTTTTCGTGCACCCTGGCCGGCGGGACCGCTGGACAGTCACCCCTTGGAGGTGCAGCCATGTTCGACGAGATGGATCGCATCAACCAGTTGAGACAGCAGGGCTTTTTCTGCAGCCAGATCATTCTCATGGAAGGGCTGGAGATGCTCGGGAAGCGCAGTCCCGAGGCGGTGCGGGCGATGCACCCGCTGGCCAACGGCCTGTGCGGCAGCGGCGAGCTCTGCGGCGCGCTCACCGGGGCCGCCGGCCTGCTGGGCCTGTACGCGGGCCGGGGAGCGCCGGAAGAGGAGAGCGATTACCGGCTGGATGGGATGGTGCTGGAGCTGGTGGCGTGGTTCAAAGCGCAGAACCTCCCCCGCTATGGGGGCATCCGCTGTGACGAAATCCTGGAGGGCAGCCCCGCCAACCGGCCCGCCCGCTGCCCTGCCCTGGTGCTGGAATCGCTCCAGAAGGCCAAAGAGCTGCTGGTGGAGAACGGGTTCGACCTTTCCGGGCTGGAGGCATGAATTTGGAATTGATCCACCTGGAATTAGAGCAGGTGCTGGCCGCGACGGAGAGCGTCTGCCCGGTCTGCCTGGGGCGCATCCCCGCCCGGCGGGTGAAGCGCGGGGACGAGGTCTACCTGGAAAAGGCCTGCCCCGAGCACGGCCGGTTTCGTACGGTGATCTGGCGCGGCGGCCCGGCTATCGAAGCCTGGGTGCGCCCCAAGACCCCGGCCCATCCCGACCGCCCGTTTACCGCGGTCGAGCGCGGCTGCCCCTACGACTGCGGCCTGTGCGCCGAGCACCGCCAGCAGACCTGCTGCGTGCTGTTCGAGCTGACCCGGCACTGCGACCTGGCCTGCCCGGTCTGCTTCGCCAGCGCGGGGACGCCCGCCTCCAGAGAGACGGACCCCGGCCTGGAGACGATCGAAGGCTGGTACCGGCGGCTGCTGGAGGCCGGCGGGCCGTTCAACGTCCAGCTTTCGGGGGGAGAGCCCTGCCTGCGAGACGACCTGCCCGAGATCATCGCTCTGGGGAGGGAGCTGGGCTTCACCTTCTTCCAGCTCAACACCAACGGGCTGCGCCTGGCGCGAGACCCGCGCTACCTCGCGGCCCTGGTGGAGGCCGGCCTGTCCACCGTGTTCTTGCAGTTCGACGGGGTCAGCGACGAGGTCTACCGGCGCCTGCGCGGCCGGGCGCTGCTGGAGCAGAAGACCCGGGCAGTGGAGAACTGCCTGAAGGCCGGGGTGGGCGTGATGCTCGTCCCGACTCTGGTCCCCGGCGTGAACGACGGCCAGGTCGGGGCCGTGATTGACTTCGCCCTGGAGCGGATGCCCGGGGTGCGCGGCGTACACTTCCAGCCGGTGAGCTACTTCGGCCGCTATCCCGGCCGCTACCCCGGCTGCGAGCCGGAGATGCCGCCCGGCGGGCCCGCGGACGGGGCGCGTCTGACCCTGCCCGAGGTGATGCAGCGCATCGAGAGCCAGAGCGGCGGGCGCATCCGGGCCGAGAGCTTCCGCCCGCCCGGCGGAGAGAATGCCCTGTGCTCCTTCCACGGGAACTTCGTGCTCATGCCGGACGGGAGCCTGCACGCCCTGACCCACCGCGCGTCCGGCGCCTGCTGCGGCCCGGCGGAAGCGGAAAGCCCCGGCTGCGCGCCGGAGGACGGCGCGCAGGGCGCGCAGCGCTCGCGCCAGTTCGTGGCGCGCGCCTGGTCCGCCCCGCAGGCCCCCCTGGACCTGCCCGTGCTGGACGGCCCCGGTTTCGGGGAGTGGGACGTCTTCCTGCAGCGCGCCCGCACCCACACCTTCTGCCTCTCAGGCATGGCCTTCCAGGACGCCTGGAACCTGGACCTGGAACGCCTGAGAGACTGCTACATCCACGTGATGAGCCCCGACGGGCGGCTGGTCCCCTTCTGCGCCTATAACCTGACCAGCCACTGCGGGCAGGCGCTGTACCGGGGCGCGGCGGCATGAGGCGCACGCCCCTGGAAGCCTGGATCTGCGAGAAGAGCGGCGCGCCCGGCCCGCCGCTGGCCCGCGCCGCCCTGGAGGCTTACCAGCTCGAGCGCCTGAACGCCACCCTGGCGCTGGCGGCGCAGAAATCCCCCTACTACCGCCGGGCCCTGGCGCGCAGCCCGCATCACCTGGGCAGCCTGGACGAGATCGCCGCGCTGCCCTTTACCCGCGCCGAGGACCTGCGCCGCTGCGGGGCGGAGATGGTCTGCGCGCCCCAATCCGAGATCGAGCGCATCGTGACGCTGGACACATCCGGCACCACCGGCGCGCCCAAGCGCCTGTATTTCACCCGCCCTGACCAGGAGCTGACCATTGATTTCTTCCGGCAGGGCATGTCCACCTTCACCCGCCCCGGCGACCGGGTGATGATCCTGCTCCCCTACGAGCGCCCGGGGAGCGTGGGGGACCTGCTGGCGCAGGGGCTGCGCCGCCTGGGGGCGGAGCCCGTGCCCTACGGCCCCGTGCGCGACCCGCTGCCGGCGCTGGCGCAGATGCGCGCCGCCGGGGCGGAGGTCCTGGTCGGCGCGCCCACCCACCTGCTGGCGCTGGCGCGTTTCGACGCGCTGGCAGGCCATCCGGGCCCGGGCCCGGACCGGGTGCTGCTCTCCACCGACCACGTACCCGGGGCGGTGGTCTCGGCCCTGCATTCCATCTGGGGCAGCGCCGTGTTTAACCACTACGGGCTGACGGAGAGCGGCCTGGGCGGCGGGGTGGACTGCCTGGCGCGCCGCGGCTACCACCTGCGCGAGGCCGACCTGTATTTCGAGATCGTGGACCCGCACGGCGGGCAGCCCCTGCCCGAGGGGGAGTGGGGCGAGATCGTGTTCACCACCCTGACCCGCCTCGGGATGCCGCTGATCCGCTACCGCACGGGGGACCGCGGGCGCTTTCTCCCCGGCGCCTGCCCCTGCGGGACCAGCCTGAAAACCCTGGAGCACGTGCGCGGCCGGTTTTCGGGGACGGTGCAGTTCGGCGAAGCCGGGCCGCTCGGCGAAGCCGGGCCGCTCTCAATGGCGGACCTGGACGATGCGCTCTTCCCGCTCCCCCCGCTGCTGAACTTCTCGGCCACCCTGAGCGGAGAGGCAGGGCGGTCCGTCCTGCACCTGGAAGCAGCGCTGCTGCCCGGCACCGGCGGCGGCTGGCGCGCCCAGGCGCAGGCCGCCCTGGAGCGCATCCCGGCGGTGGGGGCGACGCTCCGGAGCGGGCGCCTGGCGCTGCAGCTCAGCGGGAGGGACTACGACCCCGCGCAGGCGGGCAGCCTGGCGAAGCGCAAGATCGAGGACCGGCGGAGCGCGGCGCAGGATCGCGCGGCGCAGGATCGCGCGGCGCAGCCCGGCGATTAAGGGCCGCGCGCCGAAATGAAAAAGCCCGGCGTTGAGCGCCGGGCTTTTTCATTTCGCATTCCAGACAGACTGCGGGGAGGACAGGATTCGAACCTGCGGCCGAGGTTTTTGCCCCGGCAACCGCTTAGCAGGCGGCCCCAATCGACCACTCTGGCACCTCCCCAATCTTCAGTTTGTTCAGGCCGGGCCGAGGCCGGCGCCAGCGGAGGGAGAGGGATTCGAACCCCCGGTGGCTTGCGCCACAACTGTTTTCAAGACAGTCGCCTTAGACCGCTCGGCCATCCCTCCCGGACGGGGTCCCGCTAACCGGCCCCGTGCGCGGGTAATTCTACCATAACCGTGGGGCAGGGGAAAGGAGGGTTTCAAGCCGGCCTGAAAATCGACCCTAATCAACTTTGACCATCAAAACCGGTGATCAGCGAAGAGAAACCCTAATGATCTTTGACAATCAAAATCGGTGATAAGCGAAGGGAAACCCTAAAGGTCGCCACAAGGAGCCAGACTGAAAAGAGACCTGGTGGCGACCTTTAGGGTTTTTGTGGCTGCCGGTTCTGGAATTCAATACAGATAAGGTCTCCAAGCCCTTTCGGGGCGTTATTCTTCCACAGATGCAAGCCGGTGAACGCAAGAGGAGAAAGCAGGGTTGTTTTTTTGGGGGCGGCCCCAACAACCCCAACCGGGCAATCCCTGATTTTTCGGGACTGCGCCCCGGCCAGAGGGGAGGATGCAATCGCCCCTGGCCCAGGGGCCTGACCTTGCACCTTCTTCGTGAGAGCGAGTATACTTGGGCAAACCTTATGTCCCGACTATTCCGCATCTCCCTCATGCTGGCAGCTTTCTTCGGCCTGGAGAAGCTGCTGGGCTTCGTCCGGCAGGTGCTCATCGCCCGGCAGTTCGGGCTCTCGGCCGAGCTGGACGCCTTCAACACCGCCAACAACCTGCCCGACCTGCTCTTCGCCCTGATCTCGGGCGGCGCGCTGGGCATGGCCTTCATCCCCGTGCTCTCCGAAACCATCCAGAAGCAGGACCGCAAGGCCGCCTGGGACCTGTTCTCGCGCCTGGCGAACCTGCTCTTCCTGGGCACCGCCCTGGTCTCGCTCTTCGTCGCCGTCTTCGCCGGGCCGCTGGTGCGCTGGCGTCTGGGCATCGCCCCCGGCTTCGAGAGCGCCCAGCAGGACCTGGTGGCCGAGCTGATGCGCCTGAACCTGATCGGCACCCTGCTGCTCTCGCTGGCCGGCATGGTCATCGCCGGGCTGCAGGCCAACCAGCACTTCCTGCTGCCGGCCATCGCCCCCGCCATGTACGACGTGGGCACCCTCTTCGGCGTGCTCATTCTCTCCCCCGAGACCGGCTACCAGATTGGCCCGCTGCAGCTCCCGGCCTTCGGCCTGGGGGTGCACGGGCTGGTGTACGGCACCATCCTGGGCAACGCCCTCTTCCTGGCGGTGCAGATCCCCGGGCTGGCGCGCTACGGCTTCCGCTGGACGCCCGCCATTGACCTGCGCAGCCCGCTGGTCCAGCGCACCATCGGGCTGATCCTGCCGCGGGTGGGCACGGTCTTCTTCATCCAGCTCGTCTTCCTGGCCACCGACAACCTGGCCTCGCGCCTGCCCGAGGGCGGGCCTTCGGCCCTGGTCTACGGCTGGCTGATCCTGCAGATGCCCGAGACCCTGATCGGCACCGCCCTGGGCACCGCCCTGCTGCCCACCCTCTCGGAGCAGATCGCCCTGGGGGATGCGGAGGCCTTCGCCGGGGCGGTGCGGCGGGCGGTGCGCGTGATCATCGCCATCACCCTGCCGGCCGCGGCCCTGATCGGGCTGGCGCTGCCGCCGCTGGTGGGCCTGCTCTTCGACGACCCTGCCAGCGTAGAGCGGGTGGTGTGGACGGCGCGGGCCTTCCTGCTCGGGCTGACCGGGCACACCCTGCTGGAGGTGGCCGTGCGCGCCTATTACGCCCGGCAGAAGGCCTATATGCCGCTCTGGGCCGCGGCGGGGATGTTCGCCGTCTTCCTGCTGGGGGCGGTGATCCTGGCCCCGCGGCTGGACACGCCCGGCATCGCTCTGGCGAACTCGCTGGCCTTCACCCTGGAGGCGCTGGTCCTGCTCTGGCTGCTGGAGCGCAGCTACCCCGGGCTGCTGCAGGTGGGCGCCGCCCCGCTGCGGGCCGGCGGGGGCATGCTGGTGGGCGGGCTGGCGGCTTTCTTCATCGGCGGGCTGCTGCCCGGCGGGGGGCTCTTCATGCAGCTCCTGCTGGCCGCGGGCGGCATGGCTGCCGGCGCGGCCCTCGCCCTGCCCTTCATCTGGCCCGAGATGAAGCTGCTGTTCAAGCTATAAGCCCCGGTCTCCTGGGGCCGGCGCGTCTTGCCTTTTTTCTCCCACCCGGGAGGAGAAAGCAGGCTTGTGTGTGGGGCTGCGCCTCAATAACAAGCCTACAATTTCAAATTTTACGGGATTGCGCCCCGGCAAGAGGGGACCTGGAAACAGGAAGCGTGCCGGGCCGCCGCAGAGACGAAGGACCGTCCATTTCATCCTGTTCATGAACAGACTGGAGAGAAAAAATGCTGCTGGAAGGCAAAAAAATCGCGTATCTGATCGAAGAGGGCTTCGAAGACCTGGAATTCTGGGTTCCGTTGATGCGCCTGCAAGAGGAAGGGGCGCGCATCACCGTGGTGGGCAGCGGGAAGGCGGAGAAATTCCGCGGTAAGCACTGCCTGGAGGCAAAGGCCGACCTGGCCGCGGAGGCGGTGAACGCCGACGATTTCGACGCCCTGGTGGTCCCCGGCGGCTGGGCGCCCGACAAGCTGCGGCGCTACCCGGCGGTGCTGGACCTGGTGCGCGGGGTTCACGCCCAGGGGAAGGTGGTGGGCGCCATCTGCCACGCCGGGCTGGTGCTCATCTCGGCCGGCATCGTCAAAGGCTGCCGCGCCACCGGCTCGCTGGGCATCAAGGACGATTTGGTGAACGCCGGGGCTACCTGGGTGGACGAGCCGGCCTTCCGCGACGGCAACCTGGTCTGGGGCCGGGTGGTGGAGGACATCCCCGACTTCTGCCGGGAGCTGGTGAAGGCCCTGGCGGAGTAAATATTCTGCCCCGATCTGGTCCTGCCCCTCGACGGGCGGGGAAGCTTGCGGCGCAAGCTTTTCCAGGGCTCTGATCAGGGTGAGGAATGGTTTGCGCTTCTTGATGGTAGCCACTATGATGAGACGATCGTTTCGCTGGTTAATCCTCCTGTCTATGCTGGTATTCTCCCCCGCCGCCGCGCCGGCGGGCGGGCTGCAGCAGCCCTGGCAGGCCCGGGTGGACGCCCGGGTGCTGCAGGAGGCCGCGCAGGGCGAGACCGAGTTCCTGGTCTTCCTGAAAGAGCAGGCCGACCTGAGCGGCGCCGCCCGCCTGAAGACCAAAGCCGAGAAGGGCGCCTACGTCTACGCCCGCCTGAGCGAGACCGCCCGCCGCAGCCAGGGGCCGCTGCTGGCGGCCCTGCGCGGGATGGGGGTGGAATACCGCCCCTACTGGGCGGCGAACGCGGTCTGGGTGCGGGGCGGCGAGGCCGCGGTGCGCGCCCTGGCGAACCGGCCCGAGGTGGCCCGCCTGCACGCCAACCCGTCGGTGCGCCTGCAGGCCCCGCCGCAGACGGACCTGGCCCCCGAAGCGGTGGGGGAGGTGGGGGAAAATATCAGCCTGCTGGGCGCCCCGCAGCTCTGGGACCTGGGCATCACCGGCGAGGGGGTGGTGGTCGGCGGGCAGGACACCGGCTACCACTGGGAGCACCCGGCCCTGAAGGACAAATACCGCGGTTGGGACGGCGAAGCGGCCGACCATAACTACAACTGGCACGACGCCATCCACGAAGACGACCCGCTCTCTTTCGGCGCGAACTCCTGCGGCTTCGACTCCCCCGAGCCCTGTGACGACGGGAGCCACGGCACGCACACCCTGGGCACCATGGTGGGCGCGGACGGCTCGCACCAGACCGGCATGGCCCCCGGGGCGCGCTGGATCGGCTGCCGCAACATGGAGAACGGCTGGGGCAAGCCCTCCACCTACCTGGAGTGCTACCAGTGGTTCATCGCCCCCACCGACCTGAACGGGGAGAACCCGGACCCGGCGAAGGCCCCGCACGTGATCAACAATTCCTGGAGCTGCCCCGAGGCCGAGGGCTGCGAGGACCCCGCCATTCTGCAGAATGTGGTGGAGGCGGTGCGGGCGGCAGGCATCCTGAGCGTGCACTCGGCCGGGAATGATGGCATCCAGGGCTGCGGGAGCGTATCCGAGCCGGCGGCCATCTACGACGCCTCCTTCTCGGTGGGCGCCACCAATAACCAGGACCAGATCGCCAGCTTCAGCAGCCGGGGTCCGGTGACGGCGGACGGCAGCGGGCGGCTCAAGCCCGACGTGGTCGCCCCCGGAGTGAGTATCAACTCCACCGTCCCCGGTGGCAGCGGGTACGGCCTGAGCAGCGGCACCAGCATGGCCGGCCCGCACGTGGCGGGGCTGGCGGCCCTGCTGATCTCCGCCGACCCGGGGCTGGCGGGCGACGTGCAAGCCCTGGAAGAGCTGATCACCGGCAGCGCCGTGCCCCTGGAGAGCGACGGGGTCTGCGGCGGGGACCCGCAGACCGTGCCCAACAACGTCTACGGCTGGGGGCGGGTGGACGCCTGGGCCGCCTACCAGGCCCTGCTCCCCGAGCGCGCCCTGGCCCTCAGCCCGGACCAGACCCGCGCCGCCCGGCCCGGCAGCCGGGTGACCTACGCCGTGACGCTCGAAAACCGCGGCAGCCTGGCCGACAGCGTGCAGCTTTCCTACGAGAGCGACCAGGGCTGGCCGGTCACGCTGGCGGGGCCATTCTCGTCCGGGGACGTTCTGGAACTGCAGCCCGGCGCGCGCGCCACGCTCACCCTCACCCTCGAGGTCCCGGCGGAGGCGACCATCGGGGCGGTGGACGCCCTCCTGCTGAGCGCCGTGTCCCAGGGCGACCCGCAGGTCTC
>JAEWYL010000097.1 GCA_023395675.1 Chloroflexota bacterium | reverse complement strand
TCAGTACCTGGAGGGGAGCCATGAGCTGCTCCACTATGTCGGGCTGCTCGGAGAGGGCATACTGGCCAGGGCTCTGGCTGGTCAGTTGTGATTACCGATTCTATTTGGTAAAGTTCATTAGGGTTTTGATTGCTACCGATTCTGAAATTCAAAAAGGATTAGGTCCGACCAAATAAAAAAAGACTGTTAAGAATAACGGTCTTTTTTCGATTCCCCGGTGAAAGGGATATTCACCCGAATAGATTCAGGTGCGCTGGGTGGGAATCGAACCCACACGTCTTTCGACACATGGCCCTCAACCATGCCTGTCTGCCAGTTCCAGCACCAGCGCATTGGCAGGTTGTATTATAATCACCTCTTAGCAATTGTCAAGCAAAGCCGGGTTTTTGGGCAGGGCTTTCTCCAGGGCAGGCATCCTCTGCAGCTGCTGCCGCACAGTTTTCGCCCGCCGCGCATCTTTTCAGGCCCGGCGCTTGCTTATTGAAGGATCACCCAACACTCACAAGGAGAGAAACTACATGCCAGTTGTGCTGGATGCAATGGGGAGCGATACCTGCCCCGGTCCTGAGGTGCAGGCTGCCGTCGAGGCTGCCCGCGCTTTTGGGGAGAAGATATTTCTCGTCGGACCCGAGGAGGAGCTGAAATCGCGCCTCCAGGCACTCGGCGGCGGGGACGGGCGGGTAGAAATCGTCCACGCCCCTGAGACCCTGACCATGAAGGATAAAGGCTTGGCGCTGGCCCTCAAGGCCAAGCGCAAAGGTTCCAAAACCACCATGGCGGTAGGGATGGACCTGGTGCAGAGCGGTGAAGCCCAGGCTTTTGTGACCGCAGGGAACACCGGCGGCGCCCTTGCCACCGCCTACTACCGCCTGGGGGTCCTGCCCGGCGTGGAGCGTCCCGCCCTCACCGGCCTCTTCCCGGTGCGCGGCGGCCACTGCGCTGTCCTGGATATCGGCGCCAACCCCGACTGCAAGCCAGAGTACCTGCTCCAGTTTGCCATCATGGGCTCGATCTATGCCGAAAAGGTCCTCGGCGTTCCGAGCCCGCGCGTCGGCCTGGTTTCCAACGGGGAGGAAGCCGGTAAGGGCAACGACCTGGTGAAGGAGACCTACCCGCTGATCGAGGCCAGCGGCTTAAACTTCATCGGGAACCTGGAGGGAAAGGAGCTGTTCGGCGGTGAGGCGGATGTGGCCGTGACCGACGGTTTTACCGGGAACGTGCTGTTAAAGTCCAGCGAGGCGGTCGCCCGGCTGCTGACCGATATCATCCGGGAGGAGATGATGGGCAGCCTGCGCACGAAGGTCGGGGGGCTGCTGGCAAAACCCGCCTTCAGCAAGGTGAAACAGATCATGGACCCCGCCGAGATTGGCGCTGCGCCGCTCCTGGGCATTAACGGGCTGGTTTTTGTGGGCCACGGGCGTTCTGACGCCCGCGCCCTGCTGAATGGGATCCGCGTCGCCCGCCAGGCCGTGCAGGCCGGGCTGCTGGGGGCCATTTCTCAGGCAGTGCAGGAACGCCTGGAAGCGGTCCAGGGGGCGGCATGAGCTTTTCTTCCCGGAAGAAAGGCCGCCCGCGCGTGGCCGTCACCGGCGTGGGAGCAATCAACCCGCCCACGATCACCGACGAATACCCGGATCCGGAACGCGACCTGGACTACACCTCTGACCAGTTACGCAGCCTGCCGGTACAGGCCGCTCTCTCCAACTCCTCCGACCTGGGCGGGCAGAACGCCTGCCTGATCCTGACCCGTTATGACCACACCCGCGCCGGCCCAGGTCTGGACCACCGGCCCGAATCCTACATAGACCGGAACGAAAGCCATGAATATTGAAACCAACGAGGCGTTGATCCGCCGAAATTCTCGTATCGCCCAGTTCGCTATGCTGGGAGGCCTGCTGGTGCTGGCAGCCGGGATGTTCGTATCCTTCCAGAACCCGACCCAGATCGGGCTCTCCTTTGGCGCGCTGCTGCTCGGTTTTGTCCTCTCGCAGGTCGGCATCTACTACACCAACCGCTGGGGCCGCCGCCCGCGCCCCGACGAGCTGATCAACAAAGAGCTCAAAGGGCTGGACGGCCGCTATTCGATCTACCATTACATGACGCCCACCTCTCATCTGCTGGTCGGCCCGGCAGGCGTGTGGGTGCTCATGCCCCGCCACCAGCGCGGCGTGATCACCTACTCGAACGGCCGCTGGCGGCAGAAGGGCGGCAACCTGTACCTGAAACTGTTCGCCCAGGAGGGCCTGGGCCGCCCCGATCTGGAGCTCTCCGGGGAGCTTGAGAGCGTCCGCAGCTATCTGCAGAAACTGCTTCCCGATAGAGAACTCCCCCCGATCTACGCCGCCCTGCTCTTCACCAACGAAAAGGCCGAGATCCAGATTGACCCGCAGGAGGAGCCCCCTGCCGCCACCCTGCGTCTGAATGACCTGAAAGACCAGCTCCGTAAAAGCGCCAAGAGCAAGCCGATCAGCCTGACAAAAGTCCAGGAAATTCGCGACGCCATTACCACCGCGAACTGACAGGGTTGAATTAGAAAGCGGGAAGGGTGAATCCGGCGCGCTGCGCCGGAATCACCCTTCCCGCAATGCTTTCAATTGCATTCCCCTATCCGGGGATAATTAGAACAGCCCCCGCACTGCCAGCAGCAGCCCGATCAGCATCATCGGCAGCCCAATCACCGCCCCTACCACCGTCAGGCTGATGATCAGCCCCGCCACGATCAGTACAAATCCCAGAATCACCGCCACCATCCTGCCGGTCAGGTTTACGATCCAGGCGATGAGCTGCCAGATCGCCCAGAATGGCCAGAGAATCCAGGGAACTCGTTTTTCACTCTCCACAGCCGTCATTCTCAATCTCCTTGTTTACGATACCAGATAGGCGCGCCCGGACCTTAATTCAACCGCACTGCGCGCTGGCAGGCAATGCCGGTCCTGCTTAATTTGATTTACGAGAATTCGTCTGGGAAGTTTCAGCCGGGCTCTCAGGTGCCAAAAATGACCTGCATCTGGCCGGCTGCGTCATAAGCATAGCGTGCGGAGAGGGGCGGGTCGCCCGGCTGGAGCTCCAGCAGCCTGGGCAGCAGCACCGGCAGGTCTTCCACCAGCGGCAGGCGCCTCAGCTCTGCCACCGGCACCCATTCCAGGGTCCCTTCCGGCGAGGGCCGCAGGGCGGCGGCCTCCGCCTCGCCCAGTTCCCCTCTCAGCACAAAAATCCCAATCCCGGGGCTCACCCCGGTATCCACGGTAATCGTCGCTGCCAGGCGCAGCTCAGGGCAGGCCAGTCCGGTCTCCTCCAGCAGCTCCCTGCGGGCGGCGGAGAGCACATCCTCCCCCTGTTCGATATGCCCTCCGATCCCGTTGTAAAGGTTGGCCCACAGGCGTTTGGTCGGCGCACCTTTAATCAGTAAGAGCCTCTCCCCGCAGGTCAGGAAGATCAGCGTGCGCGGGATCAGCATGTAGCGGTCGTTGAAGATACCCTGGTCTGAGACGGGCATAGCTCTTTCAGTCGGCCAGATCGGAAACCTCTTCCTGTCCTGCCTCCGCCCCCAGGTAAAAACTCCGCTCCGGCTGCACGGCAGCCGCCCGGATGGTCTGGTCCACCAGACGGCGCGTGCCCGCCAGACCCAGCAGCTCGAACAGGCGCAAGAACTGCGCCTCCCAGGCCTGGCGGATATCGTCTTTCACCTCCGCCGGCAGGTTCCAGACCTGCGCCTTGAAGGGGCCGATGCTGTTCTTGCGGGTCTTGTAATAAAACTGGTCGGCGGTCATATCCGGTTTGCGGTCGCCTGAGAAGTTTTCGTCCAGATAGCGGTACATCTCCGCTTTCAGGTCCGCGGGGAGGCGGTCAAACAGCATGTTCATGAAATTGGTCGCCAGGTGGACTTCCACCGCTTCGGCTTTGACAAACTGGCCAAAAGCGCTCTCCGGCAGGGTGGAGGCGCCGTGCTGTACGGCCCCTCCCAGGCGGTAATCCCGGCGCGCCACCTGGCTCAGATGGCGCAGCGTATCGAAATCCACCGCCACATCGGCCAGGGTGCCATCCGGCAGCACCACCCCGCCGTGAGAGGTCCCTGTCTGGATGCTGATCTTGCTCAGGCCGGCGGCCCCCGGCGCCCTGCGCACGAGCTCATCCACGAAGCCGTCCATATACGCCCGGAGCTCAGGCTCGGTGGAGTTGTGCCCGCCCACTTCACCGATCTCCCCGCCCACAGAGATGGTAATCCCCTCCGGCTCTAACTCCCGGATCAGGGCGGTGAACATGGCGGAAAGGCTGCTGTTGAGCGCCTGCTGGTCTTTCAGATCGGGCCGGCTCAGGTCCACCAGGGTGGAGGTGTCAATGTCAATATTGTAGAACCCGGCCTGGATCGCCTCCTGCACCAGTTCCTTCACCGCCTGGAGCTCGGTTTCCGGGTCTTTTGCGTAGCGCTTTGCCGAAACCTGGAAATGATCGCCTTGAATGAACACCGGCCCGCTGTAACCCTCCGCCAGGGCGGCCGCCAGAACGCTGGTGGCATATTCTGCCGGGCGCTGCCCGGTGTAGCCGATTTCAGAGCGGGCGATTTCGAAGATCATGGCCCCGGCATCCAGCTTCCGGGCCGCCCGGAAAACCGCCCGGGCAGCCTCGAAGGAAAGCGAACGCAGGTTCATCGCCGGTACGGTAAAGGTAGGTGGGATCTCTCCCCGGCCGCGCGCCAGGTACAGATCGTGTATGGAAGCCGGCATCACACCCGAGGCCAATGCAGCCTGCCGCACGAGCAGGCGCGCCAGGCCCTGGCGCCTGCCGCGCTCCAGCGCCGATACCTCAGCCAAGCGGTGAATGGTGGCGCGCAGGCGCACCGCGTCGTTCACCACGGCCCCATTCTCGCCCAGGGCCAGGCTGTTATCCAGAAGCACCATTAAATCCTGTACATCAGTCGTCATTTGAATCACACCCCTGGTTCTGAATTC
>JAEWYL010000058.1 GCA_023395675.1 Chloroflexota bacterium | reverse complement strand
ACACCACCTGCGAGAGAGGTGGAAACCTGCTCCGGGGGCCGGGGAGTGCTTGCCTGAGCAGGCTGACCGCCAATAAAGGTTGGAGTGGCGGTAAAGGTGGCTGGAGGTCCGGCGGTGCGTGTAGCTTTTTGCGCGCTAGCCCTGCGGCTGGGAGAGCGAGCCGCCGCGTACCAGGTCAGAGAGCCAATCAGCAGCAGGCCGGCGAAGAGGACCAGTACCAGCCGGGCGGGGAGAGACAGGACGCGGCGCGGCCGGGGTTCGGAGATCTCAGCAACCGACCAGCGCCGGCGCAGGGGCGGGCCGGCTGGAAATGCCCCGGTTGGGGGCCGGGCTCCGGCAAGCCTGAGGCCCAGGCGCGCGCCGCGATGCTGAGGCTCCAGGCGCTCTACCCTGCGCAGGCAGTAGATGCGTTCTTCCACGGTCAGGACCGCAGCGCTCATCCACAGCCAGTACTCGGGGTTCTGGGCATCCGCGCGCAGCAGCCGGGTGAGGAGGTCCCTCGACCGGCTGCGCTCCCCGTTTTGTAAAGCGCGTATCGCTTCCTGGAGCATGACGTCTTCTGGCATATTCTCTCCACGCAGGCAGCTGCCCCCGGCGGTTTTTCAAATCGAAGCGCGGCCAGTGGACTTCAGGGCCTGCGAGGGAGTTTAGCACAGCCCGAGGAAGAGATGGCTGTCATCTTCGCAAGGCGGCTTCACAGCCTTAACATCCAGGAGGCGTCTTCCAGATTTAAGGATAGAGCAGTCCGGGAATCGGGCTGCCCGGACCAGTCGCCGGTGATGAGAGCCCCAACAGGCTGGCAATGGTTGGGGCCAGGTCGGTGATAAACAGGGGAGGGATCAAAGTCCCGGTGGCTGCCCTGCGATCTGGAACCGGGACGCCGGCCCCTGCCGAGATAAAAAGGGCCCGCATCTCAGGCAGGTCGCTCGTGTAGCCGTGCTGACCGCATAATCCGGCGGGTTGAAAGAGGTCCGGGACGCCCCGGTATCCGTCCAGGTGATACCCGGGCGCCGCCTGGGCGAACACATCTCCGGCGTGCCTGTGGCTCAACCCGAGTGAGGAAAGTTCCTCCTGGCGCAGCACACGCTGAAAGACTGGCTCACCGGTCTCCGGATGGCGCAGATCGGAAAGCAGGGCAACGATCTGATCCTGCACTGCCAGATAGTCCTCAGGGGGCACGATGCCGTCTCGCTCGTGATCCTGCAGATTAATATAAACGTGAAGAGCGCCGCCCGAGGCGACGGCAAAGGCCCGGGTCTTATCCACCACCACGTAATCCCGCCAGTCGAGGACCAGCAGACCGGCTTCCTGGAGAAGCGTATTCGGGTAGACGGCGGTATGGACCGGAGCCATCCCGTGATCGGAGGCCAGGAGGATGGTCGTAGCGGACAGGTCCACCTCGGAGAGCATCACCTCCAGGGCCTCGTCTGCGGCCTGCGCGGCGCGCAGGTACAGATCTTGATACCGTGCCGCGCGCTCCTCGCTGTAATCCGGCTGCCTGGCGTCCCGGAGGAAGAAAGTGTGACCGGCGGAGTCAAAAGCCTCCTGCCAGGTGAAGAGCAGGTCTGGCTGGTAGGTGGAATGCACCCAGCGGGTGACCTCCGCCATCCAAAGAGCCGAATGTTCCAGCTGGTAGAGGTATTCCTCCTCGGTAATCCAGCCGTGCTGCAGGGCATAGGAGTCGCCGCCTGCCTGGAAGAACCCGAACTGCGCGTTGAGGGCCTCCAGCAGGGACCTTGGAGCGGCTGTATTGTAATAAACACCGGTATGGTAAAACTCCACCTGGCGCGCGTCGATCTCCTGGACCAGAAAGTTTGCTCCGGCGTGGAGCTGCGGCAGGATGAGCAGAGAGCCCCACTCGCCCGCCCCCAACCCGGCCCCCTGGACCTGGCGGGCCGTATGCTCGGAGGAGAAGAAGACCCGGTCATAGTTCTTTTGACCGTCATCCGTGGAGTCGATCACCAGGAGAAAGATGCGGGCCACCTGGGGGATGGTGTAGGCGCCCTCGAGAGGCGGGCTGAAGGAGGACGGCGCTCCTTCCCAGGCTGCGGCAGGCTGCAGCTTCACCGTCGGGCGGCGCGAGTAGGCATCCCGCACCCCATACCCGATGGTGAGGTCGGCTGTTTGCCCGATATGGGCCGGAGAAGCGCCAGGGAAGAAGATGGTGGCGGTGGTCAGGCCCTGCCGCGAAGCAGCCACCCAAACAGGGGTCGAGCGGTCCAGGGGTTCTTCAAAGGCGTAGCGATACCAGTAGAAGCTGTCGTTCGGGTTGTGAAAGGCATTGGAGACGATGCCGGTCAGCTCGGGCAGGTCTCCGGAGGCCAGGCTGGTATGCGCCGGAGCGGTGAGCGGGGGATCAACCGACTGCAACCATTCGGCCCGCAGCCCTTCACGCGCCAGCGCGTCGAAATGCGGCAGCAGGCCTTGCTCCATCAGCCCATAGACCAGACCGGCGGGCGCGCCATCCATAGAAATCACGAAGACGGAGGAACGTGGGATCGGGGTGGGACTGGGCGAGGGCGCGGCGGTTGGCGGCAGAGTCGGAGCCGGGGGTGTAGGTGAGCTGTGAATAGAGAGAGTGGGTGGGGCATTTTTTCCGGAGATGGCGGCTTCTGATGGGATAGCTGGGGTGACCGGGATGGGTACAGCAGGGGTCGAGAAGCAGGCTGTGACGAAGGCAGGTAGAAACAACAGCAGGCGCAGGGCAGGGCGATGATAGGTTTTCATACTATCATTATATAAACGAAGGGGCTGGCCGATCAGTCTTTAGCGAGAGGAAAACAAAACAACCTGTGGGGCCGGGCGAATCCCGGCCCCACAGGTTGTTTTGAAAACCCTTCTCGTGGCTGTATTGGGACAGCCTCTGGAAGCGTATTATTCGGTATAAGCGCTGAGATGGGCGATCGGTCCTCAGCCCCCGGCCACTTGAACCAGCGGGACCGGGGTGAAGACCAGCAGGAACACCACCAGGCCGAAAACCGCCAGGAGCGTGCGCCGGCTGTCCAGGGGGGTGATCTGGTCCAGCGGTTCGGCGTGCGACCGGCCCAGCAGGAAGATCAGGACCGTCATCAGCCACCAGGCCGGGGAGATCAGGCTCAGCACTACCAGACCGATCAGGATGATGGGCAGCAGGGCGCGGGCCCGGCGGCGGCCGACCAGGACATAGAGCAGGTGCCCGCCGTCAAGCTGGCCCGCGGGGATCAGGTTGATCCCGGTGATGAGCAGCCCGGCCCAGCCCGCCCAGGCCACCGGGTGGAGCAGCACATCCATCCCGCCCAGCGGGAGCGGGCGCCCGGTGAAGAAGTAGCGCGCCCAGTAGAGCAGCGGGGGTAGGCCCCCGTAAGATTCGGGAGCAGGCAGGAACTGGCCGAAGACGGCGAACTTGGATAACAGGTAGAGAAGCGAGTTGCCCTCAATGGTGAAGACCATACCGCGCGGCACTGCAGCCGGTATTGGATCCACAGTCGAGAGAGATAGGCCCAAAAGCAGGATCGGGATGGTGACCACCAGCCCTGCCAGCGGGCCGGCAAGTCCGATATCGAGCAGAATACGCCGGTTTTTCGGAGGCTCTTTCAGTTGAATAAAGGCTCCCATCGTGCCAAAAGGCGGCCAGGGGATCGGCAGAAAATAGGGCAGGGTAACGTTTGTTTTGTGATAACGGCCGGCCAGGTAATGGCCGAACTCGTGGGCCAGCAGGATCGCCATCAGGCTGGCCGTGTACGCAACCGCCTGGCCGACCGTGCTGGCATTGAAGATCAGCCCGACAAAAAAGACGCTGGCAATCGTCAGAACCAGCATCAGCACATTCACCCAGGTGCGTGAAGGGCGTGGATCAATCACGCCGCGCACCAGCAGGACGACGTGCCGGTCCTCTTCCTGCCGGAAGAGAGGGGTAAACCCGAGAGGGCGCAGGCTCGCCGCCAGCCGGTCGTACGCTTCCTGAGAATCGCCGTAAAGCCTGCCCCGGAAGCGGTACTGGTAGCTGGCTTTCGCATCACCGCTGGTGATGTCCTCGATGCGCAGTACTCGCGCAACGTGCTCGGTCAGGCTGTCCTGTTCGGATGGGGCCGGCTCCTGGAAATTGGCGCTAAGTTCCACATCGGTAAATTGGCTCATATTCGGTGCTCAACCTGTGTTTGCAGTTCTGCTGCATACTGCCGGCGAGAATCTTTCCCCCGGTCTCCGGTCCCACCTTTCAGGGATGGGAAGAGACGCCTGTATCTTCGCCGGCAGAATATGGAGAGGCGGGAGTGAATGGGAGTCGAACCCACCGCGGCCCGCAACGCGACCCGCCACCGGTTTTGAAGACCGGGGAGCCCACCGGGACCCAACCACCCCCATGGAAGCAATTGTAAATTCCATCCGTAAT
>JAEWYL010000053.1 GCA_023395675.1 Chloroflexota bacterium | reverse complement strand
TCAGGCCGATAGTCTGGGCGCGCCGGCTTGCCAGGGCCTGGGCCGCGGCGTCGGGAACGTAGCCCAGGCTTTCAGCCGCCTCCTGGACACGCTGCCGGGTCTCCTCGCTGATATTCACCCCCTGCACATTGTTGAGCACCATGGAGACTGTGGTTCGGGACACGCCCGCCTGTCTGGCGACGTCTTGACTGGTTACCCGCCTTCTCGCCATTAGTGGTTCCTGGCTCCTTCTCGAACAGCTAACACGTGTTACTAACACGCGTCATTACTATAGCAAATTCAATTTCCCTTGTCAATAGCGAATTTCACCAGCGAACGCTGAGTGGTCTTCTCGCTGAATACGGAAGAACTGATTGATGAGTGATGGTGGGATGTAACCCTACAATCACCATCAAACAAAACTCACCGGCTTAGTGAGAGAGCCGCTTAGGGCGCTTTTTGCGACAGTTTCTCCAGGCTCGCTACTTACAGGGGAGCCGGGGAACAGCCAGCTGGAACCTTTTCCCCACTTCTCTCATTCCTGGAACCCAATTAATTAGCCCGTTCCTGCGTAATCTTCTCCCAAACTATGGAGGGTATATTCTCGGAGTCATGGTGGGGCGCAGCCTCCTAATTACTCCGAAAACAATCATGCTCAACTGAGCGAGTGAACCACTCAGAGCGTATCCGATCACTACTCTTGTTGTGTGTTGGTCGCTTTCGCCGGCCAACACACAACAAAAATACAAATTTTGAACCGGTTGTTAGTGGGATCTAATATATCCTATGCCCCTTTTTGAAAAAATAAGGAGTTTCCCTAGCCGTTTTTGGGGGAAACTCCTGATCTTAAGGTAGGGTTTTCCCTACCGCGGCTGGGTTTTGCCTCAGGCTCGGGCCGTCAGCACCGGGCAGCCGGCCGCCTCCGCCACCTCCGCCGTCACGTTGGGCAGGTACATGCGCCGCAGCGCGTGGGCGCTGTAAGCGGAGCCCATGGCCACCAGGTCGTAGCTCCCGCTCTGGATCTCGTCCAGGATTTCATGCACGATATTCCCGTGGCGCACCCGGATCTCCCCTTCCAGCCCGGCAGCCTGCACCTCGGCCAGCGACTCTCTCAGGCGCCGGCCCTGGGGCGTATCGGTCTCCTCCACCGCCCGCCAGTGGGCGTGCACTTCCTGGGCGGTCGGGTACTGCAGGGTCACCGGCTCCACCACGTGCAGCAGGGTGACCTGCGCGCCCAGGCGGCGCGCCAGGTACAGACCCACCTGCTCGGCCTGGCTGGCGTAGCCCAGGCCCCCCTGGCAGACCAGCAGGCGTTTCAACTGCAGCGGGGCGCGAGGCACGTAGAGCAGCGGCCCGCTCACCCGGGCCATGACGCGCCGGAAGGAGCGCCCCTGGATCACCCGGCGCCAGGTGGGCCGGCCCAGCGGGCCGAAAATGGTCAGATACCGCCCCGCCTCGGCCTCCCGGGCGATCACCACTGAGCCGCGCCCCCGTTCCAGCGCGGCGCTGTATTCCAGCCCTTTTTCCTCCAGCTTGCGGGCGGTCTCCTCCAGCAGGGCCTCTACGCAGGCCTGCTGGCCCTCCGTCTCGATGATCCCCAGCAGATTCACCGGGGCCCCGAGCGCTCCCGCCAGCCACAGGCCGTATTCCAGGGCCGGCTCGGTGGAGCCGCACCCGTTGGTGCAGAGCAGGATGGGCAGGCTGTCCATGGGTTAGCGGAAAAAGATGACCCCTGCCAGCCCCGCCGCCAGCAGCACCAGGGGGGCCGGGGCTTTGAGCAGCAGGGCGAGCAGGCTGGCTCCGGCGATGAGCAGGATGCCGGGGGAGAGCGCGTTGCCGTCGCCTCTGAATATCTGCCAGGCGACCACGACCATCAGCACCGCCACCGCCGGGGTGAGGCCGCGCACAAAATTGCCGATCCAGGCCTCGCCGCGCAGGCGCTGCAGCAGGCCGGCGATGAGCAGCATGACCACCGTCGGCGGCAGGATCGAGCCCAGCAGGGCCGCCAGCGCCCCGGGCACGCCCCCGACCGAGTAGCCGACGAACATGGCGAGCTGCAGGGCGTCGCTGCCCGGCAGGACGCTGGAGAAGCCCACCGCCTCCACAAATTCGCTCTCGGTCATCAGCTTGCCGACCGCTTCTTTATAGATCAGCCCCACCGAAGCAGGGCCCGAAGTGGTCAGCAGATTGACCTTGATAAAGATCAGGAACAGGCTCAGCCATTTATCCAAAAAAAGTCCCTCCCCGACGGGATTAAAGGTTAAGCAGCAATCCGGTAATGATTAGATGGTTGTGCGGGGCGCCGGCCTGGCACAGGCCAGGACGACCTGCACAACCATATGGAACAGTATTTTTGGATAGGTGCTAAAGGTCCTTGACGAGGTAAAGCTCGCCGTGTTCGAACCCCCTGCGCAGGTAGTAGAGCCGCGTCCCCACGGCGGAGATCACCGCCAGGCGCTTGTACCCGCGGCGGCGCGCCGCGGCCTCAGCCTGTTCGATCAGGCGCGTGCCCAGCCCGGCGTGTTGGGCCGCCCCGGGCTTTTCCTCGCCCACCGCCAGCGACTGACCGTAAACGTGCACCTCGCGGATGATGGCCGCGCCCTCCAGGTCCGGCATCCCGGTCTGGGGCGACTCGCGGCCGGGCAGCGAAAGGCGCAGGAAGCCCGCCAGGCGGTCGCCGGGGGTGACAAAGGACAGGAAATGTTCCTCCGCCCCTCCGGCCTGGTAAACCAGGTCGTCCAGGCTCAGCTCGCCGGCCTCCACCGCCTGGCCGCGCACCTCCCGGCAGCGCACGCACTGGCAGCGCTCCCCGCGCCGCTGCAGCTCGGCCTGCACGTCCTGCCGCAGGCTGGTGCGCCGGTTCCCCTCCACCACGTTCGTCGAAGGGATGTCCCGGATGACGCGGTTCACCCGGCAGTAGCGCGGGATGCTGGGCTTGATCTCCGCGATCAGCTCCACCAGTTCCTCCGTGGTATAGGGCCGGTACTCGCCGCGCTGCCAGACCTCGTACAGCTCGGCGTTCGCCAGGAGCTGGTTCGGGTAAATCTTGATCTCGTCCGGGCAGAAATCCTGCCACAGGCGGGCGAAATCTTCCCGGTCCGATTCAGGGGTTGCCCCGTGCAGGTTCGGCATCCAGTGCAGGACGAGCTTGAACCCCGCGGCTCGCAGCAGGGCCACCGCCCGGCGCGTCTCCTCGACCGTGTGGCCGCGGCGGTTGAGCTCCAGGATGCGGTCGTCCAGGCTCTGCGCCCCCATCTGCACCTTGGTCACCCCCAGCCTGCGCAGGCGGGCCAGTTCCTTGGGGTTGACGTGGTCGGGCCGGGTCTCGATCACCAGGCCGACGCAGCGGTGCGCGCCGGCCTCGTTCTGCGCCTGGGCTTCCTCCAGGCTCTCCGCCTCCTGCCCGTTCAGCGCCTCGAAGCAGCGCCGGATGAACCATTCCTGATAGCTGCGCTGGTAGGCGCTCCAGGTGCCGCCCAGGATCAGCAGCTCGATCTTATCGGTCGGGTGTCCCACCGCCTGCAGGGCCTGCAAACGGGCGGAGACCTGCGCGTGCGGGTCGAAATCGTGCTCCAGGCCGCGCCGGGCCCCCGGCTCGTCCGGCAGGTAGCTCTTCGGCATGCGCACGTCGGTGGGGCAGAAGATGCATTTGCCGGGGCAGGGATAGGGCTTGGTCAGCACCGTCACTGTGGTCACCCCCGAAAGGGTGCGCACCGGCTTCATACGAATGCGGGCCAGCAGCTCTTCGTCCGCCGGCCACTCGCCGCTCTCGGTGAGCTGGCGGTAGGCCGCCACCAGCATATGCTTCCCCAGGTAGCCGCCGCCGGGGAGGGGATGCCGCCGCAGGACGTCGCCGACCTTCCGGCCGCGGCGCACTTCTTCCAGCGCCTTTTTCGCCAGGGCCAGTTTCTCGGGGGTATATTCGCGCGCGGCCTGCCAGTTTTTCGCTTTATCCATATAATTAGAGTTTATCTGAAAATGGTTTTTCTGCCCTGCAGCGCCGCTCCGGCGGCCCCGCACGACAGCACAATTCTTCGACAGGTTCAATCCATGCACCCGGAAATCGCCGAGCGCCTGCTCACACTCAATCGCTTATTTTACCAGACCTTCGCGCTCCAGTTTTCGGCCACGCGCGGGCGGCTGCAGCCGGGGGTGCAGCGCCTGCTGGGCAGGCTGGAGGGGGGCGAGCGCATCCTCGACCTGGGCTGCGGGAACGGGGAGCTGGCGCAGGCGCTGAAGCGGCGCGGGCACCGGGGGTCCTACCTGGGCCTGGATAACAGCCCGGGCCTGCTGGAGGAAGCGCGCCGCCGGGCAGGAGAGGCAGCCTCTTCCGGGCTGCGCTTCCTGCAGGCGGACCTCTCCGCAGCCGGTTGGGAGCAGGCCCTTGCCGCCGGCCCGCAGGGGGAAACCCCGGCCCGGTTCGACCTGGTCTTTGCCTTCGCCGTGCTGCACCACCTCCCCGGCGGGGAGCTGCGCCTGTCCATCGCCCGGAAGGCGCACGCCCTGCTCGCCCCCGGAGGGCGCTTTTTTCTCTCCAACTGGCAGTTCCTGAACAGCCCCAGGCTGCGGGGGCGCATCCAGCCCTGGGAGCAGGCCGGCCTCTCGCCGGAACAGGTGGAGCCCGGCGATTACCTGCTGGACTGGCGCGGCGGCGGGCAGGGCCTGCGCTATGTGCACCATTTTGACGCGGCAGAGCTGGAGGCTCTGGCGGGGGAGGCCGGTTTCCGGGTGGAGGAAAGCTTCTATTCCGATGGGGAGAGCGGCAATTTGGGGCTTTACCAGGTATGGAAGAGAGTATAATTTTCACCAATGCGCGTCCTCGTCATTTCCGATATTCATGCCAATCTGACAGCCCTTGAGGCCGTTCTCGCGGAGGCCGGCGAGATCGAGGCCGCCTGGTGCCTGGGCGATCTGGTCGGGTACGGGCCCGATCCGAACGAGTGTGTCCGCCGGGTGAAAGCGCTGCCCGAGCTGCGCTGCATCCTGGGCAACCACGACGCAGCCGCGTTGGGCCAGATCGACTCCGACGCCTTCAACCCCGAAGCCCGCAAAGCCCTGCTGTGGACGCAGCGGGCCATGGACGACGGCAGCCTGGCGTTCCTGCGCTCGCTGCCGGAGAAGCTCGAATTGGAGCAGGTCACCCTGGCGCACGGCAGCCCGCGCCAGCCGGTCTGGGAGTACCTGCTGGACACGCATACCGCCACCCGCAGCTTCGACCATTTCAACACCCCCTTCTGCTTCGTGGGGCACACCCACCTGCCGGTGGTTTTCCAGCTGCCCGAGGACCGGCGCTTCGCCCACAAGCGCGACCCGGAGGCCGGGGAGAGGCTCACCCTCGCCCCGCGCGCCATCCTCAACCCGGGCTCGGTGGGCCAGCCGCGGGACCACGACCCGCGCGCCGCATTCGCCATCTTTCACCCGGACGAACAGGTATGGGAGTTCCGCCGGGTGGCGTACGACATCGCCGCCGTCCAGGCCCGCATGAAGGCCGCCGACCTGCCGGAGCGGCATATCGCCCGCCTGGCAGGGGGCTGGTAGGTCCCTCCCTGGAGGTGGCAGGGTATTTTTGTGGGCGTGGAGGCGGCTGCAGCCGCCCTCACGCCCACATAACGGTTCTTTCGCACCCGGCAAGAGATTCACGAAAACCGGCGGAACTATTTCCCAACGGCGAGCGTCTTGGGGAGGAAAAGCGTGCAGCTCGACGCCCGAGAGCCTCCAGCCCCCGGCGCGCCTTTCATCACTGGCCTGTTTGTGATTCAGAGGAGAAAGAAGATGAATACCCGCCCTGTCCAAAAAGCCCTGCTCTTATTCCTGTTCCTGGCGCTGGTGCTAGGCGCCTGTTCCGCCGCCAGCCCCGAGCGCGACCGCTCCGCGGGAGTCGCCCCGCAGGTAGCTATGGAGGAGGCTGAAGCGCCCGCCGCCGAGCCCTCTGCCGGCATGGGTGAAGACGGAAGCTACAATTCCTCCACCGTTCAGCAGACCGAACGCCTGGTAATCAAAAATGCTAACCTGTCCCTCGTGGTGGCAGACCCGGCCGCCTCCATGGACCGCATCTCCGCCATGGCGGATGAGATGGGCGGGTTTGTGGTCTCCGCCCGCCTCAGCCAGGACCAGGTGGAAGGGGTGGAGATCCCGCGGGCCGAGGTGACCATCCGGGTCCTCTCCGACCGCCTGGACGAGGCCCTGGAGCGCATCGAGGCCGAGAGCGACCGCCTGCCGCTGGATAAGAATGTTTCCAGCGAGGATGTCACCGCCGAGTACACCGATCTGCAGTCCCGCCTGCGCAACCTGGAATCCGCCGAAGCCCAGCTGCGCGAGATGATGGAGCGGGCCACCCGCTCGGAGGACGTGCTCAATATCTACCAGCAGCTCACCCAGACCCGCGAGCAGATCGAGGTAATCAAAGGGCGCATCCAGTATTTCGAGACCTCCGCCCGCCTGTCCTCGATCAGCGTCAGCCTGCGGGCTACCGCCGCCGTGCGCCCGCTGACCATCGGCGCCTGGCAGCCCGAAGGGGTGGCGCGGGAGGCCCTGCAGTCCCTGCTTTCTGCCCTCAAATTCCTGGCGAACGCCGTGATCTGGCTCTTCCTGTTCTTCCTGCCGGTCGGCCTGCTGATCGTCCTGCCCCTCTACCTGCTGGTGCGCCTGGCGCGGCGCCTGCGCGAGCGCTCCAGAAAGCCCGCCGCTCCGCCGGCCCCTCCGGCTGCCGCCGGGTAAGCCGCCGCCAGGGGGCGCGAGTGTATTTCGTACCATGAGCGGGGTCGAGTAAAGCTCGACCTCGCTTTTTATTTTGACTTCATCTCCCTGGGCTGCCGCGCCTCCGGGGTCTGCTATAATGGCCCCATGCGCGAACTGGCCGAACAGGCCCACTCACTCTTTGGCGTGCGCCTGGGCTCGGCTCAACTGGCCGCCCTGGAGCGCTACGAGCGTGAGCTGATGGAATGGAACGCGCGCTTCAACCTGACCGCCATTCACGAGCCCGAAAAGATCCGCGCCAAGCATTTCCTGGACTCGCTCTCCTGCCTGCTGGTCATGCGCGACACGCCGGTGGAGCGGGTGATTGATGTGGGCACGGGCGCCGGCTTCCCCGGCCTGCCGCTCAAGATCGCCTGCCCGGGTATGCGCCTGACGCTGGTCGAATCGGTGGGGAAGAAGGCGGATTTTTGCCGGCACGTGGTGCAGACGCTGAAGCTGGAGAATGTGGAGGTTCTGACCGAGCGCGCTGAGCTCCTCGGGCAGGCGCGCCCCCACCGCGAGCAGTACAACTGGGCGCTGGCGCGCGCGGTGGCGGTCATGCCGGTGCTGGCCGAGTACCTGCTGCCGCTGGTGAAAGTGGGGGGGACGGTGCTGGCGATGAAGGGGGAGAGCGCCCCGGCCGAGGTGCATGGGGCGGAGCACGCCGTGCGCGTGCTGGGCGGGCATATCCGCCGTCTGGTGCCCGTGGCGCTGCCCGGCGTGGCGGAGGAGCGCTACCTGGTGGTGGTGGACAAGATCGCCGCCACCCCGGCGGGCTACCCCCGCCGGGTGGGCCTGCCCGCCAAAAAGCCTCTCTAGGATCAGGCTGTCCAAAACAGCCGTAAACTATATTTATAAAGACAAGTGGGGGCAGAGCAAAGCTCTGCCCCCACTATCGTATTTGCTCTTCATGCGGACTTTCAGGACAAGTGGTTAGAGCCTTCTTTTAGTTCCACCGCATCCCCGGCGCGCACGCGGCCGGGCTGGAGCACGCGGGCGTAGACCCGCGCCCAGCCGGGATATTTTTGGGCATGGATGCGGTTCGAATCCTGGTTCAGGAAGGATTCCCGGATGTTCTTGCAGGGGGTGGTGTAGCGGGTGACCTCCACCAGGACCTCGTTCCCCAGGCGCAGGCAGACCCCGGGCACCACCTGCTCCCAATCCAGCCCGTAAAGGGTCAGGTTTTCTCCGGTGGAGCCGGGGAAGATCGGATGCCCTTCCTCCTGCAGCGCCAGGATGCGCTCCAGAGAGTAGAGGCACAGGGCTGCGTTGGGCCCGCCGTGTACTTCGGGGTGGTTGTGCCCGTCTCCGGTCAGGCCCAGGGCGGTCACCTCACCCTCCGCCCGCGCCAGTTTGGGCACCCCTCCCCTGGACAGGTTGATCTGAAAGATGCGTCCTTTGTGCATACCTTTCGAGGTCCTTCCACCGCGGGTCTTAATTGCCAGGGCCGTCCATTTCCCCAATTCTCCTGGCATTGGCGATGAGTGAATAGTGCAGGCGCAGCCCGCACCCTACACTCATAAAGCTGAGTGTCCCGAAGCCGCCGCACCTGGCGGGAACTTTAATAGGGGGCTGCGTCTTCCTGGCGGATCAGCCCGCCCTCCACCTGCCACAGGGTGGCCTTCTGGACAAATTCGGGGGAGAACAGGTCCAGGTCGGTGGTGGTCAGAAAAGCCTGCTCGCACTGCGCCAGGCGGTCAATCAGGTCAACCCGGCGCTGGGAGTCCAGCTCCGCCAGCACTTCGTCCAGCAGCAGCACCGGCCACTGGCCTGTCTTGGATTTCATCCAGTCCACCTCGGCCAGCTTCATCGCCAGCATTGCCGTGCGGGCCTGCCCGCGCGAGCCGTAATTGCCCAGGTCCAGACCGTTGCTGAGGAAGCGCAGCTCGTCGCGGTGCGGGCCGGTGGTGGTCACACCCCGGGCGATCTCCTCGTGGTGCAGGCGGGTGAGCCGTTCCAGGTAACCCTGGCGGATCTTCTCCAGCCCCAGGCCGGAGCGGTCCAGCGGCGCCTGGATCGGCAGGGCAAACTGGCGGGCGGGCTGGGGCAGCGGGTCGAAGGAAGGTTCGTAGGAGAGGCGCAGCACTTCGCTGGCGCGGGTCAAATCCCGGTGCGCGGCGGAGGCCAGGCGCTCCAGCTCCTGCACCGCCTGGATGCGGGCGTAGATCAGCTCTGCCCCGAAGGTCGCCACCTGCTCGTCCCAGTAGGTGAGCTGGCTGGGGTCGCCGCCGCGCTCGCCCAGCTGCTTGAGCAGGGCGT
Source organism: Chloroflexota bacterium (assembly GCA_023395675.1). Lineage (GTDB taxonomy): Bacteria > Chloroflexota > Anaerolineae > Anaerolineales > UBA4823 > JAEWYL01. The sequence goes on along the minus strand of JAEWYL010000053.1, from coordinate 3,149 downwards.
TGCGCTGGCTGAGGGCGTTGCGGTATTCCGAGAGGGTCGGGGCATAATGCGGGTGGACCTGGGCCAAAGCCAGGTTGAGATAGCGCCTGCGCTCCTCAGGCGAACCCTCGATCACCTGCAGCATCTGGGGCAGGAAGAGCACCGCGTTAAACCGTCCCACCACCTCGCTCACCCTGCGCTTGAGCCCGTCCAGGAGCACTTCTTTGCGCAGGCGAGGCGTGCCGCCGAAGCCGTTGCTCTCCTGGATCACCCGCACCTCAATGCGGTGGCTCTCCGCGCGGCGGCTCCTGGTCCCCGGCGCTCCGGGGGGCTCCGTCTGGTTCAGGTGGAAATCGGCGACGATGCGGGCGACGGGCTGCTGCTCTTTGATCGCCAGGAAGTTGATCAACTGCCGGTCGTTGGCGGCGTGGAACGAGAGGAAGGTCGAAAGATAGTAGATGGCCTCCAGCAGGCTCGTTTTCCCCTGGGCGTTGGCGCCGACCAGCAAGGTCGGACCGGTGGGCACTTCCAGGTCGAGCCGTGAGAAATTGCGGAAATTATGCAGCGAAAGATGCGTCAGATACACAGTTTAAAAATCGCTGCCGCCAGATCCCTCGCGGCAGCGGTTCCTTCCTAGGATACTTTTCAGGCTGTTCGCTCGGGCGGCGCCGGCTCGCCGGCTTGCGGCTCCTCGTCCTCGAGTTTCCAGACTTTCTCAGCCCGGTCAATAAAGAGCACGCCGTCCAGGTGATCAATCTCGTGCTGGAAGATGCGCGCCAGCCAGCCGCGGGCCTTGAGCTTTGCCGGCTGGCCGCGGCGGTTCTGATATTTTACAGTTAACTCCAGCGAGCGGTTCACATCCCCCACAAAACCAGGGATGGACAGGCAGCCCTCGGTCCCCAGCTCCATCTCGCTGGAGGCCCGCACGATCTCCGGGTTCACCGCCACGTAGAGTTTGGGCGGTACCGTTTCGTCTTCATCATCCCCGTATTCGACCACGATCAGGCGCAGGGGAATGTCCACCTGCGGGGCGGCCAGGCCGACCCCCGGGGCTTCCCGCAGGGTCTCGACCATATCGTCAATCAAATTCTGCAGTTCGGGGCCAAAATCCGTTACCTTGCGCGCCTTTTTGCGCAGCACCGGGGCAGGGATATAAACAATTTTCCGTAAAGCCATGCATACCTCAATAAGTGGTTAGAAGCCATCTCAAAAATGAATCTTGTGAGTGTAGGACTGCGGCCTGGCACAGGCGAAGCCGCCGCACACCCACAAGCCTCTTAGTTTTTGAGACAGCTGTACTATCATAATGGGCTGCGGCGAGGCCGCGCCGCACAATCATTGATTATCCGGTCTATTTTACCGTGGAAAGATGTCCCAGTCTCGACGTTCAAATTCTTCTAATGTTTCCGTCTGGCGGTGGTAGGTAGCCAGCCAGTTTGCCAGGTTCTCGCGCTCCTGGATGGCCTCCTGCTCCTGCTTCTTTCGCCGCCGCGCCTCGATATAATCGGCCACATCCTGGTGCACCTGGTCGGGGTTGGTCACCCCATGGAAATCGAACTCAGTCTGGCCCACGTTGATGATCACGGTGCCGAAGTTGAAAATCAGCTCGATCAGCCCTTCACGCGTGTGCTCGATGCTCAGGATCGAATCCAGCGGGGCAGACTTCTTCTCCTCTTTCCCCAGGGGTTTGATCTCGATATCCAGGATCTGGTCGGGCGTGAGCTGGTAGATATCGTTCTGCCAGTCCACGTACTGGTAAAGCCACCACAGGAAGACAAAGAGCAGCGCCACGCCTTCAACCAGCAGCACGGCCAGGCTGAAGCCCTGCATCAGCAGGTAGGTGGCGCCCACCATGATCAGTATGCCGACCAGGGAGGGGAAGAAAACCTTCCCCAGCAGCACCAGCAGGTGCCTGCGGTAGGTGATCACGCCGTTCTGCTCGTAGCGCACCCGCAGCAGGGTCTCCAGCCGGTGGCGCCAGGTGCCGGGTTTGGCGCGCGGCTCGCTTTTCCGCCGCACCTGGTGGACCGCCGGCAGTGGGGGGAGTTTGGGTTTTTCCAGGGCGGGCAGACCCAGCTTGGTGCGGATCGCCTGCTCCATTAAGTTCGCTTCCGCCTCGCGGTGCAGCTGCTGGGCGCGGTACTGGTAGCCGCGCACGAAATTCTCGAAGCGCCTGGGGTGGTTCATCTTGCGCATGACGATGGCGCCGGTGAAGGTGCGCACCTGCACATCGCCGTAATCGAACTGCCTGCCCCAGATACTGCGGTGGATATTCACCGCCAGGACCTGGGTCAGCGGGGCCTCCCGGCGGCTGGAGTAGATGCCGATCACCCGCTCCAGCCACACCACGCGCTGGTCGGTGACGATATAAAAGTCGTTGCCCCAGTCCAGCCAGTTCCAGATCCCCAGGCCGATCCCGCCCAGCAGCAGCAGGCCGCCGCCGATCAGGCTGGCGGTGAACGAGAACGAAGTGGGCGCGGTCAGGGCAAAGGTCAGGACCGGGACGGAGAGCACCCCCAGGATGATCGGCGGGATCAGCGCCAGGTAGAGGAACAGCGGGTGCTTGCGCGCGATCAGGTAGACCACCTCGTCCTCGCCGAGGAAATCGAAGTTCTCCTTGTTCAGCAGGAAGCGGCTTTCGGCGGTGGCGGACAGGTTGTTGCGGATCTCCGGCATCGTGTTCAGAAGATCCATGAAATCATCCCGGTCCAGACGCAGGACGGTGGTCGCCTCCCGGGCGGTGACCGTGGTGGCCCGGGGTTTCTGGAAGAGCAGGGCGTTTTCGCCGAAGAAGCCTCCCGGGGTGATGTTTCCCAGGCTGCGGTTTTTGTTCCGGTAGCGTTCCTGGACATGGACGCTCCCCGAATAGACCACGTAGAAATGCCTGCCTGCATCGTCCTGAGAGAAGATCACATCCCCTGCCTTGTAATCGACGGCCTCGAAGCGCGTGACAATATGCGCCAGTTGGGCGTCGTCCAGACCCTGGAACAGGTACTGCTGCTTGAGCAGGGCGGCATATTGGGGGATATTTTGATCTACCATATCTATATATTATAACCTCTGCTCCGGGTTACCTCCCGGCAGGAGCGTGCGGTGCCGCCCAGGGCGATTGCAACATCCCCACTTGCCGGGACGTAGTCCCGAAAAATCAGGAATTGTAGGGTTGTTTG
>JAEWYL010000037.1 GCA_023395675.1 Chloroflexota bacterium | reverse complement strand
ATCTCCAGATCGAGAATCGTAATCTGCCGGTTTTTGAGCAGGATCGCGCCGGAGCGCTCCAGCTCGCGCAGCGAGCGCGCCACCACCTCGCGCACCGTCCCCAGGCGCGCCGCGAGCTGGTCCTGGGTGATGCGCTGGGCGGCCGGGCCGCTCAACTGCTCGGGCGGGAGCTGCTGCAGCAGGCGCGCCAGGCGGTGGGTCACCTGGAAGAAAGACAGCTCCTCCACCTTTTTCACCAGCATGCGCAGGTTCTGGGTGAGGTTCTGGATCACGGCCTGGCTCATCTCCGGGTACTGCGCAACGGTGGAACGCAGCAGACCGGCGTCCACCACCCACACGTCGGCCTCCTCCAGGGCGGCAGCGTTGACCGGGTTGGGCCCGTGATCGAAGGCCGGCACCTCGGCGAAGGTGGCCCCCTCCTCCAGCACGCGCATAATCAGCTCGCGCCCCCCGGGCGAGAGCTTGAAGAGCTTGGCGCTGCCGCGCTGGATGATGTAGAGCCCCAGGCAGGGTTCGCCTTCCAGGAAGAGGATCTCGCCGCGCCGGTAGCGCCGCAGGCTGGTGGCCTCCGCCAGGCTGTTCAGGGCTTCGGGCCGGCAGCCGGCGAAATAGGGGTTGCGGCTCAGGGCCGCCAGTTTTTCGCTGGTGGGGACGGTTAATGTCTGGGCCATGTCAGGGCTATTATACCGTCTGCTTCTCTTTCGCAGAGGCCGGTGCGCGCGCATACGCGGCCGGGGCGCGGTTCCGTCCCGCATGCGGCCCCGCCCGGTGGTGAACCGCCGGGCTCCAATTGCGAAGGCCTCCGGCCTGATGCGTACCAGCCCGCAGGGCGGCCTTGCAGGCTGTGCACATTTAGCCCGGGGATTCCATCCCCCGGCGGGCACACCCCGGTGGGCCCCATCCACGAATCCCGGCCCCAAATTTGCCTCGCGGCCCGTTTTTCGCGTACAATTAGGATGTATCCAGACAGGCAAACCGGGCGGTTCGTTCCACGGAGTGCGCATGAAGGAGCGGGAGAAAACCAATAGCAGCGAGCCGGAGGAGGCCCAGGAGCCGGACCTGAACGATCCCAGGCTGTTCTTCAACCGCGAATTGAGCCAGCTCGAGTTCCAGCGCCGGGTCTTCGAGGAGGCCCAGGACGAGGCCAACCCGCTGCTGGAGCGGGTCAAGTTCCTCTCCATCGTGGCCTCCAATCTGGACGAGTTCTTCATGGTGCGGGTCGCCGGGCTGAAGAAGCAGGTGGACGCGGGGGTGCTGGACCTGCCCCCCGACGGCATGACCCCCGCCGAGCAGATCGCCAGCATCCGCAAGATCGCCTGGCAGTTGATGAACCAGCTCCGCGACCTGTGGCGCAAGAGCCTGAAGCCCGCGCTGGACCAGGCGGGCATCCACCTCCTGGACTACGAGCAGCTCAACGAGCGCCAGCGGGAGACCGTGCACCGCCATTTCGAAGAGGTGATCTTCCCGGTGCTCACGCCCCTGGCGTTCGACCCCGGGCACCCCTTCCCGCACATCTCCAACCTCAGCCTGAACCTGGCCGTGCTGATCCGCGACGAATCCGGCGTGGAGCACTTCGCCCGCATCAAGGTCCCCGGCACCCTGCCGCGCTTTATCCCGGTCAAGCGCTCTTCCGGCGGGGTGCGCCGCAACGGGACCGTCCCGCACAACCACTATTTTGTCTGGATCGAGCAGGTCATCGCCCACAACCTGGACGCCCTCTTCCCGGGCATGGAGATCCTGGAGGCGCACCCCTTCCGCGTCACCCGGGACGCCGACATGGAGATCCAGGAGATGGAGGCGGAGGACCTGCTCGAGACTATGGAGCAGAACGTGCGCCAGCGCCGCTTCGGCTCGGTGGTGCGCGTGACGGTCAACGACGCCATGCCCTCGCATATCCGCGAGATCCTGGTCGAAAACCTGGAGCTGGACCGCAACGCCGTCTTCACCGTGGACGGGCCCCTCGGCTTCAACGACCTGATCCAGCTCTACCACAGCATTGACCGCTACGACCTCAAAGACCCCCCTTTCAAGCCCGCCGTCCCGCTTATCCTGAACGCCGCCCGCGACGGCAACCTCTTCACTCTCATCCGCCGTGAGGATATCCTGCTCCACCACCCTTACGATTCCTTCACCCCGGTGGTGGACTTCCTGCGCCTGGCGGCCCGCGACCCCGACGTGCTCGCCATCAAGCAGACCCTCTACCGGATGGGGCGCAACCCGCCCGTGGTGCAGGCCCTGCTGGAGGCGGTGGAGAAGGGCAAGCAGGTGGCGGTGCTGCTGGAGCTGAAAGCCCGCTTCGACGAGGAGAGCAATATCGGCTGGGCCAAGATGCTGGAGCGCGCCGGGGTGCACGTGATCTACGGGCTGCTGGGGCTGAAGACCCACTCGAAAATCGCCCTGGTGGTGCGCAAAGAGGGGGACGGCATCCGCCGCTATATCCACCTGGGGACGGGGAATTACAACGCCCTCACCGCCCAGCTCTACGAGGACCTGGGCATGTTCACCGGCGACGAGGAGATCGGCGCGGACGCCACCGACCTGTTCAACTACCTGACCGGCTACTCTAACAAAAAGGACTTCCGCAAGCTGATCGTGGCCCCCATCAACCTGCGGGCGCGCATGGAGGCCCTGATCGAGCGCGAGATCCGCTGCCAGCAGAAGCACAAGAACGGGCGGCTGATCTTCAAATGCAACCACCTGGCGGACCAGCCCATGATCCAGGCCCTCTACCGCGCCTCGCGCGCCGGGGTGAAGATCGACCTGCTGGTGCGCGGCACCTGCTGTTTGGTCCCCGGGCTGCCCGGCGTGAGCGAGAATATCCGCGTGCACAGCATCGTGGGGCGCTTCCTGGAGCACAGCCGCATTTATTATTTCCACAACGGCGGGCAGGAGGAGATCTACCTGGGCAGCGCCGACCTGATGCCGCGCAACATCAACCGCCGGGTGGAGCTCCTGTTCCCGGTCCAGGACGCGCACCTGATCCGCCGCCTGCGGGAGGAGGTGCTGCAGGTTTACCTACAGGACAACCTCAAGACCCGGGTGCTGCTGCCGGATGGCACCTACTGCCGCCGGGAACCGGGCGAAGACCCGCCCCTGAACGTGCAGGCCTGGCTGATGAACCGCCGCCAGCACCTGGTGAAAGAGCCGTGACCGCGGACCCCGCGCCCCTGGCAGGCGAGCAGGCCCCGGAGCCGCCCGCCCCCCCACCCGTGCAGAAGCTCAAGAGCCCGGGGGTGCAGGCAGGCGACCCCCTGGGCGAGGCGGGCCGTAAGGTGCTGCGCTTCCACTTCCAGCGCATGCTGGAGAACGAGGCGGGCTCGCGCCTGGGGGAGGATATCGAGGCGGTGCACGATATGCGCGTCGCCACCCGGCGCATGCGCTCGGCCTTCGATATTTTCGGCCCGGCCTTCAAAGCCGGGACGGTGAAGCGCTGGCTGGCCGGGCTGCGCGGGGCCGGGCGGGCGCTGGGCAGGGTGCGCGACCTGGACGTGATCCTGGACAAAGCGGGGCAGTACGCCCGCTCGCGGCCGAAGGCGGAGCGCCCCGCCCTGGAGCCCCTGCTGGAGCTCTGGCGGCAGGAGCGGGAGCAGGCCCGCGCCCGCCTGCTGGCGTACCTGGATGGGGGCGAGTACGCTGCCTTCCGGCGCGATTTTGAGCAGTTCCTGCACACCCCGGGGGCCGGGGCGCGGCGCAGGCCCCCCGCCCTGGTCCCGGCGGACGGCCGGGAGGTGAAGGAGGGCGGCTACCGGGTGCAGGAGGCGGCGCCGCTGCTGATTTACGCCCAACTGGCCTCCCTGCGCGCTTACGAGCAGGCCTTCGGCCCGGGGCTGGAAAACGCGGCGCTGGCGGACCTGCACGCGCTGCGTATAGATTTCAAGAAGTTCCGCTATACCCTGGAGTTCTTCCGCGAGGCCCTTGGCCCCGAGGCGAAAGCCGCCGTCGAGACCGTCAGGGGCCTGCAGGACCACCTGGGGGACCTGAACGACGCCAACGTCGCCGCCGCCTCGCTGCAGCGCATCCTGGCGGGGTGGGAGAAGCGCCAGGCCGGCCGGCCTGCCCCCGAGCAGGAGAGCCCCGAGGCGGTCAGCGGCTACCTGGCCTACCGCCAGGCCGAGCGCCACCGCCTGCGGCAGAGCTTCCCCGCGGCCTGGGAGCGCTTCACCCGGCCCGAGTTCCGGCGCGACCTGGCCCTGGCGGTCTCCGCGCTCTGATTACCGCGCTTCGAAGCGCGGCGGAGGCCCGCCCCGGGCCGCTTGCCTGCCGGCGGGTTTGGGGGTAGCGCCTGGAGAGCAGGATGCAGCTTTATTTCATGCGCCACGAACTGGCGGAGGATTGGGAGACCTGGAAGGGGGAGGATTTCGACCGCCCGCTGACCCGCAAGGGGAAAGAACGCCTGGCCCGCTCGGCCGCCCGGCTGGCCGCCCTGGAGCTGAGGCCGGACGCCATCGTCTCCAGCCCGCTGCTGCGCGCCTGGAGCACGGCGCAGGTCCTCTCCGAGCACCTGGACAGGGCCTGCTGCCTGTACCGGGACGAACGCCTGGCCCCCGGGTTCGGGCCGCAGGCGCTGCGGGCCCTGCTGGCGGACCATCCGGACGCCGGCAGGCTGCTGCTGGTGGGCCACGAGCCGGATTTCAGCGGGACCATCGCCGCCCTCACCGGGGCGCGGGTGGTGTGCAAAAAGGGGAGCCTGGCCCGGGTGGACCTGGACCCGGGTGTTAATCGCCCTCGGGCGGGGGAAAACGGGGAGAGCCTGCCCCTGAGCGGGCGGCTGGTGTGGCTGCTGCCTCCGAAGGTGCTGGCGCTCTGAGGCGGCCCGGCGGGGCTCAGCCCTTCGCCGGCGGTTTCTCCAGCAGGGCCATGTCGGCGCCCCGGTCAATCTCCCACGGGTAGATGATGCGCGCGTCGGTGGTGGCGGCGAAGTAGTCGGGCCGGGCGGAGGAGAACAGGTTGCGGTAGGGGTTGAAGTGCAGGACGCAGGTATAGGGAAGCCCCCCGGCGGAAGAAATGCGGTTCTTGACGGCGGTGATCGTCCGTCCGGAGCCCCAGACGTCGTCCACGATCAGGGTCCGCCGGCCGCGCACTTTGTCTTCTTCGGGGAACTGGATGAACTGGGGCCAGGCCAGCAGCTTGGCCTTCTCCATCGCCATCTGGGCGGGGAAATCTACGGCCGCGGTCAGGATGTGGGTGATGTTCATCGCTTCGGCGAGCAGGCCGCCCGGGACAATTCCACCGCGCGTGATAATGACCATCGCTTCGAACTCGCCCTCGAACTGGGGCAGGAGATGCGCGATGAGTTTATCCACGTCCTCCCAGGTGAGCATCTCGTTTCTGCGTATTTCCATATTGGGGAGCCTCCGTCAGGGGATGTCGGCGCCATGAAGGCAGCAATTCAGGTTTATTATCTCACCTTTTACTCATTTAAGACAGGACTTTTCCAATGACCTTCCTCTCTCTCACCTGGTGCGACCTGTCCTGGACGGTCTGGCAGCCCTTCCGCTCGCCGGGCGGGCCGGCCTCCGGCGAAGCGCCGGAGCTGCCCGCCGCCCCGGGGTTCTACCGCCTGCGCCCCGCCGGTCAGCCGGCCCTGGCTTACCTGGATCACACCACCCGGCTGCGGCGCCGCCTGCTGGGCGACCTGGCCCCCGGCGCGCTGGCCGGGCGCATGCCCTATACCGAGCCGCACCCCGCCGCCCCCTGCCTGTGGGCCTGGCGCCAGGCGCAGGGGGTGGAGTTCGAGGTGTCTTACACCCTCACCGAGCTGGAAAAGCGCGAGCGCCAGGGCCTGCTCTGCCTGCTGCTCTGGCGCTACCGCCTGGAGAAGGGGGAATCGCCCTGGTGCAGCTACGGGCGCTTCCACCCCGATTTCACCCGCTCCTCCAACCGCAAGAGCGGCATCCGCGGCGAGCGGCGCCTGCCCGACGAGCCGCCCAACCCGGCGGGCGGCCCCAGCCTGCCGCCCCTGCAGCCGCAGGGCGAGTTCAGCGGCGATGGCTGGCTGGGCCTGGACTGGAGCCCGTTTTATTACCTGAAGAAGGAGCTGGCCCGCGCCCCCGCCGGGCCGGGCGTTTTCCGCCTGCTGAAACCGGCCGGCCCCGAGCTGCTGGCCGTGGAGGCGGCGGACAGCCTGCGCGCCCGCCTGGCGGCCCTGAGCGAGAGGGACTGGGCCCCGCTCGGCCCGCTCTATTCGTTCGCCGAGCTGCCCGGCTCGCTGCCTCACCAGCGCCGGGAGGCGGAGGGCGACCTGCTCGGGGCCTACTACGCCGTCAGCGCGCGCCTGCCGGCCCTGTTCTGATGCCAGGGGGAAAATAAGCGCAGATAGAAGCAGAAGAACGAAGAAAAAACTCTCGCCAAGACGCTAAGGCGCAAAGAAGATTTTTTCTTTCTTCCTTCGCGTCTTCGCGTCTTCGCGAGAGCGGTTGGTCTTCTTTTCCTCGCTAAAACGCGTTGGCCCCGGTTTTCTTATCTGTGTCTATCTTTGTTTATCTGTGGTTCATTCAAAACCACAGATGCACACGGATGGACACCGATAAGAAGACCTCTCGCCAAGACGCAAAGACGCAAAGAAGGTTTTTCCTTCTTCCTTGGCGTCTTCGCGTCTTTGCGAGAGCGATTGGTCTTCTTTTCCTCGCTAAAACGCGTTGGCCCCGGTTTTCTTATCTGTGGACACCGATCAATTACGGAGATTTAGGCGCTTTTTTTACCGGCGGAGACGGGGGGGAGCGGGGGGCGCGGGGCGCCGAACTCGAAGTGCGTGCGCCCCAGCCGCAGGCGGTCGCCGCCCTGCAGCGGAGCGCGGCGGTGGGGCGCCAGGCGCAGCCCGTTCAGATGGGTGCCGTTGATCGAGCCCAGGTCGTAGAGCACGTAGCCGCCCTCCTCGTAGCGGATCAGGGCGTGCTCGGAGGAGACCGCCGGGTCGTCCGGCAGGCACAGGTCGCAGAGCGGGCTGCGCCCGATCACGGTCAGGGGGCCGAGCAGCAGCTTGCGCCCCCTGCGCCTGCGCCTGCGCTCCGGCCTGCGGCGGAACAGCAGGAAGCCCGCCCCGCGGGCGGGCCGCAGCGGGAGCCGGACCGGCTCGGTGCCGGTGGCGCTCCAGGAGGGGCTCCAGAAGGGCAGGCGGGGGAGGGGCAGGCGGAAGGGCTGCGGGTCGCGGCCGGTCAGGCGCAGCCAGGCCGGCTCCGGCGCGCCGGAGAGCTCCTCCGCCCCGCGCAGGAATTCGGCCAACTCGGCGGAGCGGCGGGTCTGCAGCGCCTGACGCTCGGCCTGGGCCTGCCGGCGGCGCTCGATCCAGTACTTGACCAGCTCCAGGAGCGAGGCGCCGCAGAGGCCGATGGCGGCGCTCAAAATGAGGAGGCGGAGGTCGCTCTGCACCTGTACGTCCCTTCTACCGGCAAAAGCCGCCCCCCGCGGCCGCCCGGTTCTTCCAAATCCCCCATGCATGGCCGGCGCCTGTACCCGGGCCGGGGCTGGCGCCGGACGGCGGAGCCCGGGACCAGCGGGGCCGCCAGGCTGGACGGCCTCCCCGAAACGCTGTCTCCCGCGCTGAGGTTAAGACTGATTCCGGCTCGATTCGGTTCCCGCCGGCGCGGTAGGGAAATCCCTACCGCGGCGGGAGGGATGAATCCCCATTGTGCCGGAGGAAGCGCTGGCCTATAATCCTCTGTGTTAGAACATTAATTCTAGGAATGATCGGGGCGGGGTAAGGTGCAAGGCATTCCCCCGCCTGGCCTGCCCCGCTGCGGGGCGCCGCCCGGCTGCCGGCCGGGGGACCGGTCTGCGGTGAAAATGCCTCGCACCAGGAGGTGGGGTGCGAGGCGCTTTTCGGGGCAGGCCCGCTCCATGGCCGGCGCAGGACCCGGCCCGGGCTGCGAGCTTCGCCGGGGTGGGAGCGCCTTGCACCTGATTACCGGGACGCCCGGCTCGCAGCCTTAGCCTGATTAAGGAGGAAAGAGATGAGCGCGAAGAACGGCAGCACGAACGAGACAGAATACCGCAGCCAGGAGCTGCGCAGTTCGCCGATGATGGCGCATTTGCTGGATCACCTGGAGGCCGGTGAAGATATCGGCCATTACGGGCGCCTGACCTTCGCCATTGTGGCGCGGCACTTCATGGACGAGGATGAGATCGTGGCGCGGCTGGCGAAGCAGCCCGGCGTGGAAGAGAAAGAGGCCCGGGTGATGCTGCTGCAGGTGCAGGAGCGGGGCTACAACCCGCCCAAGCGCGAGCGCATCCTGCAGTGGCAGGCGCAGCAGGATTTCCCCCTCTGCCCGGACGCGGAGGACCCCAACGCCTGCAACCTGTACCGCGAGCTGCAGTTCCCGGAGGAGATCTACGACAATATCGAGGAGTTCTGGGAAGAGCGGGCCCGCGAAGAAGAATAGAATCATATGCCAATCCATTGCGGCCGGGCGAAGCCCGGCCGCAATGGATTGGCTTATTTATTTCTCCCGGTGAGCTTCAGAGCAGCGAGACCGGGTCCACCTCCACGCGCCAGCCGGCCAGGGGCCGCCCGCGCAGGATGGAGGCCGGGTCGGGGCCGCGCAGCACGATCTGCCAGCGGTAGAGGCCGCCCAGGCGGTCGAAGAAAGGCGGCGCGGGGCCGATCAGGTCGGTAGCGCGGCGCTCGCCGGCCTGCAGCCAGTTTTTCAGGCGCGCGGCCATTTCGTGGGCCGCCTCCTCCGCCAGGGCGGGGTCGCGGTGGCGGAACTCCAGGCGCACCAGGTGGGTGAAGGGCGGGTAGCGCAGGCGGCGGCGGTAGGCCAGCTCCTGCTCGTAGAAGGCGCGGAAATCGTGCCCGGCCGCGGCCCGGATGACGTAATTTTCGGGGTCGAAGGTCTGGAAGACCGCCTCGCCGCCCAGCGGGCTGCGCCCGGCCCGGCCCGCCACCTGGGTCAGGGTGGCGAAGACCCGCTCCCCGGCCCGGTAGTCCGGCAGGTGCAGGCCCACGTCGGCCAGCACCGCCCCCACCAGGGTAACGTGGGGCAGGTCCAGCCCCTTCGCCAGCATCTGCGTGCCGATGAGCACGTCGGCGCGCCGGTTGGCGAAGTGGGCCAGGATGATCTCGTGCGCGCCCTTCTGGCGGGCGGTCTCGGCGTCCCAGCGCAGGGTGCGGGCGTCCGGGAACAGGGCGTGCAGCTCCTCCTCCACGCGCTGGGTGCCGGCCCCGAAATGGCGGATGCGCCCGCTGCCGCAGTTGGGGCAGCGGGCGGGCAGCCCGCGCCGGTAGCCGCAGTGGTGGCAGGTGAGGGCGCTCGCGGCCTGGGTTTCCGGGAAGTCCGGCAGCCCGGCCTGCCCCAGCGGGGCTGCGGAGGCCGCCCGCTCCAGGTGGTAGGTGAGGGGCAGCCCGCAGCGCGGGCACTTCAGGGCCTGCCCGCAGTCGCGGCAGAAGATATAGGTGGCCTGCCCGCGGCGGTTGAGGAAGAGGATGGCCTGCTGGCCGCGCTCCAGCACGCGGCCCAGGGCCTCCTGCAGGGCGCGGCTGAACAGCGAGCGGTTGCCGGCCTGCAGCTCCAGGCGCATGTCCACCACGCGCACCGGGGGCAGGCCCTCCGCGGGCGCGGGGGAGGCGGGTGTGGCGGCGGGGAGCTCGCTCTGCACCTTCTCGCGGTGGGCCAGGATGCGCCGCGGCAGGCGCAGAAGCTGATAATCGCCCCGGGCGGCGCGGTAGGCGCTGGTCATGTCCGGGGTGGCGGAGCCCAGGATGCAGACCGCCCCCGCCAGGCGGGCGTAGGCCGCGGCGGCCTCCCGGGCGTGGTAATAGGGCGCCCCCTCCGGCTGGTAGTACGAATCGTCGTGGCACTCGTCCACCACGATCAGCCCCACCTCGGGCAGGGGGGCGAACAGGGCCGAGCGCGGCCCCACCACCAGCGGGAGCTGCCCCAGGCGCACCCGGCGCCAGGTATCGTAGCGCTCGCCCGGGGAAAGCCGCGAGTGCACCAGCCCCACCTGCCCCGGGAAGCGCGCCAGGAAGCGGCGCACCGCCTGCGGGGTGAGGGCGATCTCGGGCACCAGGATCATGGCCCCGCGCCCCTGGCGCAGCACCTCCGCCGCGGCCCGCAGGTAGAGCTCGGTCTTGCCCGAGCCGGTGACCCCGTGCAGCAGGAAGGGGCTTCCCTTGTAGGGCCCGCCCTGCAGGGCGGGGAGCAGCGCCTCCCAGGCGGCGGCCTGGTCGGGCAGCAGCGGGGGCAGGGGCGCGCCCGCCGGGCCCCCGAGGGGGTGGGCGATCTCCAGGTCCAGGTTCTCCAGCGGGTCGCGCCAGACCTCGCTCTCGCCCAGGATCACCAGCCCCAGCTCGGCCAGGCGCTCCAGGTCCGCCAGGGTCCCGCCGCTCTCGGCGTAGAGCCAGGGGACCTCCACCTCGCCCGGCTCGCGCAGCAGGGCCTGGAGCATGGCCTGGCGGCGGGCCAGGGCGGGGGCGCCGGCGCGGGCCAGGTTGGGCATGGCCTCCAGGGCTTTCTCGGGCGAGGCGCCCAGGCGGGCGGTGCGCACCACCTTCGGGCGCACGCTGGGGGGCGGCAGCACCGGCTGCGAGGCGAGCAGGCCGCGGCGCTTCAACTGCTCGGCGGCTTTGCGCCAGTCCAGCTTCGGCAGCGAGGCGTCAATCTGCCGCCCGCGCAGGGGGCCGCGCTTCTCCAGCAGGGCCAGCAGCCGCTGCTGCAGGGGGGGAAGCTTGCCCCCCTTGCCATGGCCCGGCGCGCCCGGCGCCGGCGAATACAGGCTGTCCACCTGCTGCGAGAGGCCGGGGGGCAGCATCAGGTCCAGGCAGGCCGCCAGGGGGGCCAGGGTGCTCTCTGCCAGGTGGGCGGCCAGGGCCAGCTGGTGGGGGGTGAGGGCGGGTTGGGGGTCAATCAGGGCCGTCACGGGGCGCGTCTCGGGCACCGAGGGGGCGTCCACGGGGCGCAGGACCACGCCCTGCACCTGCTGCCGCCCGAAGGGGACCTCCACCAGGCAGCCCGGCGCCAGGCGGCCCTCCAGCTCGGGCGGCAGGTGGTAGTGAAACACGCCCGACACCTGGGGCACGTTGACGGCGATCTCGACGTAGCTGGGCATGGGGATGGGAGCGGGGGGCGGCCTCGGCGCGCGGCTATTCGCCCCGGGCGGACGGGCCGGCCTCCGGGCCTTCCTGGCTGGGATGGAGCTTCACCAGCGAGAGGCGGGCGATGCGCAGGCCGTCCATGGCCTCCACCCGCAGGCGCACGCTGCCGGCCTCCACCGTGTCGCCCACCTTGGCCATGCGCCCCAGGCGGCCGAGCAGGTAGCCGGCGATGGTGTCGTAGTTGGCGTCCTGCAGGTCGAGCTGGAGCTGCTCGTTCACGTCCTCAATCAGGGTCAGACCGTCAATCAGGGCCGTCCCGTCGGGCAGGGTCTGGATCTCGGGGGTGATGACGTCGAACGGGTCGCTGACCTCCCCCACGATCTCCTCCAGCAGGTCCTCCAGGGTGACCAGGCCGGCGGTGCCGCCAAACTCGTCCAGCACAATGGCGATGTGCTGGCGGTCGTCGCGGAAGCGCTTGAGCAGGGCGTTCACCGGGATGGTCTCGGGCACGTAAAGCGGCTCGCGGGCGAAGGAGCGCGCCGTGCAGTCGTGACATTCGGGGTCCTGCATGGCGCGCAGCAGGTCTTTCACGTGCACGATGCCCAGGATCTGGTCCAGGGTGTCGTCGTAGACCGGGAACTTGGTGTAGGTGGACTGGGTGACCAGGGAGATGATCTCCTCCAGGGGGGCGTCGGCCTCCACGGCGATGATCTCGGTGCGGGGGATCATCACCTGGCGCACCAGCAGGGTGTTGAGGTCGAAGATGGCGTTGAGCATCTCGCCCTCCTCCGGCTCGAACACGCCCCCCTCGGCGCTGGCGTTCACCAGCATGCGCAGCTCCTCGATGGAGTGGGTGAGCACGTGCGCGCCGGCCGGGCGCACGCCGACCAGGCGCAGGAGCAGGTTGCCGGCGCCGTTGAGCAGGAAGATGAAGGGCTTGAAGAGCCGCTCGGTCCAGACGGTGGGCCGCGCCACCACCAGCGAGGTGGCCTCCGGGTTCTGCAGGGCGATGGACTTGGGCGCCAGCTCGCCCACCACCACGTGCAGGAAGGTGATCAGGGTGAAGGCGATCCCGGCGGAGAGGGTGTGGGAGACCTCGGAGCGGTTCTCCAGCGGGAAGAGCGAGACCACCGGCCCCAGCAGGTGGGCCAGGGCGGGCTCGCCGATCCAGCCCAGGCCGAGGCTGGAGAGGGTGATGCCGAGCTGGGTGGCGGCGATCACCCGGTCGGGGTTGTCAATCGCTTTCTGCACCCAGGCGGCGGCGCTGTGGCCCTGGGAGACCAGCTCGGCCACCCGCGTGCGGCGCACGCTGACCAGGGAAAATTCGGCCGCCACGAAAAAGGCGTTCGCCAGCACGAGCACAAACAGCGCCGCAATGCGCAGCAGATCGGTTGCAAGGGTACTTTCCATGAGGGTTTCTTACGGCTGGAACCTTACTTTCAAGGACGGGTGAAGGCGGCGGCCGCGTAGCCGACCACCCGGCTGGTATCTCCGCTGGCCTCGCCCGAGGTGGAATAATGCAAGATATGGGCCTGGCTGGCGCCCAGGAGGCGCGCCGCCCAGAGCACGGCGGCGACCGCCGCCCGCCCGCAGGCATAGCCCAGGCCCTCGGCGTCCGCGCGCAGCACCCCTTCGGGGTCCATGGCCTCCACCTGGCGCAGGAAATGGGAGTCGTAGACCTGCGCCTCGGCCTGGGGGTAGAAATGGGAGAGGTCGGTGCTGGCGACCAGCAGGGCGCGCCGCCCGGAGAGGGCCTGGGCCAGGGCCTCGCCCAGGGCGCGGGCGAAGCGGGGCTCGGGGTGGTGGATCATCACCGGCAGCAGGCGGAAGGGGCCGCCCAGGGCGCGCTGCAGGAAGGGCAGCTCGATCTCCAGGGCGTGTTCGGGGTCCTGGCGCACGCGGGCCAGGCCCATGTCCAGGCGGGCGCGCAGGGCGGCGTCCAGGGCCTCCACCGCCTCGGGGTCCAGGGGGACGGGGCCGAGGGGGGTCTGGTAGGCCTGGTGGGCGCTGGTGACGAAGGGCTGCCGGCTGGGGTAGTGCAGGGGGGCGACCACGGCCGCCAGCTCGGGCTGCAGGCCGCGCACGGCGGCGAAGGCGTGCCCCGCGCTGGCGCCCGAATAGCGCAGCCCGGCGTGGGGGGCCATCACCCCCACCACCTCGCCCGGCAGAGCGGGCAGGCGGGCGGCCTGCAGGCAGGCGTCCACGCTCTCGGCCAGGAGCTTCGCCTCGGCCGGGTACCACTGCCCGGAGATGGGCGAGGGGCGCAGGTCCAGAGAGGGCATCAGCCGCCCCTCCCGGGGAGCGGGACCGGGACGCACTCGTCGCGCCGGACCTGGAAGGCGTCGAAATCGCGCGCCACGCGGGCGGTGGGGAACACGGCCTGCGCTTCGGCCAGCACGTCGCGCTCGCGGTAGCGGCGGGAGAGGTGGGTGAGGATCAGGTTCTTCACCCCGGCGCGCTGGGCCAGGGCGGCGGACTGGCGGGCGGTGAGGTGCGAGAAGCTGCGCGCCATCTCCGCCTCCTCCTGCAGGTAGGTGGCCTCGATCACCAGGGCGTCGGC
>JAEWYL010000027.1 GCA_023395675.1 Chloroflexota bacterium | reverse complement strand
CCGCCGGCCCCACCCCTAACACCCCCTGCACAAGGCTTTCGTGCATCCGGCTCAAGACGGGACCGCGAAAATTAATTTTGCAGGGCTTATAATTTGAAGATGGCCTCGCCTGCCTCACTCTCCACCTCCACCCGGCCGCTCGGCCCCATCCTGGGCGTGCTCTTTTCCGTGCTCGCCTGGGGCTCGAGCTTCATCGCTACCAAGGTGGCGCTCCAGGAGGTCTCGCCCGCCACGGTGGTCTGGCTGCGCTTTGCCATGGGCGTGGCGGTGATGGGCCTGGTGGTGGTCGCCCGCCGCCAGCTCGCCCTGCCCGGCTGGAAAGACCTGGCCTACTTCGCCCTGCTCGGGTTCATCGGCATCACCTTCCACCAGTGGCTGCAGTCCACCGGGCTGGTCACCGCCCAGGCCGCCACCACTGCCTGGATCGTCGCCAGCACGCCGGTCTTCATCGCCCTGCTGAGCTGGCTGGTATTAAAGGAAAAGCTGGGCCTGCGCAGGAGCGCCGGCATCCTGCTGGCGGCACTGGGGGTGCTGCTGGTGGTCAGCCGGGGCGATTTCGCCTCCGTGGCTGCCGGGCGTTTCGGCGCCCCCGGCGACCTGCTCATCCTCATCAGCGCCCCCAACTGGGCGGTCTTCTCGGTGCTCTCCCGCCGCGGCCTGGAACGCCACCCGGCGGGGCGCATGATGTTCTTCGTGATGCTCTTCGGCTGGCTCTTCAGCAGCCTGCTCTTCTTTGGCGGGCCGGGGCTGGGCGAGGTGAGCGCCCTGACGGCCCGGGGCTGGCTGGGAGTGCTCTTCCTGGGGGTGGTGTGCTCGGGCCTGGCCTACGTGTTCTGGTACGGCGCCCTGCAGGCCCTGCCGGCCTCGCAGGTGGGCGCTTTCCTGTACCTGGAGCCGCTGGCGGCGGTGCTGGCGGCGGGCCTGGTGCTGGGCGAGCCGCTGCTGTGGGCCTCGCTGCTCGGTGGCCTGGTGATCCTGCTCGGCGTCTGGCTGGTGCAGAACTAATGAAAGTGCAAACAGGCCCGGCGCGGCTGGGCCGCGCAGGGCCTGTTTGCATAAATCAAAGGTGTACCGAGGGGACCGCTCAGTTGACCATCTCTCCGGAGCGGACCCGGTCAATGATCGAGCGCCGGCGGTCCGGGCCGAAATAGGGCGCCGGTTTGGGCGCCTCGAGCTTCACCTCGAGCCCCTCCTGCAGGTGGAACTGGGCCGTGAGGGCCAGCAGCAGGCGCGCCATCTCCTCCAGAGACTGGGCCGAGGCGTTCACCTCCTCCACCTGGGCGCTCATCTCCTCCGCAGAGGCGCTCACCTCCTCCACCGCGGCGCTGTTCTCCTCGCTCACGCTGGCGATATCCTCGATCTGGCGCGACATTTCATCCGACCCGGCCGACATCTCCCGGGTGGCGGACTGGTTCGCATCCACGATCTCCGAAACCGAGCGCATGGCGGCTGACAGCTCCTCCGCCAGGCTGCTCATCTGGTGGGCGGCTGCCGCGCTGGCCTCGCCCGACTGCCGGCTGCCCTCCGCCGCGCTCAGGATGCCCTCCAGCGACTGCCCCGAGCGCCTGGCGAGCGCCACGCCGCTCTCCACCTCGCCCGCGCCGGCCTCCATCGCCCCTACCGCCTCGGACACCGTCTCCTGGATGCCCTTGATCAGCAGCGCGATCTCCTTGGTCGCCTGGGCGGACTTCTCGGCCAGCTTGCGCACCTCGTCCGCCACCACCGCGAACCCCTTGCCGTGCTCCCCGGCCCGTGCGGCCTCGATGGCGGCGTTCAAAGCCAGCAGGTTGGTCTGCGAGGCGATATCGTCAATCGTCTCCACGATCACCCCGATCTGGTCCGAGCGCTTCCCCATCTCCTGCACTTTCCGGGCCGAGAGGTCCACCTGGACTTTGATGTTCTCCATCCCGCGCACCGTGGCGCCGATCACCTCTGCGCTTTCCTGCGCCGCCTGGGCCGTGCTCTCCGCCCCGGCAACCTGCGCCTCGGCCTGCTCAAACACCTGCCCGATGGCGTCCGTGAGGCGGGCGGTGACCTGCGAGGCCTGCACCACCGCCGCCGACTGCTCCTGCGCGCCGGAGGCCACCCGCTGGATGGCCCGCGACATCTTATCCACCGAGACCACCGTGTTCGTCACCGCCTCCGACTGCTGCGAAGCGCCCCGGGCCACCTGCTGGATAGTCGCGCTGATCTGCCCGGCTGCCTGGCCCGACTGGCCCGCCGCCAGCGAAAGCTCCCGGCTGGCCGCGTCCAGGTTGTTCGCGCTCTGCGCCACCTGTCCCACCAGGCGGTTCAGGCTGCCGGTCATGCGCGCATAGGCCTCGCCGCTCTCCTGCAGGCTGGCGATCATCGAATTAAACTCACCCGCCAGCTGCCCGATCTCGTCCCCACGCTGCACCTCCACCGGCCTGGCGTGGATCTCCAGACTGCAGGCCAGATCGCCCCGGGCCAGCCGGTCCAGCGCGGCCGACAGCGCGGGCAGATCCTCCCCGGAGACCTGCTGCGAGACGTGCGCCACCTCCGCCAGCGGGCGGGCGATGCTGCGCGCCAGGAACAGCCCCAGCGCCACCGCCAGGAAGACCCCCACCACGATCGTGCCGGCAACCCATCTTAATGACTGCGTGTACGTGGCCGCGGCCTCCTGGTTCAGGACCTCGGCCACCTCCTGGCTGTGAACGATGATCTCGTTCATGGAGGCCTGCAGGGCCTCCTGGGTGGCGGTCCCGCTGCGCATGATCTCCAGCGCAACGGTCATCTCCCGCGCGCGCAGCTTCTCGTACAGCGCGGCATACATGGACTGGTAGGCCGCCAGGCTCTCGTTAAACCGCTTAAGCTGCGCCTCCTCGTCTGCCGTCTCCAGCGTCTCGCCGTACAGGGCCATCAGCCCTTCGATCTCGGAAAAAGCGGCCTGGACCCGGGCGTCGATATCGGGCGGGTTTTCCCGGCTGTACACCAGCCGCAGGACCTCGGCGCTGATCTGGTTTAGCAGCGAGTCCGCCCTGCCCACGTACTGGATGGGCAGGGTGCTCTGCTGATACATACGCTCCAGGTTCTGGTTGAGCGAGCGCATATTCAGCACACCCACGCCCGCCACTGCGACCATCAGCAGGGCGATAAACAGAAAGCTGATGACCAGCTTAACGCTGATTTTCATCCGGTTGAACACGCCCATTGGGAACTCCTTGTTCTGCAAAGATAACGGCGGCGGGGAAATCCCACTCTCTATCCTAAAACAAGGCGCGCCATCCGGCTGTAAAAAGGTGATTAAGCAGGGGTAAAAATTGGGTAAACAGGCAGGGCGGCTCACGCGCCCTGGCCGCCGCGCTCCAGAATGCGCTTCACGATCTGGGGGGCGCTCTCGGTCACTTCGATACGCAGGGCCTCCTCCGGCCCGGGCGGCTCGAGGGCCTCGAACTGGCTCGCCAGCATCCCGGCTTTCATATAATGCCGCTGCCGGGCCTGCAGGCGCGCCGAGATCAGGTCGAAATCGCCGTGCAGGTAGATGAAGCGCACCCCCTCGTCGCCGCCCTGCAGCCGGCTGCGGTAGCTCCTTTTCAGCGCCGAGCAGGCGAAGACGGCGCTCTCCCCCCGCTGCCGGTGGAGGCGGATCATCCCCGCCAGGCGCTCCAGCCAGGGCTCCCGGTCGCGGTCGTCCAGCGGGACGCCGCGGGACATTTTTTCCACGTTCTCCGGGGGGTGGTAGTCATCCCCGTCGTAAAAGGGGCAGCCCAGCGTCCCCGCCAGGGCCTGCCCGATGGTGGTCTTCCCCGACCCGGAGACGCCCATCAACACGAAAACTGCAGTGCCAGCCATGGTCAGAATTTTACCCGCTTCCGCCTCTCTCCAAACCGCCACGCGAAGTGAATTCAACCTCAGCTCGGGAGAAG
>JAEWYL010000211.1 GCA_023395675.1 Chloroflexota bacterium | reverse complement strand
CGGTTCGCCGCGCTCTTTTGACGCGTACCAGTACTCGATGGTCTCCAGCGGGGCCAGCACCTCGGCCTGGATGCCTGCCTCCTCGCGCACTTCCCGCAGCGCGGCCTGCTCCGGCTCCTCGCCTGCGCCGACCATGCCCTTGGGAAGCTGCCAGCGCCCTTGCGGCCCGACCGAGATCAGGGCGATTTCGATCCCCCCTCCCACCTCCCGGTAAGCCACCCCGCCGGCGGAAACCTGCTGCTTCGTTGGGATTTTTGCCATGCGCGCTCCCGGCCCCGCTCTTTCAGCTCCGGCCTTCCTCGCCCTTCTGCCGCGTTGGCGCCCGCGCCTGTCCCGCCCGGATGCCGCCCTGCACTGTTTCCCGGTAGGGGCCAGCAGGCAGGCTGTCCAGGCAGCCGGAGGCCAGATCGTAGCAGCGCCCGGCCTCGCCGGTATTCCCGAGCTGTTCGTAAGAGAATCCCAGGTTCAGGTACAGGGAGGGAAGGAAGCCGCGCGCCCGCTCCTCCCCGGCGGCTTCAGCCCTGTGCAGCGCCTCCAGGTTCCAGCGCAGGTTCTCCTGCGCGCTTTCCTGCCCCCGTGCCAGGTAATGCGCGGCGATGCAGGCCTCAAAATCGTCCCGGCTCGCCTCCCAGGCCTGCCGGTACAGCTCCCGGGCCTCATCGAACCGGCCCAGCCCTTCGGCCTGGATGCCGGCTGCGCACAATTTCACGACCGGGTTGTTGGGGTCTATCGGAACGCTCATTCAGCCGTCCAGGTAAGCCACGTAATCGGCCCGCGCCACGCCCTGCTCCACCGCCTTTTTCGCCACCGCCTTCGCCACGGCCTGGTGCACTTCCCGGTTCAGGGGGTTGGGGACCAGCTCGTCGTGCGGGGCGAGTTCCGCCAGAGTGAAAGCGGCCGCCAGGTACATCTCCTGAGTGATGCGCCGGGCCTGCGCGTCCACCGCGCCCCGCAGCAGGCCGGGAAAGCCCAGCACGTTGTTCACCGATTTGCCGTCCGCGGCGAAGACCGCCCCCGCCTCCAGCGCCGCCTCCGGTTCGATCTCCGGCCTGGGGTTCGAGAGCGCCAGGATCACCTGCCCCCGGCGCACCATCTCCGGCTTGATCAGGCCGGGCGCTCCGGTGGTGGCGATGATCACGTCCGCCTTTTCCATCACCTCTTCCAGGCGGGAGGGGACGCCCCCCAGGGTGGAGAAGCGCTGCAGGGCGTAGGGGGAGAGGTCCGCCCCCAGGACCGGGTTGTGGGTCAGGTTCATGAGCATGCGCCCGATCGCCTGCCCGGCCGCCCCCAGCCCCACCTGCCCGATCTGCACCTTGCACAGCTCCAGCCCGGCGATGCGGCAGGCATTGGTCAGGGCGGCGGTGGTCACCACCGCGGTGCCGTGCTGGTCGTCGTGCATCACCGGGATATCCAGGCGGTCCAGCAGCCGGGCTTCGATCTCGAAGCAGCGCGGCGCGGAGATGTCCTCGAGCTGGATGGCGGCGAAGGTGGGGGAGATGGCTGCCACAGTCTCGACGATCGTGTCCACGTCCTTGGTGTTCAGCAGGATGGGCACGCCTGAGAGCCCCACCAGGGTCTCCATCAGCATGGCTTTGCCCTCCATCACCGGCATCCCCGCCTGCGGGCCGATATCGCCCAGCCCCAGGACGGCGGTCCCGTCCGTGACGATGGCGACCAGGTGGCTGATGGCGGTGTACTGGCGCGCCAGGGCCGGCTCGCCGGCGATTTTCAGGCACACCTCCGCCACCCCGGGGGTGTATACCCGCCTGAGGGTGGCCAGAGAATCCACCGGGTAGCGGCTGCGGATGGCGATCTTCCCCTGCTGGTGCAGCTCCAGCACCTCGTCCCGCACCGCCAGAATGCGCGTCCCGGGGTTCGAGGCGATGGCCTCCAGGATGCGTTTTAACTGGCGCTCGTTCTTTGCATACAGGTTGATGTCGCGGATGCGGGAGCGGGAGGTCTCCTGGATCAGGCGCACCTCGCCGATATCCCCGCCCGCGTCCGAGATCGCGATCAAGAGCCGCCCCAGGGTGCCCGGCGTGACTTCATCCCGCACCCGCACCGTGCGCATCAGCTTCTCTTTCCCGTTCATGTCCCCTCCTTTGTCCGGTAAACGGCGGCAGGTCTGGCGCTGGCGGAGCGAGCGAGAAACGCGGGGAGCCCGCACCCTGCCCCCTCCGATTATGCCATAGGTTGAGACGGAAAAGGTTAAGACATCAAACTACCCGGTTTGATGTGGCTGTCCGGAAGTTGGCGGATGAGCATCACCCGGACGACCGGCGGGCTGCGCTCGCGGCCCAGAGGCTGAGACTCATTACGATCCCGCCGACGATCACATCGTTCCACAGCCCGGCGGAAATGGCGGGGAGGCCTAAGAAAAAGGGGGCAACCATCAACCAAAAACCCGCCGCGGCAGCCAAATAATTCAATGTCCTCGCCGTGCGGACATTCGCTGCCAGCGCGGCCCAGGCGCCTGCGATAATCAGGAACAGGCCGGTGAGGATGTGGTTCCAGACGAAGGGCTTAATCTCGCCGAAGTCGGGGACGAAGAGAGCGGCGATATCCCCGAACTCCCAGAGCCCGCACAGCGCGATGAGCCAGTTTATTACTTTCATCAGAAAAGACGCTCAACTACAGCTCTCTTCAACCCCCGAATAACAGAAAGCACCAGGTAATGTCCACCGCATAGGATCGAAACTGATATGTTGTCTAAAATTCCAGATGACTGTGTATCGAATCCTACAGCCATGCTTTGAGGACCTCGAGTCTGCACTATTGGTTTGTACGTGTCGCTTGCACTTCGTTATATAAACAGATTGCTGGCGCCTATTCTTGACAGGTTGGATCTGCAGAATCTCTCGATCGCTGCTGGGCTCGATTCCGCTGCTTGCTGCTCCCTAATCTCCGTTCTCCAATATCGATCCCCCTAATGCGACCAGAGCTTGAAATCCCTCAGGATGGATTGGTCGATGAACTCGCGCAGGATGGAGTTGTCGGGGATCAGGTCGCTGTCCAGCGGCTCGAACCATTCCAGGAATGCCAGCAGGCGCTTGGCCTCCACGTACTCCGGGCTGCCGAAGGGGACCTGGCGCAGCAGGGGCTCCGCCAGTGGCTTCAGGGCCGAGAGCGCGTAGACCAGGGCCGAGTTGAACATCACGTCTGCATTTTCCTGGTAGGGGAAGATGTAGCGCTTCTCCCCGCGCCGCACCGACTCCCAGCGCTGCAGGGTGGTCAGCGCGCTGTAGCCGCGCTCGCGCGCGTCGCGCACCACCCGGCGCAGCAAGCGTGTATCCGTGGTGGAGACCCGGTTGTGTCGGTCCAGGTTGAGCTGCGTCAGGCAGGAGACGT
Organism: Chloroflexota bacterium; assembly: GCA_023395675.1. GTDB lineage: Bacteria > Chloroflexota > Anaerolineae > Anaerolineales > UBA4823 > JAEWYL01. The sequence goes on along the minus strand of JAEWYL010000211.1, from coordinate 14 downwards.
AGATGCGGAAAGCC
>JAEWYL010000209.1 GCA_023395675.1 Chloroflexota bacterium | reverse complement strand
GATCGGGGGCCCGCGGCCGGGGGGGGGGGGGGGGGCCGCCCCCCCCGCATCCTGCAGCTAGAGGCATGGATTAAGAGCCCCGGCGCAGGTCCTGCTCGAACTTTTTCAGGTCCACGCGCGAGGTCATATCCAGGCTGAGCGGGGTGACCGAAACCTGGCGCTTGACCCGCAGGGCATAGATATCCGAATCCACCTCGTCCTGCTCCGGGTCGCCGGCCACACGGTATCCCACCCGCCCCGGGATATCCCAGGAGGCGCGCTCCGGGGCGGTCGCCACGTAGTAAGGCAGGCGAGAGAGGCGGGTGATCTCCCAGGGGGTATCCTCGGTCGCACCGGCCGGTATATCCACCTTCAAGACGCTCACATCGGGGGGCATTTTCTTCGAGACCATCAGCCGGCTGAAGTAAGCCGTGAAGTACGCAGCCGCCGTGAAATCCACCTCTTTCGAATAGCTCAGGTGCTTGCTCGGGTCGGTCTCCAGGGAGACGGCCAGGGAGGGGATGCCCTGCGAAGCGGCCTCCAGGGCAGCGCCAACCGTGCCGGAGACGGTAATGCCCGTCCCCAGGTTTTCGCCGTAGTTGATGCCCGATACGACCAGGTCGGGGGGCTCCGGGATGATCTCCAGCAGGGCGTGCAGCACGGCCTGGGCCGGGGTGCCGCCCACGGCGTACACCTGCCAGACCTTGCCGCGAATCCCCACCTCCTGGGTGCGGATCAGGCCGTCGGAGGTGACCGGAAGGCTGCGCCCTGCCCCGGAGAACTGGTCGCGGGGCGCAGCTACGTGCACGTAACCCAGCTCGGACAGGGCGCCGGCCGCGGCCCACAGCCCCGGCGAGCCGATACCATCATCATTTGTGAGTAAGATTTGTAGTTGTTTCATTTAGATCTCAATACAGCGCTTCCCGTTCTGGCCAGGCCCGGTTAATCAGCCCGCCAAGGGACCACATGAGATGCATGAACCAGGGCCTGCCGCTGAGCCGGTAGCTCCACCAGGCCACAGCCCAGCGGAGCAGCAGGTAGCGGCCTGCCCTGGACGCGAACAGCCTGCGGCGGTAATCTCGAAACGAGAAATCGCCGTGCTGGAAGGCGCGCAGCACCATGCCGGCGGCGGCCTCCCCATAGGCCAGGGCGGGGGCGATGCCCTCGCCGAACAGGGGGTCTGCCCCCGCCGCATCCCCCGCCAGCAGCAGGCGGGGCATGGAAAACCGGGCGCGCGGGCTGAACCAGTGGATGGGATGCCCGTCCGGGCGGCCCTTTTCCGCCTCCAGGGCCTCGAGCGAGGTCTGGAGCACCTCGGGCAGGCGGGCGCGCGGGCGCTCCTGCGCCATGCGGGAGTCATAGACCCCGCGGTTGAAAGCCGGCTGCCCTCCAACCCGGGTGGGAAAATCCCAGAAATAGCCCTGCAGCGCCTGCCCGACCGGGGTAAAGTCGAAGCGCGCAAAGCGTTCCTGGAAGTGAGGGGCGCTCTCCGGGGCGTCATGGATAAGCTCCAGGGCGCGCGCCACACGGATACGGCTCTCGCTGCGGGCCAGCTCGCGGCGGGTAATGCCCTTCGATCCGTCCGCACCGACGACGGCCCGGGCGCAGTAGGTCTCCCGGTTCGTGATCACGCGCACCACGTCCGGCCCGAGCTGCAGTTCCTGCACCGGCTCGTTCTCGTGGATCACCGCCCCCCGGCGGCGGGTCTCGCAGGCCAGGTAGGCATCCAGTTCGGAGCGGTGGAAGATAGCCACCTCAGGCCGGCTGCGCACGTGAACGGTACGCGCGCCGTAGACCAGGCGGATATCGTCCACCCGGGCCTGGGGAAGAGGCAGGGGCAGGGAGAAGCCCAGGTCGCGTAAGATCTCCAGACCCAGGCGGGTGACGCCGCCGCCGCAGAGCTTGTGGCGCGGGTGAGCTGCTTTTTCCAGGAGGAGCATACGCCCGGCCCAGTCAGGGCTGGCTTCGAGCAGGTGCAGGGCGGTGGAGAGGCCGGCAGGACCGGCCCCGATGATCAGCAGGTCAATCTCTCGCACGCCCCCTATTGTATCGCCAAATTCGAGCCCGGATGGAGGCTCAGTGCTCCGGGGTGCACAAAATAAGTGTAAGGGGGGGCGTGGCGAAGCCGCGCACAAGTCCCCCCTTTTATTCCTTCCTTTGAGTGCTCCCGTTCTCCTGCCAATCCGGCTGCTGGCGCACCGGCAGGAGCACCCGAAAAGTGGTGCCCTCACCGGGTTGGCTCTCCGCCGTGATGCTGCCGCCGTGGCGTTCTGCGATCTTATGGCAGATAGCCAGCCCCATACCGCTGCCTTCGTACTCGCTCCGCCCTGTCAGGCGCTCGAAAGGCTTGAAGATGCGCTCCAGATGCTTGAGGTCGAAGCCGATACCGTTATCCTCCACCCGGATTTCAATTCCCGGGAGCGGCCCAATATCCAGAGCCCGGCTCGACACCCGCACCAGGGGCTTCTCTCCAGGTTTGTGAAATTTCAGAGCGTTCCCGATCAGGTTCTGGAACATCTGGCGCATCTGCACAGGGTCGGCCTCGATCACCGGCAGGCTGCCCACCTCCACCCTGCCGCCAACCTGCTCCAGGCGGGCTTCCAGGTCCTGAAGCACTTCCTGGGCGATCTGCTCCAGGTCCACCCGGGCAAAAGGACGGGCCTTGGTGGTGATACGGGAATAGGCCAGCAGACCGTTAATCATCGCCTGCATGCGGGTGGAGGCCGCCATCATGCGCTCGAGGAAGAGGGCCTCCGTCTCGTTCAGACGGTGCTGCATGCGCTCTTTCAGACGCTCGCCAAAGGCCTCGATCTTCCGCAGCGGCTCCTGCAGGTCGTGCGAGGCGACAAAGGCGAATTCTTCCAACTCACGGTTGCTGCGCTGGAGCTTTTCGGTTGCCAGGCGCAGTTCCGCTTCCGCCTGTTTCATCGGGGTGAAATCCCGCCCAACCCCCACGCTGCCGATCACCTCGCCCTCCGAATTTCGCAGCGGGGAAAGCCGGATCTGGTAGTAGACCCTCCCCGAGGGAAGCACCCAATCCCACACGTAAGTCACCTGCTCTCCAACCAGAGAGCGCCGGTTGGCATCGGATGGAACGGCTCCAGCTTCGGGGCC
>JAEWYL010000248.1 GCA_023395675.1 Chloroflexota bacterium | reverse complement strand
TTCCAGCGCCGCCCACCGCTTTAAACCGCGGATCAATCACTCGTCAAGGCCCCGCTACAGGGGGATGATATCCTCGTTGTAGCTCGGCTCCTCAAACTGGGCTTCCTCGGTCGAGCCTTTCAGGGCGGTGGTGCTGGCCTGGCGCTCGGTGATCGTCATGAGCACCTCGTCGAAGTAGCCGGCGCCGACGAAGGCCTGGTGCTTGATGGCCCTGTATCCGTGCACATGCTCCATCTCGAACTCGTTCTGCTGGAGCTGCGCATAGGCCGCCATGCCGTGATCGGCATAGTCGTGCGCCAGTTGGAACATGCTGGCATTGAGCGCGTGAAAACCGGCCAGCGTGACGAACTGGAACTTGTACCCCATCTCTCCCAGTTTTTCCTGGAAGCTGGCGATGGTCTTGTCGTCCAGGTGCCGCCTCCAGTTGAAGGAGGGGGAGCAGTTATACGCCAGCCATTTTCCGGGGAACTTCTCGTGAACCGCCTGGGCAAATTCCCGCGCCTCGCCCAGGTCGGGCCGGGCGGTCTCACACCACACCAGGTCGGCATACGGCGCGTAAGCGCGGGCGCGCGCGATGGCATAATCCAGCCCGCCCTTGATATAGTAGTAGCCCTCATAAGAGCGTTCGCCGGTCAGGAAGGGCGCGTCCTCCGGGTCGTTCTCGGCCCGGATCAGGGTGGCGGAGTCGGCGTCCGTGCGGGCGATGATCAGGGTGGGGATGCCCAGGACGTCGGAGGCGAGCCGGGCAGTGACCAGTTTATGGACAAACTCCGAGACCGGGACGAGCACTTTCCCCCCCATGTGACCGCATTTCTTCAAAGAGGAGAGCTGGTCTTCCAGGTGGATCGCTGCAGTTCCGGCCTCGATCATATGTTTGACCAGTTCGAAGGTGTTCAGAGGCCCTCCGAACCCTGCCTCGGCGTCGGCCACGATGGGGACAAACCAGTCCACCCTCCCGTTTTCACTGTCCTCCAGGTGCTGGATCTGGTCGGCCCGCATCAGGGCATTGTTGATGCGGCGGATGAGGGCCGGAGCGCTGTCAACGGGGTAGAGGCTCTGGTCGGGATAGGTATGCAGCGCGGTGTTCGCGTCACCGGCCACCTGCCAGCCGCTGACGTAGATCGCCTTGATGCCCGCCTGCACCATCTGGACCGCCTGCCCGCCTGTCAGCGCGCCCAGGGAGCGCACAAAAGGCTGGGTGCTGAAGAGCTTCCACAGCTTCTCCGCCCCCATGCGCGCCAGGGTGTGTTCGATCTGGATAGAGCCGCGCAGGCGAAGCACATCCTCCGCCGTATAGGTGCGGGTGATGCCTTTCCAACGCGGGTTGGTCTGCCATTCCTTATTCAGGCGGCTTAACTGCTTCTGGTCAACCATATTTCAATCTCCCTCCTACGTTTTCTGGGTTGTGTCGTGCGTACTTTCAAACAATATGCCGGTAGGCCAGCAGGGTGAGGAATGAAACAAACTCATCCCCGGTGGTTAATTGCTCAAACAGCTGCGCAGCCAGTTCAAATTTCCCGGCAGAGTAGAGCCGCTCTCCATAAAGGTCCCGGATCTTCGCAAGCTCCTCCGGGATCAGCGCGCTGGCCAGCTCTCCGGTGACCTGCCTGCCGTCCGCCAGCGCCCCCTGCGGCGAGCGCACCCACTGCCAGACCTGAGCGCGGGAGATCTCGGCTGTGGCCGCATCTTCCATCAGGTTGTAGATGGCAGCCGCGCCGACCCCCCGCAGCCAGGATTCGATATACTGGATGCCGACGTTGATATTGGTCCGCAGTCCTGCTTCGGTGATCTGCCCGTCCGGGACCTGGAAGTTCGTCAGTTCTTCCGCCGTGACCCGCACCTCTGCTCTCAGGCGGTCTTTCTGGTGGGGCTTTTCTCCCAGCACGGCGTCAAATACCTCCATCGCCACCGGCACCAGATCGGGATGCGCCACCCAGGTCCCGTCAAAACCGTCGCCGGATTCGCGCAGCTTGTCCTCCCGTACCTTTGCCAGGGCGACCTCGTTCACCTGCGCGTTCTTCCGGCTGGGGATGAAAGCCGCCATTCCCCCCATGGCATGCGCCCCCCGCCGGTGGCAGGTCTTCACCAGCAGCTCGGTATAGGCCCGCATGAAGGGCACGGTCATGGTGATCTGGCCCCTGTCCGGGAGGATGAAATCGGGCCGGTTGCGGAACTTCTTGATGACGCTGAAGATATAATCCCAGCGTCCGGCGTTGAGCCCGGCGGAGTGCTCGCGCAGCTCGTAGAGGATCTCTTCCATTTCGAAGGCAGCCAGGACGTTCTCGATCAGCACTGTCGCCCGGATTGTCCCGCGGGGAACCCCGGTCAGGTCCTGAGCCAGAAGGAAGACATCGTTCCAGAGGCGCGCTTCCTCGTGGCTCTCCAGCTTGGGCAGGTAGAAATATGGCCCGCTGCCTTTCTCCACCAGCTTTTTGGCGTTGTGAAAGAAGAACAGGCCGAAATCGAACAGGGAGCCGGATACCGGCGCGCCGTCCACGAGCATATGCCTCTCGTCCAGGTGCCAGCCGCGCGGCCGTACCATCAGCACGGCGGTCCGCTCGTTCAAGGCATATTGCTTTCCATCGGGGCTGGTGAAGCGGATGGTACCTTCAATGGCATCCTGCAGGTTGAGCTGGCCCTCTACCATGTTTTCCCAGGTGGGGGAGTTGGCGTCTTCGAAATCGGCCATGAACGCGCTGGCCCCGGAATTAAGGGCGTTGATCAGCATTTTCCGGTCGGTCGGGCCGGTGATCTCCACCCGGCGGTTTTGCAGGTCCGGGGGCGTGGCCGCCACCCGCCAGTTCGGGTCCTGGCGGATCGAGGCGGTGTAAGGTAGAAAATCGGGCAGCTGCCCGGCGTCCAGCTCCGCCTGGCGCTCTTCCCTGTGCTGCAGCAGTACCAGCCGGCGCTTGCCGAACTCCCGCTGCAGGTGAGCCACAAAGGCCAGCGCTTCCGGGCTGAGGACCCGGGAGTATTCAGGCCTGACCTGGGCCAGGATATCAATACCGGCTACCTTCTGGCCGGCGATAGGGTTGTTCATCTGGACCTCCTTTACTTTCCCAATCGAACAACAATAGATCCGCCCCTCGCTGCCCCTCCCCCGGGCGCGAGCGTCGCTATGAACGGGTTCCTCCCCGGCCGCGCCGCTGTTTGGGCCCACTGAGGACGCACCGGCGCGTGAGATAATCGCGGGCGGAGGCCTTCAGGGCAGCGCGAGCTGGGTAGGATGATTGGATTGAAAGTTTTGAGGGCGTTTGAGAGAACGACGGAACGGTTTACGCCCCCGGCAGATGGCGCGAAGCTGCGATGTTTGGCAGTTTTTTGGTTTTAAATCATCTGCGGGGTCGAATGATGTCCCCCCCATCCGTCTGCACAGGTTATTCTGTGCTTTTTTGCACGTGCAATTATATCATAACAATAGCGATATAAATAGGTTTATTTTGTTAAAGGGTGCACGAAAAGTTAGTGAATGGGGTGATGCGTGGCAGGCTGACACAGCCTCTGCCACGCACGCATTACCCCATTTTTACTGGCTATTGAGTGCTCCCTTAAAACTGCTTCTGCTGCAGGCCCAGCGCCTGCAGCAGGCGTGCTCTGCCCCGCTGCAGATCGAAAGAGCGCATTTTCCAGGTGCCAACAATGCCATAGGGCACGAAGAGCACCAGCAGCACATAGACCAGACCGATGATAAAGCTGGCGTTTTCGCCGAAGAACTTCTCCAGATAGAACTGCAGCAGGCGGTAAGTGGCCGCGCCGACGATCGCTCCGGAGAGAGTGCCGACTCCGCCGATGAGAATCATCAGCAGGGCGGAGACGGTGAAGCCCAGGCTGGCGACATTGGGGCTGACGATGGGCGAGTGGAGGGTGTGCAGCATCCCGGCGATGGCGGCCGTGATCGAAGCGATGACCAGGGCGACCAGTTTGAAATGGAAGGTGTTGTAACCGAGCATCCTGGCCCGCCCCTCGTTTTCCCGGATCGCCACGCACACCCTGCCGGTGGGCGAGCTGACGAAGCGCCGGTAGAGGAGGTACACCAGAAACAGGATCACCAGCGCGATAAAGTAGAACCGCAGGCGCTGCGTGGATGGGTTGATAAAAGCGGGCGCTGTCACCCCCTGCAGGCCCACATCCGCCCCGGTCAGGCTGCCCAGCTCGCTGGACATAATCACAATGTGGAAGACCGAGGCGATGCCCAGGGTCACCAGGGCGAAGGTGATGCCCTGCACGCGCGGCAGCACCAGGCCGAACAGGAGCGCCTGGACGATCCCAGCCAGGATAACCAGCCCGAGGGTGGGCAGCAGCGGCCAGCCGAAGCTTTTGAGCATGATGCCGGTCAGGTAAGCCCCAACCCCGAAAAACATGGCGTGCCCGAAGGAGAGCAGGCCGACGATTCCCAGGACCAGGTCGTAGCTGAGGGCATAAATTGCCAGGATAAAGACTTCGATCAGCAGACCCTGGATGAACTTCGAATTGCCGGAGGCATTGCGGAGGACTTCGCCCAGCGGCTGTCCATCCAAAACTGCGACCAGGAACGGGAGCGCGCCCAGGACCAGCAGGACGGCGATCAGGGGCAGGTTATCCTTCAGCCCGGCAGCGAAGGGCGATTGTTTTTGGGAGACCTTTGGCAGCGGTGTATCCATCCATCACTCCTTCTTGCCGAACAATCCGTTTGGCATAACCAATAAGATGATGACCATCAGCAGCACGGTAGAGGCGGGTACCAGCGGCGGGGTGGGCTTGAACGGTTCGGAAAGAAATGGCAGCGGGATGCCGAGCTGACCGTACTTGATGATGAACTGCTGCAGCAGGCCGACGATAAGGGAGCCGGCAGCAGCCCCGGGGTAGCTGGTGAGCCCGCCGATCGCCAGGGCGATGAGGACATTCAGCAGCAGGCTCTCGCCCATGCCGTTGGATAACCCCATGGATGGCGCCGCCAGCACGCCTCCCAGGGCTGCCAGCCCGACCCCCAGGGCGAAGACCAGGGTGAACACACGCCGCACGTTGATGCCCAGGGCTTCGACCATGGCGCTGTCCTGCACCCCGGCGCGGATGATCATGCCCAGGCGGGAACGCTGCAGCAGCAGCCAGACCGCCACCAGCACCACCAGCCCCACCAGGATAATAAACACTTCGTTATAGGTCCTCACACGCCCGTCCAGCACGACCAGGATGGAGCACTGGTTCTCCAGCCAGCCCGCCAGGCTGGTAGCCGGGCAGCCTTCACCCGAGCCGTTGAACAGGGCAGGTTTCGGCATGGTAAAGCCGTTCCGTCCCCAGACCGCCCGCACGATCTCGATGCCGATAAAGCTGAGGCCGAAGGTGAGCATGAGTTGATAAATGGGGCGGGAGTAGAGGGGGCGGATCAGGCTGGATTCCATCACCCCGCCGAGCAGCGCGCCGCTGAGCACGGCCGCCAGGACCGAGAGCAGGAAGAGCCAGTTTGTGTTGAGCGCGAACAGGAAGTTGGTCAGCGGCGTATTGGCGAAATAGACGCCTGCGCCAAGCAGCGCCAGGATCAGGGCCGCGGTGAGCCTGCGGCGCGGCAGCGGGCCGTTGGCTGCCCCAGACCTCCCCTGGCGCAAATCCAGGCCTGCCAGGCTGAAGGAGACCAGCAGGCCCCCCAGGAACAGTCCGGCCAGGAGCAGGAGCGGCGGGACAGCGCTGGTCACCGGATCCGGCAGCAGGCGCGGCCCCTGGTCGGCCTGAAAGGCGTAGGTGATCGGGCTGATCTCGTACACGTTCGCATCCCAGGCGGTGATCGGGTAGCGCAGCAGGCTGATGCCCAGGACCCCCACCGCCAGGATCAGCGTGCCCCAGGGTAGGAGGCGGGAGAGAGTTTGGCCGGGTGGGAGCCGGCTGAAAAGACGCTCTCCCAGGGGTTTTAACAGCAGTCCGGCGGCGACCAGGCAGACCGGGGTGAGCAGGTCCACGAAGGTGTCCGGGCGCACGAAGACCGTCCAGCCGATATAGGCGCCAACCATGAACAGCGTCCCGTGCGCCAGATTCAGGACGTCCATCAGGCCAAAGATGAGGGAGAACCCGGCTGCCACCAGGAAGGTGATGGCGCCGACCGAAAGGCCGCGCAGGGTGGTAATGACCCAATCCTCAGCGCTCATTCCCTGGATGGCGAGCACAAAAAGGACGGCCAGGACGGCGAGGGTGACGACCTGGGTGCGGTTATTTCTTTGGAAGAGGTTCATTCAGGCGGCTCCCAGGTACTGGTGAATGGTGGCGTGGTCCTGCACCAGCTCGCTCATCTCTCCCGAGAGGATGGAACGGCCTTCCTCGATCAGAATGAACCGTTCGGCGAGCCGGCTGGCGACCAGGAAATTCTGTTCCACCAGCAGGACGGTGGTGCGGTTGGAGAGCTGGCGGATGGCCTCCATCATATGCTCGATGATCACCGGCGCCAGGCCTTCGGTGGGCTCGTCAATCAGCAGGAGCTGGTTGTCGGCCACCAGAGCCCGGGCAACCGCCAGCATCTGCTGCTGCCCTCCGGAGAGCTGCATTCCGGGCAGGCGGATCAGGCGCTTTAGATCTGGGAACAGCTCGAAGATCAGGCTCTCTTTTCGCTCCAGGTCCCCTTTCCTACGCTCGGCGATCTTCAGGTTCTCGCCCACGGTCAGGTCCCGAAAGATCGCCCGGTGTTCCGGGACGAAGCCGATGCCCAGGGCGGCGATATCGTAGCTGCGCCTTCCGGTGATCTCCTGCCTGTCGAAATAGATTTGTCCCTGGCGGGGTGGGGTGAGGCCCAGAATGGTCTTCAGGGTGGTGGTCTTCCCAGCTCCGTTCCGGCCGAGCAGCGCGGTGATGCTGCCGCGGGGCACCTCCAGGCTGACCCCCTGCAGGATATGGAACTGCCCGATAAAGGTGTGGATCTCGCGAACCTCGAGGATGTTCTCGCTCTGCATCCTGAATCCTTTCAGCCACCGGTCGCAGCCAGGTCCCCGTACAGACCGCCCAGGTAGGCTTTCTGCACCTCTTTGTTGCCTGCGATCTCGACCGGCGGGCCTTCCGCCAGCACCTGGCCCTGGTGCATCACGGTGATGGCGTCGGACACTCTCATGACCACGTTCATATTGTGCTCCACCAGCATCACCGTCTTCCCCCCGCTCTCCTGGATCTTCTGGATCAGGGCAATCAGCTCGGGGACCTGCTCGGAGGCCATACCCGCCGTAGGCTCATCCAGCAGAAGCAGCTCCGGGTCCGGCGCCAGGATGATGCCCAGCTCCAGTTTGCGCTGGTCGCCGTGGGGCAGGGTTCGGGCGAGCATCAAGGCCCGTTCCTCCAGCCCCACCTCGCGGATCACCTGCCAGGCGCGCTCTTCGTAGCGCGGGAAGCGCCGGTAATGCCAGAAGAGGCGGAAATTGTCGCCCCCCAGAGCCTGGCAGGCCAGGCGCACGTTCTCAAGGACGGTCAGGTTGGGGAAAATGTTGGTGATCTGGAAGGAACGGCCGATGCCCAGATGGATGGAGCGGTGTACCGGCAGGTGCGTGATATCTTTCCCTTTGAAAATTACCCGCCCGCTGGTCGGCTCCAGGTTCCCGCTGAGAAGGTTAAAGAAGGTGGTCTTCCCGGCGCCGTTGGGGCCGATGATGGAGTGCAGCGTGCCGGCGCGCACTTTGATGCTGACCCCGTCTACCGCGGCCAGGCCTCCAAACTCTTTGCGCAGGTTGTGGGTTTCCAGGATTATGCCATCTTCCATCCAGTCACTCCATGTGCAGGATTTGCGGGTCTCTATGCCATTGTACTCCCGGACCGGTCGGGTTATCCAGGGAAAGGAAGCGCCCTGTCCGGGTAAAGGCAGTCACCACGAGCAGCCCTTCGCCGCAGGCCGGCAGGTTTTGGGGTACGAATCCCGAGCCCTGCCGGCCTGCGGGTGTGAGTGGGAAAAGGTTACTCTGCGCCGGACAGGCTGCCGTAAGGCAGGTCTCCACAGCGATCGCGCAGGTTCTCCGGCAGCAGGCAGGGCGGCTCGGGCCGGTTGACTTCCACCAGTTCGTAGTATCTGAATTCGGGGTCGTCCAGGTTGAGCAGGGTGACGATGTACATATCCTGGATGGCGACATGGTCCTCGGGCCGGATTCTGACCAGGCCTTTCGGGCCTTCGAATTCGATGCCCTCCATCGCTTCGATCATCGCCGGGGCGCCGGGGTCTCCACCGGTCGCCAGCAGCGCCTCGTAGAGCAGCAGGGCGCCGTTCATGCCATCGGCGTCGAACAGGTCGGGGGGTACGCCGTAGCGGCCCTTCACCTGCTCGGTCAGCCACTCGTTCAATGGATTGTCGGGCAGGGAGTAGTGGTAGAAGATGCCGCTGGTTTGCCCGATGGCGTTGGCGTACACAGCCGGCATAAGGGCGTTATCGATGAAAGCGGTTCCCATCGCCATGCTGTCGGTCACACCCAGGTCCTTGGCGGCCTGGAACATGGGCACAAAACCGCCGCCTGACCAGGTGACGATCCAGGCCTCGGCGCCGGAATCCGCGATCTGCTCCATATAGGGGGTGAAATCCGTGGTCTCCAGCGGGGCGAAGATATCGTCGGTCACGAACTCTGCGCCGTAGAAGGTGCAGGCATCGCGGAAGGCGGTAGCCCCGCCCTGGCCGAAGATATTGTCCGGGGCAATCTGGACAAAGCCGTCGTACTGGTTCGCCAGGTATTCGCACACATTGATGGCGTCCTGGTAGTTGTTGCGGCTGACGCGGAAGGTATATTCGTTGAAGCTGACGCCGGTGATGTCATTTGCGGCGGCGGGGACGACGATGAGCGGGATCTGGTTCTCCTGCGCCAGGCCCTGCAGGGTGGCGGTGGAGGCCGAGCTGACGGTGCCGACCAGGATATCCACCTGCTCCACCTCGATCAGCTCACGAGCGACGGTGGCGGTCGTCTCGGCGACGCTCTTGTCATCGGCCACGAAAATCTGGATCTCGCAGCCGCCGACCTGGAAGGTGTTTTCCCGCATGTCAATGGAGAAAACTTCTCCCGCGCTGCCCGGGGCCCCGGCCAGGTACTCCATGCCGAGCATAAAGCTGCGCAGCACCATCACACCGTAACTGGCAAGCGCGCCGGAAACGTCGGTGATCATCCCCACTTTGATCGGTTCGGCGCAGGTTAATTCTCCAGCTGCAGGCTCTTCGCCGGTCTCCGCGGTGGGCTCTTCCACAGCTGGCGCTTCGGTCTCCTCTGCCGCAGTCTCTTCGGTCGGCGCTTCGACCGGCTCTTCTACCGGCGCTTCGGTCTCCTCCGGAGCCTCGACCTCCGCAGGTTCGGTGGCCGCCGGGGGCTCGGTTGCCGCGGGTGTGCTCGGGCTGCAGGCCGAGAGCAGCATGGCGACAATGACCAGGACGAATAACAGGGAACGAACGGTCTTCATCTTCTTGTCCTCTCCTTATTTGTTTGTTCAACTTGGTGGTGGATGAACTCAACGACCGCGGCCGAAGCTCTCTCCGGAGCTTCAAAGGGATAAAAATGGCCGCAGCCCGGTAAAATCTTGACCTGGCTGTTGGGGATCTTCCGGGCCAGAAGATCCGCGTTGCCCGGGGGAACGACCCGGTCCTCCTCCCCGAAAAGGATCAGGGCAGGTGCAGTGATCTCGTGCAGGCGGGGTTCGAAGCAGGCTTCCTCCTGCAGCAGGCCCAGACCAACCGCAAGCTGGGCCTGGTAACCTGCCGGATGGATGGGATGGGCCATCCGGTAGGCAAGCCACTCTTCGATGATCTCCGGATGAGATTCGGCGAAACCGGCTGCGGTGCTCACCACCAGACCGCGGCGCAGGCGGGCGATCGGGTCTCCACTGACGTCGGTGAGCACGGCCAGGGCTTCCGGGCTCACCGGGATATGGCGCGGGCCGCCGAAATTGGTCGCTGAGAGGATCAGGCAGCCGGTCAGGTCCGGGCGGCTGAGTGCAAGGGCCTGGGCCACAAAGCCCCCCATCGAATGGCCCAGGATGGCAGCCTGCTCAATCCCCAGGGCTTCCAGCAGGGCGGCGGTATCCTGCGCCAGCAGCCAGGCGCTGTAGGGTCCTTCGGGCTTATCCGTACCGCCCACTCCACGGTTATCGAAGGCAATCACCCGGAACTGGCTGGACAGGTAAGGGATCATCTTGTGCCACATCCAGCGGTCATAACCCAGCCCGGCGATCAGGATCAGCGGGTAGCCTTCACCGTGCGTTTCGTATTCGATATGGATACCGTTTGCTTCCAGAACCTGCATCAGACCTCCTGTAGGGAAAGCAGCGGCGGGAATTATTCGGCGGGCAGGTACTGCGCTCTCAGTTTTGCTTTCTCCACCTTGCCGTAGGGGGAGTAAGGGAGAGAGTCGGTGAACAGGATGCGGCGGGGGATCTTGAAACGCGCCAGCCTGCCGCGGCACAGCTCGAGCAGCTCTTCCTCTTCCGCCCGGCAGCCGGGCTTGAGCGCCACGATCATCAGGCCCACCTCGCCCCACTTCTCATCCGGCTGCCCGATCAGGGCCACGTCGGCGACGGCGGGGTGCTCGCGGAAAACAGACTCCACCTCGGCGGCGTAAATATTCTCGCCCCCGCTCTTAATCATGTCCTTGTATCTCCCGACAATGAAGTAGAAGCCGTCTTCATCCTGGTGCGCCATGTCGCCGGTATGAAACCAGCCGCCGCGCAGGGCCTCGGCGGTGGCCTCCGGGTTCTTCCAGTAGCCCAGGCAGACGTGCGGTCCCCGGATCAGCAGCTCGCCGGGCTCTCCCCGGGGCACGTCCTGCCCGCTCTCCGGATCAACCAGGCGCATCTGGCTGTGGAATATGGGCTTGCCCACCGAACCGGCCTTGAGGTTGGATTCTTCGTCGGTCATGCTGAAGCAGTTTGTGCCCACCTCAGTCAGCCCGTAGCCCTGGCGAAAAACGACGTTCTTCTCGCGCCGCCAGGCTTCCATGACCGCCGGAGGGCAGGCGGCCCCGCCGTTGATGAAGAAATGCACTTTCCGGAAATCGGCTGCCGGGTACTCGGGCGATTTCATCCACATCTGGAAGAGGGTGGGCACCCCCAGGACGACCGTGCAGCCTTCCTGCTGGATGACCCGCAGCGATTCGTCCGGGTCAAAGGAGCGGATCAGGATGATCTTTCCCCCGGCATACAGGAGCGGCGTGAGAAAAACAAACAGGCCTCCAGTATGAAAGAGCGGGGTTAACACCGGTGAAATATCCTTCTCGCTCAGACCCCAACTGATGACCGTGTTGATGCAGTTCCACAGGACCTGCCGGTGCGGCAGGACGGCTCCTTTGGGATGGCCGGTCGTCCCGGAGGTGTACATGATGCAGTATGGGCTGTCTGCCTCCAGGGGCGGGCGTTCGGGCTCTGCGGGAGAGGCGCGCTCCAACTCGGGTTCGTACAGGAGCGCATCGTGGATGCTGGCGCCTTCCAGGGCGAAGACAACTTCCAGGGCCGTTCCGGGCTGTGAGGCGGCAGCGTATCCGGCGTCCTGCGCGAGCAGAGTTTTTATTTCCGCCAGGGTCCCGGCGAATTCCGGCCCGCAGAGGATTACCTTTGGGCTGCAGTCCCTGACGATGTAGGCCAGCTCGCGGGCTGTCAGGCGCCAGTTGAGCGGGGCGAAGACCGCGCCGATCTTTGGCAGGCCGTAGAGCAGGTCCAGATAGAACACGCTGTTGTGAGCCAGGATCGAGACCCGATCTCCCGGCCGGACTCCGAGCCGCTGCATCAGGTTAGCCAGACGGTTCGCGCGCCGGTTCAGGCCGGCGTAGGTGAACCGCCTGCCGGAAGGCAGCTCGACCAGGGCTTCCCGGTCGGGCGTCAGTTCCGCGCGCTTGCTCAACAGGTCAGCAGCATGCATGGCTGTCAATCGTGCTACGTCCCGACCAGGATCCCGCCATCCACGCGCAGCACTTCGCCGGTGATGAAAGAAGCCTCCTCTGAGGCCAGGAAGAGATAAGCGTTGGCGATGTCGCGCGGTTCTCCGAGCCGGCCCAGGGGAGTGCGGGCTTTCATCCCGTCCAGCACTTTTTCGGGCATGGAGGTGATCATCTCTGTGGCGGTGAACCCGGGGGCGACCGCATTGACCCGGATCCCGTAGCGCCCCAGCTCGCGTGCCCATACCTTGGTCATCCCAACCACCCCTGCTTTGGAGGCCACATAATTGGTCTGCCCAAAATTGCCGTCCAGGCCGACGACCGAGGTGGCGTTAAGGACCACGCCTCCGCCTGCCCGCGCCATGAACGGGGCGACCGCCTGCGTGCAGTTGAACACCCCTTTCAGGTTGACCCCGATCACCAGGTCGAAATCGGCCTCCGGCATCTGGCCGGCCAGCTCCCCATTTTTGATTTTGACCAGCTGCCCGTCGCGCAGGACCCCGGCGTTGTTCACCAGCACGTCAATCCTGCCGAAACGGGAGAATACCTCCTCCACGGCCGTTTGAACAGCCTGGCGGTCGGCCACGTTGACTTTGTAATAGCAGGCCTCCGGCCCCAGCTCCCCGGCTGTTGCCTCTCCCTGGGCCTCGTTCCAGTCAAAGAGCACCACCTTAGCGCCCTCCTCGGCAAAGCGCAGGGCGGTGGCTTTGCCGATGCCCGTCGCACCGCCGGTGACCAGGGCAACCCTATCTTTCATTCGCATTTTTGCGCCATCCTTTCGGACTCCATTTGTTCTGAGTGTGTACGGGGTGGTTGGTTTCTCATCTCGTGCTGTTTACGGGGCTGTTGGTCCCCATTTCACCATCGAGGCGCCCCAGACGTAGCCGATCCCGGCGCTGATAACCGCCATCAGATCGCCTTCCTTGAGACGTCCCAGCTTCTCCCCTGCGATCATGTTGATGATCGCGTCCTGCTCACCGATATGACCGACTTCCGAGAGGTAAACGGACTGCTCCTCGCTCAGTCCCAGGCGCTGGAGCATATCCCGGTGGCCGGAGGGTTTGACCAGCACCATATTCAGGAAATCCACGTCATCCCTGGTGTAGGGCTCCCCGGTGGGCTTGTTCCCGCTCTTGCGCAGGGCTTCGTCTACGCAGCGCAGCCAATTATCCATGGAGACCGCATTCAGGCGCTCTTTCATCAGCTCAGGCTCGACCAGATCAAAAGTGAAGCGATTTTCAGCCACGGCACGGTCCCTGGGAAATTCCAGCGTGCCGCTGGCGGGGACGACCACGTGCCGGCTCATATAGCCGTCGCTGATCATATGAGTGCCGAGAACCTGGTTGCGGGGCCAGTCCCGGCGCAGCAGCAGCGCCCCGGCGCCCGCACCGATGTTGAACATAAACGAGGTGCGAGTGTTCTTCAGGTTGATCAGGTCGCCTACCCGGTAGCCTCCGGCGATCAGGATGGTATTAATCTCCGCATCCGCAGTCATCATATCTTTTGCCATCTTCAGGGCGGCGACGGTGGTGGCGCAGCGCATATGCACGTCAACGGCCCAGGCCCGGGCAGCGCCGATGCGGTAAGCCAGGTCTATCCCGGCGGTCCAGAGCAGGTATTCCTTCCATTCCTCCGTCGTGCAGAGCACCACGTCAATCTCTTCGGCCCGAACATCCGTCTTCGAGAGGCAGTCCTCGACCGCCCAGACCGCCATATCGTTGGGCTGGTCCGCGGGGCCGGCCATGCGCTTGGCGTGGATGCCCATCTTGTCGCGCACCACCCACTCCGGCAGCCCGCTCGCCTCCGCGATCTCGGCTGAGGTGAGAACTTTTTCGGGCAGATACATTCCGGCGCTGGCAATGCCCATACGTGCGGAAGGTGCGGGTGGTGTTTTGCTTTCAGGTTGAGGGTGTGCTTTCATGCAGATTTCTGGCAGCTGGAATGGCGTGAATTTACCCCTGGTAGCATCCGGTCATGAACCCGGCCTGTCGCGGTTGCCTCGCAATGCCTTCACAGGATAGCAAAGCACGGTTACGCGGCGGTTACAGAAAGGATGGGGTGGGTGATAAGGTCCAACCTGCGGGAGCACGGTAGTGCCGCTCCCAATCAGGCTGTAAAGGCGAGGACGGTTTTCTTCGTCTCGCCGGAAACCTGCTCTTCGAAAGCGACGGAGAGCGGGAGGCCGATACGGATCTTCTCCGGCTGCCCGGCCTCCAGCCCCAGAATGCGCGCGCTGATTTTGACTCCCTCCTCCAGCTCGACCACACCGGAGAGATAGGGGCGCTGCCGGCCAAAACCCAGGCTGTTCATCCAGGAGGGGCCGATGTAGATCGAGGTGAAAGCGGCAAGTTTTCCCCGTCCGCTCAGCTCGGCCCAGGTCATCTCCCGGCCCTGGCAGTGGGGACAGATGGCGCGCGGCGGCAGAAACAGGCTGCTGCAGCGGCTGCAGCGCGAGGCCATCAGCTTCTGCTCTTGTAAAAACTTGTTAAACGAAGCGGCCGTAAATGGGCGTGAGGTGTTTTCCTGCATGGGTAGGCTTCTCCTTGCCATCCGCCCTCGGGCCCGCAACAGACCCGAGGGCGCTTGTTCCTGAAGGGCTGCGTGCCGCAGCGGTTGGCGCTAATCCTCCCGCTGGAAGATATGTACGACGCAGGTCGAGCCGGTGGCGCCTACGTTGTGAGTCAGGCCCACGGAGACGTCCCCGGCGACCTGCCGCGGCCCGGCCTCGCAGCGCATCTGTTTCCACATTTCCACCGCCTGCGCCACGCCCGATGCGCCGACCGGGTGGCCTTTGGATTTCAGCCCGCCGGAGGTGTTCACCGGTTTCGCGCCGCTGCGGGCCGTGACTCCCTCGGCTGCCATGCGATAGCCTTCGCCGGGGGAGAAGAAGCCCAGGTCCTCGGTGGCGATCACCTCGGCGATGGTAAAGCAGTCGTGAACTTCGGCCAGGCGCACCGATTCAGGACCGAGCCCGGCCATCTGGTAGGCCTGGCGAGCCGCAGTCCGGGCTGCCGGGATGGCCGTCAGGTCCTGCCGGCTGTGCAGCGCGGCGTCCGAAGCCTGCCCGCTGCCGGTGATGAAGATGGGATGATCGGTGTACTCCCGCGCCAGCTCCTCGGAGACCAGCAGCACAGCAGCCGCACCGTCAGTCACCGGCGAGCAGTCGAACAGGCGCAGGGGCCAGGCGATCATCGGGTTGGCCTGGTCGTCGTGGAGAAAATCCCACACGGTGTTCCAGGCAGGGGCAGGTTTCCCCTTCTTCAGGGCGGATTGGATCCGGCTCTGCATCCAGTCCGGAATGGTGACGCCGAATTGGGCCAGCGGGTTCTGCGCGCCGTTTTCATGGTTTTTAATCGCCACCTGCATCAGGTGTTCGGGGGTCATGCCGTGGCGGTGCATATAGGCGCTCGCCATGGCGGCGTAGAAGCCCGGGAAGGTGAACCCGGCGGGCAGCTCGAACAGGGTGTCCGCCGCGCTGCCCAGCGTATCGGTCACCTCCGCGGTGGGCAGGCTGGTCATCTTTTCGACGCCCCCGACCAGGACCCTGTCCGCCATGCCATAGGCGATCGCCAGCGCTCCCAGGCGCAGGGCGGCCCCACCGCTGGCGCAGGCGTCCTCCACCCGGACAGCCGGGCGCGGGGCCAGCCCCACGGCGTCGGCCAGGATCGGCGCCAGGTGGCCCTGGCGCTCGAACTGGTCGCTGGAAAAATTGCCGATATAGATCATCTCGATCCCGGTGGGATCAAAGCCTTTATCTACCGAGGCAGCCAGATTATCATAGGCTTCCACGAAAAGGTCCCGGCTGGATTTATCGGGAAAGGCGCCAAACCGGGTCATGCCTGCCCCGACCAGGGCTGCCCGGCGGGGAAGTGGTCGCTCTGAGCTCATCATGTACCCTCCTGGAGCGTGGGTGGGTCAGGCCGGGCTGTGTGCCTTGAGGAAGGGCCCGAAAGCGGCCATAAACTCTTCAGGCTTTTCGACGTAGGGGGTATGGCCCGTATCCTGGATCACGACCTCGCGGTAGGAACCGCCTGCCGCAGCGTATTTATCGAGCACGGCGCGGGTCTGCGAGACCATGGGCTGGGGCGGGAAGACCTCGGCCCCGGGCCAGCCGGGTACGACGCCGAGCATACCCAGGGTGCCCAGGTCGAACAGGGAGTTATCCGAGACGATCTGGTCGGAATCGCCGCGCACCCACAGGATGGGCGGCTTAGGTCCGGCTGCCAGGAAGCGCTGGACCGAATCGCCCAGGTATTTGGGGGAGGCGGCATTGATCGGCCCCCAGACTCCCGGCGAAACGTTGGGCCAGTTCGCCGAGGCGACAAAGTCACCTGGATAGCGGTCCGGACCGATTTTCTCGCTCAGGAGGCCGGAGAGCAGCGCTTCCTCTCGCTCGGGTATGAAGGGCGGTTTCCAGTAAAAGCTGTTCATCACCACCCGGGGGGAAGCCTGGGGATTGTCGCTGCTGCGGTCGCCTTCCTGGATCAGGCGCGGGAAGTCGGGGTTGACTACGCCGCCGCCAGAGCCGGCGAAATCCTCGTAGCAAGGCGTGCCCTCTACGTCTTTGGTGCCCCCAAACCCGTAGGGCGAGCCCGGGTTCACCAGGGCCACGGAGAGGATGCGGGAGGGGATCATGCCCGCCAGGGTAAACAGCAGCGCCCCGCCCAGCGAGTGACCGGCAAGGTGGAATTTTTCCAGGCCCAGGACGTCGGCCAGGGCGATGAGATCGTCGGCCCAGTCGCACAGGCCGCGGGTAGCGTCAATCAGCAGATCGTCTGTGTCGCCGTAGCCTCGCAGGTCAAGGGCGATCCCGCGCAGGCCTTCCGGCAGCTTCAGCATGATCTCCTCCCAATACGTGGCGCTCGAAGCGTTGCCGTGGACCAGGATCACCGGAACGCCGTCCTCCGGCCCGCTGAAGCGGGTGTGGATATTCAACCGGGGAGTAGCGACCATCCGGGAGGTGATTCCGGGTAAAAGAGGGATACTGGACATAAAATCATCTCCTTGTCACATGAAAAACGGTCAGGCGAATGAGTTGCCCTGGTTTCCGGGCAGATTACACGCGCGGGTGATCAGAACCTGTAACGTTCTCTCAGCTCGCGTTTCAGGATTTTTCCGGCTGCCGAGATCGGAAGGCTTTCAAGGAAGAGCACTTTTTTCGGCACCTTGAACTTCGCCAGCCTGCCGCTCAGGAAAGCGAGCAGCTCTTCCTCCCCGGGTTGCGCCCCGGGCTTCAGCACCACGCAGGCCAGCCCGGCCTCGCCCCAACGCGGGTCCGGGATGCCGACCACCGCGCACATATGCACAGCCGGGTGCGCGTAAAGCGCTTTTTCGATTTCGGCGGGGTAGATGTTCTCCCCTCCGCTGATGAACATATCCTTCTTCCGGTCAACGATATAGAAGAAGCCTTCGGAATCGTAGCGGGCGATATCTCCGGTGTGGAAGAAACCGAGCTCGTCCACCGCTGCGCGCGTGGCTTCCGGGTCATTAAAGTAGCCGGAGCAGTAAGATGGCCCCTTCAGCACCAGCTCCCCTTCCTGGTCCGGGCCGAGCGGCGCCCCCGTATCGTCCACCACGCGCGCTTCTACATAAAAGTTGGGCCGCCCGATCGAACCCGCTTTGCGGATGGCGTCCTCCGGGGCGAGGGCGAAAATGCCGGGGCCGAACTCGGTCATGCCGAAACCCTGTTTGAAGCGCACACCTTTTTCCCGGGTGTACTGCTCTACCAGGGGGACGGGGAGCGGCGCCCCGCCGGAGGTGCAGAAGCGCAGGCTGCTCAGGTCGGCTTCGGGCCAGTTCGGCGCCTGGACCAGCATCTGGTACATCGTCGGCACCCCCGCGAACACGGTCACCCCCTCCTGTTCGATCAGGCGCAGCACCTGGGCCGGGTCGAACTGCCGCAGCAGGATGGTCGTACTCCCAAAGATGACCTGGGGCAGGGTATAGACAAACAGCCCGCCGGTGTGGAACATGGGGAAAACGTTCAGATAAATATCGTCGTGGGTCAGGTCGTGGATCACCGTGTTCAGGGTGTTGTAGGCGATCATGCGGTGAGAGATGCGGGCAGCTTTTGGCAGCCCGGTGGTGCCGCCGGTAAAGATCAGGGCGACCGTATCCTCCTCGGTCACGCTCTCGCACGCAACCGGCAGATCCGGGCTGCTCTGGATGGCCGTCTCGAAGCGTTTGCTGTCCGGCAGGCCTTCCCCGTTCAGGTGCAGCAAACAGCGGGGGGCATAGGGCCCCTCTTGCAGCCGTGCGACCAGCTCCGCGGCGTTTTCCCGGAAATCCTCGTCGTAGACCAGGACCCTGGGCCGGGTGTTCTCCCAGATGCCCGCCAGCTCCTGGGGGTGGAGCCGCCAGTTCAGGGCGGTATGGATGGCGCCAAGCTTGGAACAGGCGAAGAAAGTGTCCAGGTGTTCCACACAGTCCCGCGCCAGGATTGCCACCCGGTCGCCCTTTTCGATGCCCGCCTGGTCTCTCAGCCAGTGCGCCAGGCGGTTCGCCCGGTCGTTCAGCTGCCGGTAGGTCAGGCGCCAGACAGGGTCTTTGCCGTGATCGATGATCCCCGTTCGTTCCGGGCTGTAAATGGCCCGCCGGCCCAGATAGTCGCCGATATACATCCTGCAGGCTCCTTAAACCCAGCGCCACAGGCCGGCCGCCATCGCCATTCCGCCGCCGGTGGCGCAGAAAATGATGTGGTCGCCCGGGCGCGGGCCTTTCCCCTGTTCCAGCGCGTCGTCCAGCGCGGCGGGGATGCAGGCGGAGCCCAGGTAGCCCCATTTATCCATAATCCAGTGGGTCTTTTCCAGCGGCTGGCCCAGGTTCTGCATCACGGCCTCGATCGTGCGCAGGTTGAGCTGGGTGAACAGGAAGAAGTCAATCTGATCCAGAGTGAGGCCAGCCCGGGCAGTCACCTCCCGCACCAGAGAGGGCCAGTGGTCGCTGTTGAACGTGGCCGGGAACTTACGTACGAACTGCACGTGCGGCGGGCCGTAGGCGGCGATATTCTCCGCGTTGGCCGGGCGGTAAGCGCCGCCGGTATAAATCCCCAGGGCATCGTGATAGGTACCCTCGGCGGTGAGCTTCCCGCCGAGAAAGCCCGGTTTCTCCCCTGCGCCGACAATGACTGCCCCGGCGCCGTCGGCGAACAGGGTGGCTGTGTATTTATCCTGCCAGTCCAGGAATTTTGTCATGCTGTAACCCCCCGCAACCAGGATATGGCGGAGGTGGGGATCGGTCATGATGTAGCGCGCGGCCAGGTCCAGCCCGGTCACCCAGGCGGCGCAGGCGCAGTTAATGTCGAAGGTGCCGGCGTTGGAAGCGCCCAGCTGTGCCTGCACCACCGAAGCAGTAGCCGGGCTGAGGTAATCCGGGGTATCGGTAGCGACCAGGATCAAATCCAGGTCTTCTGGTTTGAGGCCGGCTCGCTCCAGCGCCTGCTGGGCCGCGGCAGAGACCATGCTGGAGGTCGTCTCCTCCGGCGCCATCACGTGGCGCTCGCGGATGCCGACGTTTTGTACCAGCCAGTCGTCCACCGGCTGGCCGAGAATGGCCTCCAGATCGGCATTGGTGAGGGTTTTTTCAGGGATATAACGTCCGGTCGAGAGGATCTGAGCATGTCTCATGAACTGGGATTTCCCCTTATTTCAACGGTTTGGACCGGCAGGTCAGTTTTCCAGCTCCAGGGGGACAAAGTGCTGGATAAAGTCCACCGCGTCCTGCCAGCGGGTGAACAGGATCTCCTCATTGGTCTGGATGTTCCGGATCACTCCGCGCACCACGACGGCATTCCCCGGAGCGCGCTCCGGGCTGTCTTCCCCTGCCGGAGGTTCCTCATGGATGAAGCGCAGGATAAAAGAGGTGATCTGGGGGGTGAGTGTTTGTTCCATCGGCTGTTATCCCTCTGCTCCAGAGCATAGCAGAGAACGGTAACGCCGGAGTTACAAAACTGCGGTGGTTTTACCGCATGGCTGACTGAAGAATGGAGGTTGGGATCTATGCGGGCGTCAACGAAGCCCGCACATCCCCAAAACCTTCATCCCGAGCCTGGTTTCAGCTTTTGGGAAAGCCACCGGTTTTTACCGGTCGCGTGTAAGCTGGTGATACAGGCGCTCAGTCTCGGGCGCGGGCGCCACGTCCAGCTCGGCGTGCAGGGTCTCCTGGCAGCGCTGGTAGGTGCGCGCGACCTGCCCGTGGTCTCCCAGGCGGTCATAAGCCAGCATCAGCCGCTGGTAGGCCCGCTCCCAGCAGTTGTCGAAGGAAAGGATCTGCTGGCACACCTGTACCGTCTCCTGGTAGCGGCCGCGCTGGTGCATGAGATCGGCCAGGCGGTCGGCGGTGCGCAGGAAGAGCACCGCCAGGTGCTCGCGCTCGATTGCGGACCAGGTTTCATAGCGCGCCTCGGGTAAATATTCGCCCTCGTACAGGCGCACCGCCTCCACCATGAGGCCGGCCGCCCGGTCAGGCTGACTTTCCAAGGCCGCCTCAGCCTGGGCGATTTTCTCCCTGAACACCTCCGCATCCATCCAGATATCCGCACCTGCCCGCAGGCTGTAGCTGGTCCCCTCCCGGCAGATAAAGGCAGATTCCTGTCCGGCCTCCCGGTCCGGCTCCAGCACCTGGTAGAGGGTGTTGAGAGTGACTTTGAAATTGCGCTGCATGGCAGCCGGGTCCTGGCCCGGCCAGAGATACTCGGCGATCTGATCCCGGTCCAGGGCCGCGCCCCGGTGGGTGAGCAGAAGCTGGAAAAGCTGACGGGCTTTCTCGCGCCGCCAACCGCTCGGGGGCACCGGCTCATCCCCTCGCCAGAGCATGAAGCTCCCCAAGGTCTTGATGCGCAGTTGGAAGCCGGGGTGCAGGCTGGTCCGGGCCAGCCCGATCCGCTCCAGGAGCTGGAGCGCATACCCCGATTCCCAGCCGCGCTCGACAGCCAGCAGGAGCAGGGGGACGAAAGCGCGTTCGCTGGGCGGGCCGAGCAGCGTGGGGCGGGCGAGGAGGAAGTCATAGCGGTTGTCCCGGCAGGCAGCCAGGACCTCCGGAAGGGTTTGAGCGAGGCGCAGCTCATTCTTCTGCCGGCGCCAGACCAGGCACAACCAGAGACGGGCAGCGCACAGGCCGAAGGTGTCGCTGCATTCCTGGAAAGAGAGCACAGCCCGGTTTAGCCACACCTCCGCCTCTTCGTAGTGCACGGCCAGGGCATAGCTGGCGCCCATCGTCAGGCGAATCAGCGAGGCGATCCATTCATCCCCCGCCTGCACGGCTACCTCCAGAGCCTGCTGGGCCGCCTGCAGCGCCTGGACCAGGTCCCCCTGGAAGCCGTGAGCCCGGCACAACCCCCAGCGGGCTTCCACCGTCAGGCGGGAGACGGAGAGGGTCTGGCTCAGGTCAATCGTATTCAAGAACTGCGCCCGGGCCAGGGTGTAATATTCCGCCGGGGCCGCGCCAGGACCGGGGGTGAAGGTCCGCAGATCCCGGTTCCCGGCAAGCAGCATCAGCGCGTGGCCCTGGCGCATATGCCCGACGGCGGTAATAAAGGGAGAGTTGAGCTCGATCCCGCGCCGCGTGCCCTCCTGGGCAGCTTCGGCGGCTTCTTCCGCCCTGCCCATAAAGGAATAGACCAGGGAGAGCAGGAGCAGGGTCTCCCGGTGGGCGCGCGGGGTAGCCACCGGCCGGCGGCGCTCCGTTTCTGCGCAGGCCTCCAGCTCGCGCCGGGCCTCCTGCAGGCGCCCGGTACGCAGCAGGACCCGGTAGCGGAGCTGAGAATGGGAGGGGCCTTCGTTGCGCAGCATTTCAGCCTGGCGGCTGAGGCGCTCCGCATCCTCGATCTTGCCGGAGTTGAGCTTGTTCTCGGCCAGGAGTTCGTATAACCGCGCCTGGGCCTCCCGGTCGTCGAACCCGTCGGTCAGGTGGGTGACCCTTTCCAGCAGCTCCTCGGCCCGGCTGGGGTTCACGGTGTCGAGATAAACCCGCGCCTGGCCGCGCAGCGCCCGGGCAATGCCGTCTGGCTGGGAGCGCTCGCGCCAGAGCGTCTCAGCCTGGGCATACCATCCCAGGGCTTCTTCAAACCGGCTGTGGAGGCGGGCCAGGTCGCCAAGGTGGGAGAGCAGCGCAGGGTGGGCGCGCAGGATGGCGGGCGGCAGCAGGTCCAGGTAAGCGGAGAGGGTATCCAGCCTCCCGGCGGCTAGCAGGGCTGCGCCGTAGCTGTCCAGCAGAGTGGCTGCCCCTTCCAGGTCCTCTGCTTTCAGCAGGTGATAGATGGCGGTTTCCAGGTCTTCCTGCCCCTGGAAATATACGCCCGCGCGCAGGTGCCAGGTGCGGCGTTTTTCGGAACCGGCCGCCTGGTCGAGAAAATTGTGGAAGATCAGATGATAGCGCAGCCGCAGGCTGCTGCGGACCGGGCGCCTTTCCATTTCGACCGCCTCCGCCAGGTCTACCACGAAAAGCTCCTGCTTTTTCAGGTAATTCAGCATGGCGGCGCTGTCGCCGGCGCCGCGCAGCGCGTCGCAGGCCTCGGGGGTCATCTCCCGCAGGGTGGCCGAGATCAGGAGGAACTCCTGCACGTCCTCAGGTTGGCGGTCGAACACCTCGCTGGCGAGAATCTCGAACAGGCCTTCCAGCGATCCGGCCGGCCGCAGCCAGCCGTCCTGCGCCAGCGCATCCGAGCCGCTCCTCAGGTTCTGCCACATCAGGTGCAGGGCAATGGCCCAACCTTCGGTGACCGAATAAATCCGCTCGATCTCTTTCGCAGTCAGCTCATAATGGTAGTGCCGGGCGAAGAGAGCCTGGATCTCATCTGGTGTGAACGCCAGGAGAGACTGGTCCAGGGTCAGGACCTGTCCCTGCGCTCTCCAGCGATACAGGTTGGGAAGCTGCACAGGCAGGCGGACCGAGAGGAGGATATGCAGGTCTGGAGGCGCCAGACTGATGAGGCGGTCCAGAAGCAGGGCGGTTTCCGCAGGCCCATCCACGGCGGAGGCCAGGTGGTGAGCGTCGTCCAGAATGAGGAGCGCCGGGGCGTGCAGGGACAGGCTCACGGCGTTCAGATACTCATCCACCACCCCGGCTGCGGGGAGGGGGCCCCGGGTTACATCCCAGGATTCTAAAAACCCGGTCGGAAGACCGCCGGCCTGCGGTAGAGCCGCCTGTGTGGCGTGGCAGAGGTGCAGGAGAAAGATCAGCGGATCGGCGTCCTCCTCGCTGACAGTGTACCAGATCAGCGGCTGGACCTCATCCAGCAGGGCAGCCAGCGCCGTACTTTTCCCATACCCGGCCCCGGCCTGGAGGATACTCAGGCGGTATTGGAGCGCTTCCACCAGAGCAGCCTGCAGGCGCGGGCGCGCCAGAGTGCGCGCGCTTCTGCGAGGCGGGGTTATTTTTGTGCGCAGGACCTTTGGAAAAGTCATGAACCTGATCTACCGGTCTGCCAGGGGCCCGGCCCCAGACTCTACCCGGTGCCGAACTGCCTGTCGCCGGCATCGCCCAGGCCCGGCAGGATATAGCCGCGTTCGTTCAGGCGTTCGTCAATCGCGGCCAGATGGATTGGCACCTCGGGGTGGTGGGCCTGCATTTGGGCGATGCCCTCCGGCGCGCCGATCAGCCCGACGAATTTAATCTTCTTCACCCCCCAGCGCTTGAGGACGTCCACGGTGGCCGTGGCGGAACCGCCGGTGGCAAGCATCGGGTCGAGGATCAGGCAGACGGATACCCGCGGTTCCACGGGCAGCTTGTTGTAATATTCGACCGGCTTCAGCGTGCGTTCGTCCCGGTAGAGGCCAATATGCCAGACCTCGGCGGAGGGCATCAGCCCCCAGATCCCTTCGACCATGCCCAGTCCGGCTCTCAGGATCGGGACCAGCCCAATTTTCTCGGTCAGTTCATAACCCTGGCATTCAGCCAGCGGCGTCTGGACAGTGCAGTCTTCGACCGAGAGATCGGCGGTAGCTTCGTACGCCATCAGAGCGGAGATCTCTCGCACCAGTTCGCGGAATTTCTTCGGCTCGGTGTTTGCGGCTCGCATTTTGGTCAGTTTGTGGGCGACCAGCGGGTGGCGAGAGGGAAAAACATTGGACATTTGGGTTTTCTCCAGAGTAAGGATGATTTATTATAAAGCGTATTACCCAAAATATCGGCCTCATTGTCGGCCTCAGGGGCTTACCGGAGAGGGTGCTCCGGCAGGAAGGGAGCACCCAAAGAACCAATCCCAAAAATACTATGATTTGTGCGCGGCGAGACTGGGTTAAGCCGCCGGGCACACATCAGCCCCCATAACTCATTATTAGCGTACCTGGCTGGAACAGATGTTTTACGATCCTGCCAGGAGAGGTTATAATCTAGGACATGACTGACACTCCCGAACGGCTTGTCAACCCGAAACCTCAACCGGACGACCGCGTGGACCAGGCCTTGCGACCGAAAATGCTGTCCGACCTGATCGGGCAGGACCGGGTCAAGGAAAATCTTGCCATTCTGATTGCGGCTGCCCGGCAGCGGAATGAACCGCTGGACCACGTCCTGTTCTACGGGCCTCCGGGTCTGGGGAAGACCAGCCTGGCGCATGTGTTGGCGAACGAGATGGGGGTGAACATCAAGATCACCGCCGGCCCGGCGATCGAAAAGGCCGGTGATCTGGCGGCCATTCTCACGAACCTGCGGGCGGGCGATATCCTGTTCATTGATGAAGTTCACCGGCTCGGGCGGGCGATCGAGGAGGTGCTCTACCCGGCCATGGAGGACTTTGCCCTGGATATCGTGATCGGGAAAGGACCGGCGGCGCGCTCCATCCGGCTGAAGCTGCCGCGCTTCACCGTCATCGGCGCCACCACCCGGCTCGCGCTGGTCACGGCGCCTCTGAGAGCCCGGTTTGGGGCGGTCTACCGGCTGAATTTCTACGAGATCCCTGCGATGCGCTCCATCGTCACCCGTGCTGCCGGGCTGTTGAATGTTGACGTGGACGAGGAGGGGGTGGATGAAATCGCCCGCCGGGGCCGGGGCACGCCGCGGGTGGCCCTGCGCCTGCTGCGCCGGGTGAGAGATTTCGCCGAGGTCCGGGCTGGGGGGAAAGCCACCCGTAAAGTGGCCCAGGATGCGCTGGACCTGCTCGATGTGGACCCGCTCGGCCTGGACGATCTCGACCGCCGGGTCCTGCTCACCCTGATCGAGAAATACCGAGGCGGGCCGGTTGGCCTGAACACCATCGCCGCGTCGATCAGTGAAGAGCCGGACACGATCATGGACGTGGTCGAGCCCTACCTGCTGCAGCTCGGGTTCCTGGAGCGCACTCCCCAGGGCCGGATGGCTACCCGGCAGGCTTATAGTCACTTGAATCTGCCGCTGCCGGAACAGGATCACGGGGGGCAGCAGAAGCTGTTCTGACCGGTTGGGGCGCCAGGAATGGTGCCGTATGAATACGATTGGAATTGCGCGTTTGCTGGTGATTGCAGGGCTGGTCCTGCTCGTTTTAGGGGGCCTGGTTTACCTTGCAGCCCGGACCGGGCTGCCCCTCGGGCGCCTGCCCGGGGATATCCGCATCCAGCGAGAGAACCTGACCTGTATCATCCCCCTGGCCACCTCGATCATCCTCTCGATCCTCCTCACCCTGATCCTGAATATTATCGCCCGGCTGGTGAACCGCTAGACCTTCAGCCTCACAACGAGAAATGAGAACATCGGATTTCGATTACGAACTTCCGCCGGAATACATCGCCCAGACGCCAGCCGAACCGAGGGACTCTGCCCGTTTGCTCGTCCTCCACCGGGGAACGGGAGCGCTGGAGCACCGCCGCTTCAGCGATCTTCCGGAGTATCTACAGCCAAACGATCTCCTGGTGGTCAACGAAACGCGCGTCATACCGGCCCGCCTGTTCGCCCGCAAGCTGCCCGGCGGCGGGCGGGTGGAGCTGCTGCTCCTGAGGCGCGAGGATGAGCGCACCTGGGAGGCGCTGGTGGGCGGGAAGGGGCTGCGCCTCGGGCGCAGGCTGGAGGTGGAATCCGGGCCGGCTGCCGAGGTCGCGGCAGTCCTGGAAGGCCCCCGGCGCCTGATCCGCTTTGCCGAGCCGTTGGATGGAAGCCTGGAGCAGGCCGGGCACGTGCCCCTGCCGCCGTATATTCACGCCCCCCTGCAGGATCCCGAGCGCTACCAGACGGTGTATGCCCGCCAGCCGGGCTCCGCCGCCGCTCCCACCGCCGGCCTGCACTTCACGCCCCGCCTGCTCGAACGCCTGGCTGAACGTGGCGTCCACAGCACCTCCGTTACCCTGCACGTGGGCCTGGACACCTTTGCCCCGGTGAACGAAGATGACCCTCGGGAGCACAGCATCCATACCGAGTGGTGCCAGGTCAACGCTGCGACCGCGGAGGCGGTTAACCGGGCGCGCATGGCCGGGGGGCGGATCGTAGCGGTGGGCACGACCAGCGTGCGTACCCTGGAGAGCGCGGCCCAGGAGGCCGGCGAGGCGGAGAGGGAGAGCGGCGTGGTGCTGCGCCCCTTCGAGGGACCCACCGGCCTCTTTATCCTCCCCGGCTACCAGTTTCGGGCGGTGGACGCCATGATCACCAATTTTCACCTGCCGCGCTCGACGCTGATCATGCTGGTGAGCGCGTTTGCCGGGCGAGAACGCATTTTGGATGCTTACGAGACCGCCAAACGAGAGGGTTACCGCTTCTACTCTTTCGGCGATGCCATGCTGATCATATAAGAAAGCGAAGGAAGCTTATGGATGAAAAGACCCTGCGCTGGGAGCGCCTGGAAGAGACCGTGGTGAACTGCCGGCGCTGTCCCAGGCTGGTGGAATGGCGGGAGGAAGTGGCCCGCACCCGCCGGCGGATGTACCGGGACGAGGAATACTGGGGCAGGCCGATCCCCGGTTGGGGCGACCGGGAGGCCAGGGTGCTGGTCGTCGGACTGGCGCCGGCAGCCCACGGCGGCAACCGCACGGGGCGGGTCTTTACCGGCGATCGCTCCGGGGATTTTCTGTTCCGCGCCCTGCATAAAGCCGGGTTTGCCAACCAGCCCACCTCCGTTCGCCGGGGCGACGGGCTGGCGCTGCACGACCTGTATATTGCCGCAGTCTGCCGCTGCGCCCCGCCTGCCAACAAACCCACCCCGGCAGAGATTGAAAACTGCCTTCCCTACCTGAGGGAGGAGCTCTCGCTGCTCAATGGCCTGGAATGTATCGTGGTGTTGGGCAAGATCGCTTTCGACTATACCTTGAAATTGTACCGGGGGATGGGGCATTCAATACCGCGCCTGGACTTCGGGCACGGCGCGGTGCATAAGATGGGCGAGGGTCTGCCCTGGCTGGTGGTCTCTTACCATCCCAGCCAGCAGAACACACAGACCGGGCGCCTCACAGAGGAGATGTTCGACCAGGTCTGGGAAACGGCGCGCGGGCTGCTGAGCCGGCCTCGGCACGGACCAGCCTGACCACCAGAGCGGCGAGATCGCATAGCCGAAACTTACCCGCACCTGCCAGGGAATAACGCAGGCCGAGCGGCGCCGCCAGCCAGGGATTGCGAAGCAGGGCTCAAACCGTGTGAAATGGCTCCGGGTAGCGCAGTCTTCCTTGCAGTCCTTCCGCCGCCCCGGGTTCCAGCTCGATCGCCATCCAGACCTCGTCCCGAACGGGAAAAGGCGCTTCGATGCCCATCGCCCGGGCCAAGGTGAAGCCAAACCGCGGGTAATACTCCGGGTGCCCGAGCACAATCACCAGATTGTGCCCCAGGCGGCGGCAGGCCTTCAGCCCGGAGCGCACCAGCGTGGAGCCGATCCCCCGGTTCTGCACTTCGGGCAGGACGGCCATCGGCGCAAGCGCCAGCGCGGCTCTCTCTCCCGATATTGTCTCGATGACCACCGGGCTGAACAGGATATGCCCCAGCAGGCGACGGCCCTCCTCCGCAACCAGTGAAAGCTCGGGGATGAACCCCGGCAGCCGGCGCAGGGCCTCGACCAGGCGCGCTTCATTATCTCGTCCGAAGGCTTCCTGGTTGATGCGGAACACTTCCTCGTAATCGGTTGCCTGTTCGGGCCGGACATTAAGGATTGATATTCCTTTTTCCTCATTCATTTTTTGTTTATACCCTCGGTTCGGGATAAGGTATTCGGGGAAGAATTTTGGTTGTTCTTGGCGGCTCCGCCGCCCGGTACAACATCATATCACCCTTCTTCCATTCTCACGTAATTTTACCTCCAGCTCGGGCTCGGCGGGCTTCTCAAAAAGTTGCCTTCGGGAAGCGCCCTCGACCTTCTCTGAACCTGCGTACATCCCCTGGGGAGGGTTATAATCGGAGCTGGAAGCGAACGCGAGCAGAAGCGCGGTACCTGCCTTGAACCGGCGCGGCATTTCTGCGCCGGACCGGGCGCACGAGACAGAGCCATACGGAGCGAGACCATGCGTGCGGTAGACGTGATCATTAAAAAAAGCGAGCGCCAGGAACTGGCCCGGGAAGAGATCGATTTTTTCATCCAGGGGTTCAATCGTGGCGATATCCCGGATTATCAGGTTTCCGCCTGGGCCATGGCGGTCCTGCTGAACGGGATGACCCCGCGTGAGACCACCGATCTCACCCTGGCCCTGGCAAATTCCGGACAGATCCTGGACCTCTCCCAGGTGGTGGAGATCGCGGTGGATAAACATTCCACCGGGGGGGTAGGCGACAAGACCACCCTGGTGGTCGAGCCGGTCGTCTCGGCCTGCGGGCTGCCTGTGGGTAAGATGTCGGGCCGCGGGCTGGGCTTCAGCGGGGGGACTCTGGATAAAATGGAGTCCATCCCCGGGTACCGCACCGATCTGAGCACCGAGGAGTTTATCAACCAGCTCCGGGCTGAGGGCCTGGTGCTCACCGGGCAGAGCGCCGACCTTGCCCCGGCTGACGGCAAATTATACGCCCTGCGGGACGTCACCGGCACGGTCCAATCCATCCCTCTGATCGCCTCCTCGGTGATGAGCAAGAAAATTGCCGGCGGAGCGCAGGCCATTGTGCTGGATGTGAAGGTCGGTCTGGGGGCGTTCATGCAGTCCCTGGAGGCGGCGCGAGAACTGGCGGAGCGGATGGTGGCGATCGCGCACCTGGCAGGGCGTAAAGCTGTGGCCCTCCTGTCGGATATGAACCAGCCGCTCGGCGAGGCGGTCGGGAACGCGCTGGAGGTGAAGGAGGCGATCGAGACCCTCCAGGGCGGCGGGCCGGAGGATTTCCGCGAGCACTGCCTGGTGGTGGCAGGGCATATGCTGGCCCTGGGCGGCATCGCCGGGGACGCAGAGGCCGGTAAGGCTCTCGCCCGGCGGGCGCTGGAAGACGGGCGCGGGTGGGAGCGTTTTAAACGCCTGGTGGCGGCGCAGGGCGGGGATGTGCGGTATGTCGAGCAGACGGAGCTGCTCCCGGCCGCCGCGGTGGTAGAGACGGTCCCGGCGCCGCGCTCCGGCTACCTGAACGGGATTCATGCCCGTATCGTGGGCGAGACGGCGGTGCTGCTGGGCGCAGGACGGGCGCAGAAAGGCGACCGCATTGACCATTCGGTGGGGATCATGATCCACCATAAGGTTGGTGACCGCCTGGAAGCCGGCCAGCCGCTTTTCACGGTGCACGCGCGCTCAGAGGCCGGGCTCGACACGGCACGCGCCGCGCTGTTGGAAGCCCACACCTGGAGCGAGGACCCGGCTGAACCGCTGCCCCTGTTTTATGATGTTATTTCAGGCTGATTTGGGGAGCACCGCAGCCCGCTCGAAATAGAGGTCCAGCAGTTTCGCCGGCTTGCGCGCGAAGGCCTGCAGGGGCAGTTCTCCCCGGGAAAGGGCCTGGAGGATATCGTTCAGAACTGCATTTGCGGGCGCCTGCAGGCCCAGGCGGGCTGCGCTGCGGTACACCGCGCCGTTGAGGTAGCCCACCTCGCTTTTCCCGCGCCCGGCGTGCAGGTCAATGTGGAAAGAGGGCATTTTCCCGCCCCGGCCCTGCCCCACGGCCCGGCGCAGCAGGGGCCTGGATAAGCCGGGCGGGAGATGCCGCACGGCGAATGCCAGCAGGCGCACCGGCGTGCCCGGCAGGTCTGTCGGGCGCATCTTCTGCGCCTCCATGACTGCCAGGGTCTCCCTCAGTTGGGCCAGCTCCAGCCTGTACAGCCCGGGATGGGCGAAGACCTCCGCCGGGGTCATATCCAGAATGGCTGAAGTGGCGTTCGCCAGCAAGTTGGTGAGCAGCTTCGACCATTTCATACTCCCCGCATCCGGATACAGCCGCCCATTCAGCCCTGCCTCCGACAGCGACTCCACCAGGCGAGCGGAGAGCGGGTGCCCGGCGGCGACCCCGATCCCCCTCAATCTCTCCAGGACGATATCCCCGGCAGCCCGGCGCCCGATGGCGCTGGTCAGCGTACCGTAGATCGCTTTTCCGGGGCCCAGGGCGGCCTCGATCGCCGGTTCGTTTTCCACCCCGTTCTGCAGGCACAGTACCGGGGGCAGTTCGGCTGCGAAGGGCGCCATACTGGCTAAGGCTGCCGCCGTGTCGTACGATTTCAGCGCAAACAGGGCCACATCGAAGGGACCCTGGCTCAGCGCTTCATCCAGGGAGGCGGCGGTATGCGGGTTGGGGAGACTGTATTCCAGCCCGCCCAACCGCAGGCGCAGCCCCCGCTTCTGCAGGCTCTCCGCCACCTCCGGGCGCTCCAGAAAGACCACCGGGTGATCGTGCAGCGCCAGGCTGCCGCCGACGTAGGTCCCTACACCGCCGGCTCCAAAGGCGAGAAACCGCAGCGGCTCTCTCATTGCAGCGGTTTCCACATTCTGCGCATGACCCGGCTGTAGCCGAGTTCCTCGTACAGGCGAACGGCGCCGGAGTTGAACTCCCAGACGTTCAGTTCGATTTGCCCGGCCCCGGATGCCTGAGACCAGCCTTGGACGTGCTCCATTAATGCCCGGGCTACCCCCAGCCTCCGGAACCCGGGGTGGACGCCGATAAAGTCAACCACCGCAAAACGCCGGGGCTGGAAACCAGGCGTGTCCGGCGCCTCCCGGAGCAGCACACCGGCCGACCCGATCACGGTCCCCTCCTGCTCGGCCAGAAACAGCCCCATCTCCGGCTGGTTGAGAAATGACGCCAGATAGGGTTCGATCTGCTCAGGCAGGACCGGGCGAAAAATTTCGGGCAGGGCGCGGGCGTGCGGCTCGTGGATCGAGGTATGGATGGAAGCCAGGGCAGGCAGGTCGGCCTCCCTCGCAGGCCGGATCACAAACTCAGCCCGAGGCTCCGGCGCTGCCGCTGTGGGTTGAAAAGCGGCTTTCGGGTCCTGGTCGAGGTGAAGGTCATCCTCCTGATCCGGCCAGTGAGCGTGATCGTTCGACCTGACCAGCCGCCACCTGTGCTGTTTGGGGGAGTAGCGCAGGTGGATAAAAGCAGTATTCCGCAGTGAGAAACGCGGTCCCTGGAAATCGGCATGGGGGACCAGCCCTAGGACGGCGTACATCACCAGGTTGAGGAAGCCGCCATGCGAGACCACCAGGTAGCAGCCTGGCGGGCGGTTAACCAGGGAAAGCACAGCCCTGCCTGCGCGCAGGAAATTCTCCCAGCGGCTCTCCCCCGTCCCGCCGATCCGGTCGTAAGGTGTCATAAATGCGGGGTTGGGGAAGCGCTCTTGGGCCAGGGTAGGCTCCAGGCCGGTGTGGAGGCCGATATCGTACTCGATCCAATCCGAATCGACCTGGACCGGCAGCTCGAGAGCGGCGGCGAGGATTTCGGCTGTCTGGACCGCCCGCTTCAGAGGACTGGTGATGATCTGGTCGAAGCGGCGGCCCTCCTGCTGCCAGCGGGAGGCCAGGGCCTGGGCCTGGGCGCGCCCTGTTTCAGTCAGGTCGAAATCTGCCTGGCCCTGATGCAGCCGGTTCTGGTTCCCCAGCGACTCGCCGTGACGTAAAAGAAAAATCTCGTGCATAACAGATTCTTCCGTTCCTCAATCGTTGTCCGCGTGTTCCGGCCAATGCGTGCGCTCGTTCAGGCGCTCGAGCATCCAATCGTGATGGTTCGGGTCATACTGGAGCACCGCGTAGGCCGTGTTCCTGAAGCGGAAGCGCGCCCCGTGAAAGTTCGCCTGGGGGACCATGCCCAGCGCGGCATACAGAAACATATTCAGCAGCCCTCCGTGAGAGACGATCAGATACTTCCCCGCCGGGCGGCGCATCAGGCTCTGCAGCGCCTGGCCAGCGCGCAGGTACAGGGCCTGGATCCCCTCCCCGGTGCCTCCGAACGGGAGGTAAGGGTGAATGAATGGAGGGCGCGGGTGGAGCACGGCGGCTTCCTGCATCGTCAGGCCTGAGAAGAGCCCGTTATCCCTCTCCAGCCAGACCGGATCGAATTCGACCGGGAGCTCGAGCGCGGCGGCGACGATCTCGGCCGTCTGGCGGGCGCGCTGCAGCGGGCTGCTGATAATCCAGTCGAAATGCCGCGCCTCGGCTTTCCAGCAGCGGGCTAAAGCGCGGGCCTGTTCCATCCCCGTTTCGGTCAGGGGGAAGTCGGCCTGCCCCTGGTGGCGCTGCTCGAAGTTTCCCACCGACTGGCCGTGGCGCAGGAGAGTGATCTGGTAAGTTTTCCCTGGTTTTGTATTTGCCATTCTATCCCTGTCCCCCGCTACCCGGTCAGCCTCGGGGCTGGTCCCCGTTGGCCCATTCACGCGCTCCGGCCAGGAACACTTTACCCGGCATTGGCCGTTTGCCTGCCGGCTGCACTTCCTCGAGCACCAGAATGCCGCGGCCGGTGCCGATTGCCGGGAGCCCGTTCCAGACCAACCTGCGCCCGGAACCTGGAGAGGGGCTGTCGGATGCCAGCGCCTGGTGCACTTTTAACAGCCCACCCCGCCAGTGGGTGAAAGCGCCGGGCCAGGGGTTGAAGGCTCTCACGCGGCGTTCCAGCTCCTGCGCTCCCGCGGAAAAATCGAGCCGCCCATCCTCTTTCTTCAGCATGGGGGCGTACGTGGCTCCGGCCTCATCCTGGGGCTGGGGCTCGATCTCTCCTTGGAGGTAAGCGGGGAGGGTTTCGATCAGGAGTTCCGCCCCGGTACGGGCCAGGCGCGCGCTCAGAGAAGCGGCTGTGTCGTCAGGGAGGACCGGCCCGGCGCGCCGGCTGAGCAGCGGGCCCGTATCCACCCCGGGATCCATCTTCATGATCGTCACGCCGGTTTCTGCATCGCCGTGCAGCAGCGCGGCCTGAATAGGGGCGGCTCCCCGCCAGCGGGGCAGCAGCGAGGCATGTACGTTGATGCAGCCAAACGGCGGAAGGTCCAGTACAGCTCGCCGCAGGATCTGCCCGAAGGCCGCCACTACAATCATTTCCGGCTGCCATGCTGCGAGCTGTTCCATGGCGCCGGGTTCTTTCAGGCGCTCCGGTTGGATGACGGGCAGTTGGAGTGACTCTGCCAGCACTTTCACCGGGGGAGGGGTGAGGCTCCGGCCCCGGCCCGAAGGGCGGTCGGGCTGTGTGACCACCCCCACGACCTGGTAATTTTCGGCCAGCGCCTGCAGGGTGGGCAGGGCAAACTCAGGTGAACCCATGAAGACAACGCGCGTGGACATGCGGAAAATTTTAGCATAAAAGGCTCGGCTGCCGGCCGAAATTTGCCTTGATTCATCGTTAAAGAAGAAAAGTCTACCGCAGCGGCTCTGCTGCCTGCCAGGAGGAGACGATAACCCTGTATTTGAATGAAGGAGGCTCGTAGAACAGCGGGAAGGTAAATATACCTATACACCTGAGATGAAAAAACGTTGCGGAGTTTACATAATTGTTAGCAACTTGGTTATGGAAACCTGCCTTTTTCCGGTTAAAATTCCCCTTCCTACTCCTAATTCGCAAGTCTGTGCAGTAACATAAACCCGCTCTCCAGCGTTATTACGTTTAGTGTGCCCATCCTAGTCCCAACCATTAAGCCAGCGGAGATTACTAGTAAATGAACCGAGAGAATAATTCCGGACGAAAACCGGTTACTAACCGGTTATGGATTCTGGCAGGGGTGTTGTGCATCGCTTTGATTTTCACTGCTGCCGCCATCATGGGTTCCAGAGTCGAGCAGCCGGAACTGGTTTCCCTGAGCGAAGTCGCGAACAGTATTAATCTCGGCCAGGTGGTGAAGATCGAAGACACCATGACTGCCGGTGAAATGATTATTCACTATGCTGACGGGACCACCGAGAAAGGGCTGCGCGACCCGAGCACCCCGCTTCTGAACCAGCTGAATCTGTTGGGTGTGCACGTAAAAGAACTCTCGAAAGTCGAGTTTTCGATCGCAAGACCCACCACAACCGGCAACGTCAATATGGTGGGCCTGTTTCTGATCCTGGCAGTCATTGGCGCGGCGGTCTTCGTCACCGTGCGCTCCACGAAAACGGACCGCTGGGGAAAGAAAAACTTCGAGGAGACGGAGGTCCCCTCTCTGCGTTTTGTGGATGTCGCCGGCCTGGATGACAACCTCCAGGAACTGCGTGATATCGTCACATTCCTCAAGGAAGGCGACAGGTACGCGGCGATGGGCGCCAAAATGCCGCGCGGCGTGCTGATGGTTGGCGACCCGGGCTGCGGCAAGACCCTGGCCGCCAAAGCGGTGGCCGGCGAGGCCGGGGTGCCCTTCTTCGCCACCTCCGGCTCGGAATTCACCGAGGTATTTGTGGGCGTCGGGGCCAGCCGCATACGCGCGCTGTTCCAGAAGGCCCGCAAAAAAGCTCCCTGCATCGTCTTTATTGACGAAATTGATGCGGTTGGTCGTTCCAGGCACCGTTCAGAAAGCGGGGCGGAGATGGAGCAGGACCAGACACTCAACCAGCTCCTGGTCGAGATGGATGGTTTTGAAGGCGCCGAGGGGGTGGTGGTGCTGGCGGCAACAAACCGGGTGGATGTGCTCGATTCCGCCCTGACCCGCCCCGGTCGCTTCGACCGCCGGGTGCATATTAACCGCCCGGATGTGAAAGGACGCGAGGAGATTCTGCGCATCCACGTGAAGGGAAAACGGCTGGCCGAGAACGTCAGCCTGGCGAATCTGGCGAAAGCGACCCCGGGCCTGGTTGGCGCCGATCTGGCAAATATCGTGAATGAAGCGGCCATCAGCGCCGTCCGCAACGGGCACGAAGCCATCCAGATGCAGGATTTTGAGGAGGCGATCGAGAAACACATCGCCGGCGGCGTGGCCCGCAAGAGCCACGTCATGAGTAAAGACGAAAAAGAGATCGTGGCTTACCACGAGGCCGGGCATGCCCTGGTGATGCACGAGACGAAAGGCTGCGACCCGGTTTACAAAGTGACCATCATCCCTCGCGGTCAGGCGGGCGGCTACACCATGGCCCTGCCCGAGGAGGACACGATGTTTATGTCCCGCTGCCGGATCCTGGCGCGTATCACCGGACTGCTGGGCGGCCGCGCGGCGGAGGAGATCTTGTTCAATGACATCACCAGCGGCGCGTCCAATGACCTGAAAGTCGCTACGCAACTGGCGGAGGAGATGGTCCTGCGCCTGGGGATGGACCCGCGCACCGGCCTGCGCGTTTTCGAGCAGAACAGCTACTCCCTGTTCTCGATGCCCCAGGGTTCTCAGAAGACTTACGAGACCATTGACGACACTTTAAAGGATATTCTGGACACCTGTTATACCGAGGCCCGGCGCATCATTTTGGAAAAACGTGATAAGCTTGAATCTATCGCCTCGGAACTGCTGGAGGTCGAGACGCTGGATCGTGAACAGTTTATCGCTTTGATGGAAGCTTGAGAATGATTTGAGTATCCGCATCGGGTATGCTTGTATTAATACCCTGCTGCAGTCTCCAAACCGCACCTGCCGCTTGAACCGGGCTACACCGGACCGGATCCTGGAGATCGCCGGGCAGAACCTGACCGCCCTCGAAGAGATCCTCCACTGGAACCTGGAGCACCATATCCGGCTGTTCCGGATCTCCTCCGAGATTATCCCGTTCGGTTCTCACCCGGTGAACCAGGAACCGTGGTGGGAGATCCACGCTGAAGCCCTGAGGCGGATCGGGGCGCTGATCAACGCGAATGGGATGCGCGTTTCTATGCATCCCGGCCAGTACACGGTTTTGAACTCTCTCCGGCCTGAAGTGGTGCAGGCAAGCGTCTCGGAACTGGTCTATCATGCCCGTTTTCTGGACTCCCTGGGCGTGGATGCAAGCCACAAGATCGTTCTGCACGTGGGCGGCGTTTTTGGAGATAAGCCGGCCAGCCTGCAGCGCTTTCTCGAGAACTACCAGACCCAGCCGGGCCCAACCCGGGCCCGGCTGGTCGTTGAGAACGATGAGAAAAGCTATTCCCTGGAGGATACCTTAACCATCTCAGCCGCGACTGGGGTGCCCGTGGTTTTTGACGTGTTCCATCACCGCTGGAACCCGTCATTTCCGGCGCTCGGGCTCCGGCAGCTCGTAGAGCGGGCCGCGGCCACCTGGGGCATGGAGGATGGCAGGCCCAAGCTCCATTATTCCGACCAGCGTCCCGGGAAACCTCCCGGCGCGCACTCGGAGCAGGTCGATGTGGAGGTGTTCGGCGCCTTTCTATCCCAGGTGCGTGACCTGGAGCTGGATATCATGCTCGAAGTGAAAGACAAGGAGCAGTCGGTGCTGGCCCTGCAGCGCGCTTTTCCGGAGCTGGCAGCAGAATAAACCCCGGAAGCCGCTGCTCCGGATGTATAATCAGGTGCACCAGCCGGCTGGTGCTGCAAATCGAAACCTCAGTTATCACCTTCAACAGGCCTCCAGCTTTCCCGTGCTGGAAAAGGAACCTCCATGACCAATCAGGAATTTTCCCCTTCTCAGACTTCGTTCAGCGATTATCTTGCCAGCGGCAGTGTCCTGGTAGCCGATGGGGCGGCAGGGACTTTTTTGATGGAGGCCGGGCTGCCAAGTGGAACCCCGCCCGATCTGTGGAATATTGAAAATCCTGAGGCCATCCTGGCCCTGCACCGCGGCTACGTGGAAGCCGGCTCCCAGGTGATCCTGACCAACACATTTGGGGCGAACCGTATCAAGCTGGAGAAGGCGGGCATCTCGGGGCGGGCGGTGGAGCTGAACCGCGCCGGGGTCGAGCTAGCGCGCCAGGCAAGTTCAGGCCGGGCGTATGTGGCGGGGGATATCGGCCCGACCGGGGAGCTGATGAAGCCTTTCGGCCCGCTCGAGTTCGAAATGGCTGTGGAGGCCTACTCGGAGCAGGCCGCGGCGCTGGTGGAGGCTGGCGTGGATTTACTGTGGATCGAGACGATGATGGACCTGGAAGAGGCGAAGGCGGCGCTCACGGCCGCGCGCCGGGTCAGCAGCCTTCCCGTACTGTGCTCGCTCACTTTCCGCAAAAAAGGCCGCACCATGATGGGGGCGAGCGCCGGCCAGGCGGCGGAAGAACTGTGGGCTCTGGGGGTGTCTGCCGTAGGGGCGAACTGCGGTGAAGGACTGCAGGTGGTGGACGAAGCCTTGAGCCAGATGGGCCAGGTACTGCCCGGGGCGCCGCTGATCGCCAAGCCCAACGCCGGGCTGCCGAAGATGGTTGAGGGAAAACCGGTCTACGATACCGGGCCGGAAGCGTTCGCCGGGCATATCGCTGCTTTCGTCAAGCAGGGAGCGCGCATCGTCGGGGCATGCTGCGGAAGCAGCCCGGCCTATATTGAAGCCATTGCCAGAGCGGTCCGAGAGGTTCAGGTTTAACCGTTCACCCGCCCTTGCGCGCCTGAGCGGCGCGATTCCATATTACCGGAATACAGCGTGCGAGGGACCGGCGGTTTTCGGC
>JAEWYL010000226.1 GCA_023395675.1 Chloroflexota bacterium | reverse complement strand
CTGACCACGCCCGATCATTTTGTCTTGAAGCGGCAGCGCCTGGGCTGGCGCGTCATCCTGCAGCAGGAGGGCCGGCGAGAAGTCGCCGTGCGGGCGCTGGCCTCCGGCGGGACCGAAACCGTGCGCGGCCCGGAAGCTGGAGCGGGGCTAACCCTCTCCCGAGGCGCGCTGCTGCGGCTGGCCCGGACCGGGGAAAAGATCCAGCGTCTGTTCGGCCGCCCGCAGGATATCGAATGGGCCTGGGCGGACGGGCAGTTGTTTATCCTGCAGGCGCGCCCGATGACCGCCCTGCCGGAACCGCCGCCGCGCTTCAACCGGCTGCAGCGTCTACTGCTCAGCAATTTCGTAGAAATGCTGCCGGTGCGTCCCTACCCGCTCGACCTGGACACCTGGCTGCCGGGTCTGGGCAGCGCGGTCGAGCCTGTTTTCGACCTTCTCGGTTTTCGATGGGATTTCGGCGTACTGCTCCAGGTGGAGGATGGGATCGTGCTCACTTACCGGCCTCACCTCCCCCGCCCCCCCTGGAGAACCCTGACCACCCCGCTGCGCCTGATCTCCAACCTGCGCCGTTATAACCCCCTGCACTGGCAGGCGGATGCACTGCTGGAGGGCGCCTATGCCCGGACGCGCGAGCTGGAGGAGCGCGACCCAAGCAGCCTCTCCTGGCAGGAGCTGCTGGAAGACCTGCGCGCAGCCCGCGAAATCCCGTTCCTGGCAGCGGGGGAGATACGGCGGCGCTACTTCCCCGGCGCGGCCTTTGCTG
This sequence comes from Chloroflexota bacterium, assembly GCA_023395675.1. Lineage (GTDB taxonomy): Bacteria > Chloroflexota > Anaerolineae > Anaerolineales > UBA4823 > JAEWYL01. The sequence goes on along the minus strand of JAEWYL010000226.1, from coordinate 1,914 downwards.
CGCTGAGGCTGGGCCTCCTGCTGGCGGTGCTAGGCCGCTCCCGTCACCTGGGGGTCCTGCTCTCCGGCGTGGAGAACAAGACCCTGGAGATGAACGGGGCATTGGAAGCGCTGGCAGGTCACATTCGCGCGCAGCCGGCGCTGGCTGCGCTCTTCGCCGCCCAACCCCCGGAGGCGCTCCACACTGCCCTGCAGGAGACGGCTGAGGGCCGGGACCTCCTGAGCAGGCTGGACGGCTTTCTGGCGCGTTTCGGGCATCGTGAGACGGTGATCAGCACCTCGCTCCTGCCCACCTGGAAGGACGCCCCGGAGATGGTCCTCGGCCTGTTGAAAAGTTTCTCCGCCCACGCGCCTGCTCCTGTGCCGCAGCAGCAAGAGGCCTGGCAGGCTGCGCGCGAGGAGGTGCTGCTCAGCCCGCTGCTGAAATTCAGCCCGCTGCGCGCGGCATTCCTGGGGCTGCTGACCCGGGCGCGCGCCGTGGTGCAGATCCGGGAGGATACACATTTCTACGCCACACTGGCGATGCCCATCATCCGGCGGCGCTGCCTGGAGTTGGGCCGGAGACTGGTACAGGCGGGCGTGCTGGAGACCCCGGAGGAGGTCTATCACCTGATGCTGGAAGAACTGGCCGGCGTGCGCGGCTTCCCCCTCACGCCCGCGCAGGCCTCTACCCTGCAGGAGACGGCCAGTCGCAGGAACGCGCTCCGGGCGGGGCTGGAAGGGCGCCCCCTGGTGGACCCGCGCAGCCTCCCGCAGCCCGCCGCTGCCGCCGGCGCCCTGTTGAGCGGCATCGCCGGCAGCCCGGGCACAGCCGAGGGGCCGGCTCGCGTCATCCTGAGCAGCGCCGATTTCGATAAACTGGGTCTGGGAGAAATCCTGGTAGCGCCTTACACGAACCCTTCCTGGACGCCGCTCTTTGGCCGGGCGGCGGCGGTGGTGGTAGACAGCGGCAGCCCAGCCTCGCACGCGGCGATCGTCGCCCGCGAGTACGGCATCCCGGCGGTGATGGGCACCATAAACGGCACCCAGGTGCTCCGGAACGGCGAGCGCGTCCGGGTGGACGGCAGCCGGGGCCTGGTGAGTAAAGTGTGATTAGTGGGAGGAGTACGGGATGCAAGAAGACAGAAGCGACCAACACACCCGCCGGAAACTGGCACAGGAGACCGCCAGTGCCTACCTGGCCCTGAACGATGTGCTCCGGCTCTCGATCCTGCCCACCTGGATCTCCGCCGATTTAACCCTATCGCAAGCGAAGACCATTTTTCTGCTCACCTATTACGGAGCGCAGACCGTGAGCGAGCTGGCAGATAAGGTCGGCATCCGCCGGCCCGCGGCGAGTACCCTCGTGCAGGGGCTGGTGGAGCAGGGGCTGGCGCAGCGAGAGGAGGACGCGCGCGACCGCCGCCGCACCCTGGTAGCTCTCACCCCCCAGGGCGAAAAATTGATCGGGGGGCCTCAGGAGCAGCGGTTAAGACTGCTGGTTGAATGTATGCAGGAATTGGAAGAAGACGAGCTTTCCGGGCTGCTGCACGGCCTACGAGGGCTGGCCCAGGCCGTGGGCCGCCGGAGAGCAGGCCTGGAAAAGCCTCATGCGCTGCAGGGCAGGCAAAAACCGGCCGTCCGCGATGAAGGCGCGAAGCGCTGAGGGACAGACCTGCCCTAACCGATGCGGGCTTTGCGCTCGCCGGTTTCCTCCAGCGCCGCCTCGCTTTGATTAACCATCATAAAGGCCGAGAGAGCCAGGAAAAGCAAAAACATCATCTGGTCTGAGGGCGGCTTGAGGTCCCGCTCCTCCCCACCGGCCCCCTCCAGCTCGAGCATCAGATAAGACACCAGCTCGCCCCCCGGGCCCAGCCCGATCAGAATCCTGCGGGCCGCCAGGCGCATCTCACCGCTGGTGGAGAGGGCGTACACG
>JAEWYL010000195.1 GCA_023395675.1 Chloroflexota bacterium | reverse complement strand
ACTAAACAAAGCCCTTATCCCATACTCCGATTTACATAGTAAAATACGGCCTTGTTGAATCAGCGCCGGTGAGCTGGCTCCCTGCAGGCCCGCCCTGCAGTCCAGGGGGCTTCCCAGGAAAAGTTCCACAGGCACGCTGCAATCGAAACGCAGGTCCTGCCCGCCGGGTTCATGCCGGGAGCGGGCAGATCATATTGTAAAGGTATCGCAGGAACAGGTCGAAAGCCGCCGATGAATGCAACTGCTTCGTTGAACCAACTCAAGCTCCAGGCCGGGTGGGAGCCGGAAATCGCCTCCCGGCGCACGTTTGCCATTATTTCGCACCCGGATGCGGGTAAAACCACCCTCACCGAAAAGCTGCTGCTGTACGGCAATGCCATTGAGCTGGCAGGGAACGTGCGCGCCCGGCGCAACCAGCGCTCCACCACCTCGGACTGGATGGAGATGGAACGCAAACGCGGCATCTCCATCTCATCCACCGTTTTACAGTTCCCCTACCGGGATTTCGTGATCAATCTGCTGGATACCCCCGGGCACCAGGACTTTTCGGAGGACACCTACCGCACCCTGTCGGCGGTGGACAGCGCCGTGATGGTGCTGGACGCAGCCAAGGGCATCGAGCCGCAGACCCGCAAGCTGTTCGAGGTCTGCCGCAGGCGGGGCATCCCCATTTTCACGTTTATCAACAAGATGGACCGCCCGGCCCGGGACCCGCTGGAGCTGCTGGACGAAATCCAGGAGCTGTTGGGGATGGAGCCGGTACCCATGAACTGGCCCCTGGGCGACGGGCCACATTTCAAGGGCGTGTACGACCGCCGCTCGGAGGGAGTGTATCTGTTCCAGCGCATCGAGCGCAACGAGCGCATCGCCCCGGAGGAATTCGTCGGGCTGGGCGACCTGCGCGCCAGGGGCCTGCTGGACGAGGCTCGCTTCAGACAGCTGGAAGAGCAGATCGCCCTGCTGGACGGGTTGGGGATGGTCTTCGACCACCGGCGGGTGCTGGATGAGGAACAGACGCCCGTGTTTTTCGGCAGCGCGCTCACCAATTTCGGGGTGGGCCTGTTTTTGGAAGCTTTCACCGCCATCGCCCCGCCCCCGCAGCCCTATGCCAGCGACGCGGGCCCTGTCCCCCCGGATAACCCCGAATTTTCGGGCTTTGTCTTTAAAATCCAGGCCAATATGAACCCGAAACACCGTGACAGCGTGGCCTTTCTGCGCGTCTGCTCCGGGCGGTTCGAGCGCGGCATGAGCGTGACCCACACCCGCTCCGGAGACACCCTCCGCCTGCAGCGCCCGTACAAGCTGTTCGCTAATGAACGCGAGATTATTGACGAGGCCTACCCCGGCGATGTGGTGGGGCTCCCGAACAACGGCGATTTTGCCATCGGGGATACGCTTTGCGCGGGCAGGAGGGTGAAATTCAATTCCATTCCCCGCTTCCAGCCGGAGCATTTTGCCCTGCTGCGGAACACCGATTTGAGCAAACAGAAGCAGTTCCAGAAAGGTTTGCGGCAGTTGGAAAGCGAGGGCGCGGTGCAGGTGCTGCACAATGTGAACGCCTTTAAGCGCGAGCCCATCCTGGCCGCGGTGGGGAGGCTGCAGTTCGACGTGGTCCAGGCGCGCCTGGAGAACGAGTACTCGGTGCCCACCATGATCGAACCGCTGGCCCTGGAGCTGGCGCGCTGGGTCACCGGGCCTGAGGAGCTGATCGAGCGCCTCCCCAGCAAGAGCAACGTGATCCTGGCCCGGGATTCAGAGCAGCGCTACGTGGCCCTCTTCAGCGAGCCGTTTTACCTGCGCTACTCGGCCGAGCAGCTCCCCGGGCTGCAGTTCGATACGCTGGATTGAGGCAGGGCCCGGAGCCGGCGGGAGTGTCCCGGTTTATTGTGGGCAAGTGGGGAGAGGAAACCGGATGGATTTGAACTATTACCATACCCTGATCACAGCGGCGGACGACTGCCCGGTCGCACACAGCATCGAACCGGAAGGGCGCGGCGGGAAGCTGACCGTCGCGCTGCTCCAGTACCGCATGCTGTCCGGCAGCCCGTACGTCTTTACCCAGGAGGAGGTGCTGTTCCGCACCTGGCTGCAGCGGCAGGAGCTGCCGGAGGCTCTCCCGCAGGAGGAGATCGCCCGGCTGCGCGAGCAGTTCTTCTCCAGGCCGCAGGCCTGCCTGCGCGCCTCGCCCCTGCCGAAACGCTACGGCTGGGGCCTGCTCTTCGACCGGGAGGGCCGGGTGGCGCTCTGCCCCATGGAGTCGCAGGAGTACCAGGAGATCGTGAGCGGGAAGAACGCTGCCGGGGTCAAGGTCCTGAAAGCCATGCGTTCGAAACGGGCCTGAACTGCGGCCCGGCGCCCGCCGGCTGGATCAGCTCTGCCCGGAAGCGACCTTCTTTCGCAGCTGCTGGAGCAGGGCCTCGTCCGCCTCGATGACGATGGAGGTGTAGCTGTCAATCAGCGCGAGGATGGCTTCGCGCGGCCCCTGCCGCCACTCATCGCTGCCGTAGAACGCGGCCTCGCTCTGCCGCATCCCGCGCAGGTCGGCATAAGAGCGCATCAGGTAGTAGGCGTCGCTGTCGTGCAGGGAAGGGCCGTAAGCGACCACGTCTATCTCCCAGCGCTTGAGCATCGGGAGCGATTGTTTGACGAACAGGTTGTGAAAGGCAGGGCCGGCTCCGGGTTTCAAAGTGTATGTGCGAATTTCGAGAGCACGTTTCATGCATTACCTCCCGCCCAAATATAGCATAGAACCTGTCCTGAAATAACCAGGAGTGCCGCATTTCAGCACGGTTTTCTCAGGAATGATTGCTGCGGTAGGGGCGGCAGAGCCTGCACCCGCCCGCCGCCCGCTGGGGCGGCAAACACTCCACAGAACCGTATAATGATCAGATCACAGATCAGGACGCGCGCCGCAGCGCAGGGAGTGAGAGGATGAACTTGAAAGACCTGCTTGAGCTCCTGTATACCGCCCGCAGCAGGTTTTCCAGCCTGCAGATGGAATGGGAATACCGCTACCGGGCCGACTATCCCGCCGCCCGGGGCCCGGGTAGAGGTGATTTCCTGAGCGCGCCGGATCTCGCTTGACTTTGTCCCCCGCCGGACATACAATCTAACCAGGAACCGATCCGAAAACCCGGTACTGCCTGGATGGGGGTAGGATCGCAATGGCCTCGCGCGGCATTCCTTCTCCAGATCGATCATGCGAGCGCGCTCGGTGCTGCAGCACACGCAGCGCTTCTCAAGACCGGAACCATGCTGAATAGTCTTCTCGCCGATACCGGAGGAGAGGTATTCTGAGGGGTTGTGGGACTGCCTCCCGCGATCACTCAGAAAACAAAACTCACCAACGAAACGAGAGAGTCTCGAAATAGGGGAGGTTGAAATGGCTGCTTTTTTGAATGCCGCGATCACCGAAGCCCGCCAGACCTGGTCTCGGCGCACCTACTGGCTGATCCAGGTCCTGCTCCTGATCCCCATCTCTTTGTCCAGCTTTGGCCCGCCCATCCCGGCCGCGCTGGTGCTGCTTTACCTGGCGATCCCTTACCTGGTCGGCGCGCCGCTGCTGGAGGAGGCGCGCCGGCCTTCCGGGCCGCTGGCCCGCCGGGTCGGGGTGCTGGCCGGGCTGTGGCTGGGCCTGCTGCCCGGGAGCCTGGTACAGATCGCCGGCTGGTTCCTGGCGAGCTGCCTGATCCCCTCGGCCAGCCAGTCCATCTCCAACACCTACACTTTCTGGATCTGGCCTGCCAGCCTGGCTTTCCTGCTGCTCGCCAACACGGTCGGCCTGTTCCTGGTCTTCCTGCTTGCCGTGCTGGTGCGGCGCGCCAGGCCCTCTCCGCTGTGGTTCATCTGGACCCTGCTGTGGCTGCTGGTCGTCGCACAGGTGATCGTTCTCCCCGTATTTATGGAAGCGAGCACCCCCATGCAGCAGGATGCTTTTTACAATATCTTTTTTCAGGACCTGAGGTTCTCGCCCACCCTGGGGCTGGGGCTGTCGCAGGAACGGGTGACCGGGATGGGCGCCTGGTTCCTGGGCCTGGGGCTGCTGGCGGCTGTCCTGGGCCTGGCGCTATCCCTGCTCACAGACCGGCGGCGAGCCGTGCCGCGCTGGCTGGCCTTGACGGCGCTGGTGATGACCGGCGCCCTGGCGGCGGCAGGCGGCTATGCCCTGAACTCACAGGCCGCCTCTACCTATGCCGTCCCGGTCTCGCCCTACGACCCGCAGATCGACGCCTGGATCGTGAACAGCCACCAGGCGGAGGTGAGCGTGAACGCGTCGACCGGCGCCCTCTCGGGCGCCAGCCGCCTCAGCTTGAGCCGCGCCGGGAAACCGGCTGAACCTGAGCTGGTCCTGCGCCTGAACCCGGGCCTGGAGCTGGTTTACGCCCGTGAGGCCTCCGGCGCGGACCTGCCCGCCCGCCGCCTGGGCGACAGCGTGGTGCTGAGCCTGCCCCTCGAAAACGAGGGCCGGGTCCAGCTCGACCTGGCCTGGGAAGGCAGGCTGCAAATCTCCTCTCTGGAACTCGAACTGCGCTGGAAATTCTCCGACGGGCCTGGGACGGTCCCTTATCTCTACGCGCCGGCGCCGCTTAAAGCGCTGGTGATCTCCCAGGGCGGCTTCCTGCTGCGGGATGGGGACTGGCGGCCCTGGCCCTGGTCCTCCGCGCCGCACCAGGCAGTTCAGAACAGGCTGACCCTCCGCCCCACGGGCGGGGAAGCGGCCGCCTCCATCCCCATTCAGGACGGAGCGGTCACCTGGGAAGGGCCGCTGCCCCAGGGCCTGCTGGCCTTCCTGCCGGAGAAGCGGTCCTCCGTGGGCGGCAGCACGGTGGCGGTCGCCCCGCTGGCAGGCAGCCAGCATACCGCGAGGGCAAGCCTGATCGCGGAGGCGGCCGGGAAGATCGCGGCGCGCCTGGGCGAGCAGCCCCCACGCTACGTGGTGGTGGCGCCCTATTTAAGCGAGCTGGTCTGGAGCGGCGACCTGCTGCTCATTCCGGATGGAAGCGGTTCCTACCTGTCCAACCAGCTCGTCTGGCTGTATCGAAACGACGTCGATGGCCCGGAACGAGCGCGCCTGGAGCGGACCGCCGCTTACCTGGCGGCCCGCGCCTGGATGCGCAGCCGCTACGCCCTGCAGCGGCTCCCCTTCCAACCCCGCCTCTGGCCTCCCGGCGATGGTCAGGTGATCTCAACCGCCGGGATCCGCAAAGAGGCCTGGTACGAGGCCGGGGGCCACTGGGTGCAGTTCCCCGAAGTGCTGGATACGCACACCACCTGGACTCCGAGGAAGAATTCCAGCCTGACGGTCCCCGGCGAGCAGAGCACCCTGGCATTCTGGCTGGCGCTGGAGCTGGCGGATGAGAAAACGCGCCAGGACGACCTGGACCTGCTCGCCTATTTCGAGAGCGTAAACCAGCGGCTGCAGGGCTACGGGGAGCGCTACGCCAGGATGTACAACCTGTACTGGCCCGAGGTGTTGAAGGCAGCGCAGGCGCGGGTGCTGGTCCAGGACCTGCACGCCTGGGCGGAGCAGGTCGGGCCGGAAGAGGCGGTGAGCCTGGCAGCGGAAGTGATCCGGGAGTTTCCGGAATGGAACCAGAAACGGCTGCTGGAAGAGCTGGAAGCGCGCAGCGGGGTGGAAATTTGAAACTGCAGCTCAAATGACCATTCTCAGGCTATAATAAGGCGAGAGTTGATTTCACCCTGTTCAAATAAAGGAGGGAGTGTATGGACGAGGATATGAAAAGGTCTGCCGAACCGTTGAAGCGCCCGGAGCAGGAGCCTGCAGCCGGAAGCGCCGGCCCGGATAAGACCGCAGCCGAGAGGACGGCGGATATCCAGGCCAGGTTCAATGCCCAAAAAGCGGGCGGGGCGAAAAAGGGAGTCGTCCAGGTGCGCAGCCTGCACGTCCGGGCGGATCACTCCGCCACCTCCCAGGGTGTGGGCGGGCTGGTCCGGGGTGAAGAAGTGGACATCCTGGAAACCTGGACCGACGGCAAGGACACCTGGGCCAGGATCGGGCCGGACCAGTGGGCCGCCATGATTTATGACGGGGAAACCTACATCAAGGCTGAATAACCTGCCCGCTGGAAGTATGCGCAATCGCTGCGCAACCGCTCAGAACCTATCCTGAAAATATATTTTTATGTTGTGATGGGGGGCTGCGCCCCCATCACAACAAGTTTCGGGTAGAGACTGGGTGACCGCAGCCGGGATCAGCTTCCAAAACGGAGTCATGAGCGCATCTTCGGACGGCCCGTAAGCGTAAGAGAGTATGGGAAACAGCAGCCCTGGGATAGCCCTGCTTGGCGGGCTGGCGGCATTGGGCGCGGCGGCGGTGGCGGGGGTGTGGCTGAGGCGGCGCAGACAGGCTCGCCGGCCCGCCGGCGAAACGCAGCCCCCGAGTGACCCGGCGGGCGAACAGGCGCCGGAAGCGGTGCGGGAAGAGAGCCTGGAACCCCCGGTAGAGGCCTCATCTGGGGCCGGCAGGAAGGAGCCGGTCAGGGATTATTTCGTCCTTGTCACCGCCCTGACCGTCCCTTTCTGGCTGTTCGGCGGGAGACCGCTGCCCCTGCCCGTGAAGCTGCCTGCCAGCGCCCTGGCGCTGGTGGTCCCGCTGGTGGCCGCCTGCATCCTGACGTACCGGAGGGCCGGGCCCGCAGGCCTGCGCGCCCTCTTCCGCCGGGCGCTGGATTACCCAAAAATCCGCAACCGGGCCTGGTACCTGCCCATTTTGTTCCTCTACCCGCTGATCGCGGTGCTGGCCTACGCGGTGATGCGCCGGGCAGGGCTGCCGCTGCCCGGCCCCCAGGTCCCCTGG
>JAEWYL010000019.1 GCA_023395675.1 Chloroflexota bacterium | reverse complement strand
TCTCAGAATAAGCTGCTGCGCCCCTGCCCGGGTTCTCCCGCCCGCAGAGGCGTAAAACGACATTCTGGATAAACGCATAATCACTTATGAAGATTTACCGTCGCTTGCTCTCTGTTACCGTCCTGATCACCCTCCTGACCGGCTGCACCCGCGCCCCCTCCCTCACCCCCACCGCCGCGCCCACCGCCACCCAGACCTCGGCCCCCGGCGAGGTCAACGTGCGTGTCACCAGCGTCCCCGACCCCAAAGAGGCCGCGACCGCCTACCTGAACGCCTGGCAGGCTGAGGATTACGAGAGCATGTACGCCCTGCTCACCAACGTCAGCCAGGCGGCCGTCAGCCTGGAGGACTTCGTCAAACATTACCAGGGCGTCTTCACCGAGGCGGCCCTGAGCGGGGTGGACTACGAGCTGCGCGGCTCCTTTGTGGCCGACCCCGACAGCGCCCAGGTCAGCTATGCCGTGACCCTGCACAGCGTTCTGGTGGGGGACGTCAGCGCCGACACCATTATGAACCTGAGCCTGGAGGGCGGGCAGTGGAAGATCCAGTGGGACGACACCCTGGTCCACCCGCAGCTCGCGGGCGGCAACTACATGGCGATGGACCCTTACATCCCGGCCCGCGCCAATATCTACGACCGCAACGGGCACGCCCTGGTGGCCCAGGCCGACGCCACCGCCATCGGCCTGGTGCCCGACGAGATCCTGCCGGAGCAGGAGGAGCAGCTCTTCGCCGAGCTCTTCCGCCTGACCGGGCTGCGCGAGGACACCATCCGGGCCCGCTACGCCAACTGGCCCGCCGGCTCGTTCTGGTACCTGCCGCTGGCCGAAGTGCCCGCCGACCGGGTGGCCAACCGCTTCAACGTGCTCTCCAACCTCTCCGGCCTGCGCCTGAGCCCCTATAAATCGCGCTATTACTTCGACGGCGGCATTGCCCCGCACCTGGTCGGCTACGTCAGCGCCATCCAGGCCGAGGAGGTGGAGGAGTGGAAGCGCCGCGGCTACCGGCAGGACGAGCGCGTGGGCCGCGAAGGCCTCGAGTCCTGGGGAGAGCAGTACCTGGCGGGGCAGCGCGGCGGCTCGCTCTATATTTTCAACTCCGACGGCGTGCAGGTCACCCGCCTGGCCGAGCGCCAGGCCGCCCCCTCGCAGGCCATTTACACCACCCTGGACCGCGACCTGCAGCTCGCCGCCCAGGAGGCCATCGCCGGGTTCAAAGGCGCGGTGGTGGCCCTGGAGATGAACACGGGCCGGGTGCTGGCGATGGCCTCTTCCCCCGGCTTCGACCCGAACGCCTTCGACCCCAGCAACTTCAACTACACCACCCTGCTGGAAGACCTGTACAGCAACCCCGACCAGCCCCTCTACAACCGCGCCACCCAGGGCCAGTACCCGCTTGGCTCGGCCTTCAAGATCATCACCATGGCCGCCGCCCTGGAAGAGGGCGGCTACCAGTCCGATTCGGTCTACGAATGCGGTTATTTCTTTGAAGAGCTCACCGGCGTCACCCTGCAGGACTGGACCTACGAGCACTTTAAAGAGGACGGCAAGACCATGCCCAGCGGCACGCTCACCCTGGTGGGCGGCCTGATCCGCTCCTGCAATCCCTGGTTCTGGCATATCGGGCTGGACCTGTTCAACCGGGAAATGACCACCGCCGTCTCCGATATGGCCCGCGCCTTCGGCCTGGGCAAGCCGACCGGCATCGAGGGGGTGCGCGAGCAGGCCGGCCAGGTGCCGGACCCCGGCAGCCCGCTGGACGCCACCAACCTGGCTATCGGCCAGGGCGACCTCCAGGTCACCCCCCTGCAGGTGGCCCAGTTCGTGGCCGCGGTGGGCAACGGCGGCATCCTCTACCGCCCCCAGTTGATCGAGAAGATCGCCCCTCCCGACGGCGACCCGACCTTTGTGTTCGAGCCGGACGCCGCGGGCGAGCTGCCGGTGAGCGCCGAGAACCTGGCGATTATCCAGGAGGGCATGCGCGGCGTGGTCTCCAGCGCCAACCCGCGCGGCACCGCCGTGCACCGCTTCTCCGGTATGCCCGTGAACGTGGCCGGGAAGACCGGCACCGCCGAATCCGGCTCGGGTAAGCCCCACGCCTGGTTCGTGGGCTACAGCTTCGAGGGCCGCGCCGATATCCCCGATATCGCCGTGGTCGTGGTCGTCGAGAACATCGGCGAGGGCTCCGATTATGCCGCCCCCATCTTCCGCCGCGTCATGTCCCAGTATTTCACCGGGACCCAGGGCCCGCTTTACCCCTGGGAGTCGGCCTACGGCGTGACCGCCACCCCGACCTCGCAGTTCCAGGAGACCGGCACTCCCACCCCCGAAGAGCCCCAGGGCGGCGACACGCTCCAGAACGACGAGGAGGAAGAGGCGGAGGACCGCCGGGAGAGACTGCAGCCGTGAGAACCTCGCCGCCCTGCGCCGCCCTGAGCCCGGCCCTGGGCCGCAGCCCGATTCTGGGCCGCAGCCCGACTCTGGGCCGCAGCCCGACTCTGGGCCGCAGCCCGACTTTGGGCCGCAGCGCCGCGGCGCGGGACTGCCTTTCGCCCGCCCCTCTATGAGCCTGCGCGGCCTGGTCACCCGCACCCAGTCGGGGTTTTACACGGTGGAGACCGGCCAGGGCAGCCTGATGTGCACCCTGCGCGGCCGCCTGAAGCAGGGCCGGCGGGAGGGGGATGTGGCCGCAGTGGGCGACCGGGTCGTCGTCACCCCGCTGGACTCCCAAAGAGGCATTATCGAAGCCGTGGAGGAGCGCAGCGCCATGCTCTCCCGCCTGGCGCCCACCCCCCGGGGCGAGTACCTTCAGATCCTGATCGCCAATCCCGACCAGGCGGTTTTCATCTTCGCCTGCGCCAACCCGGCCCCGCGCTTCGGCCTGCTCGACCGCTTCCTGGTCACGGCCGAAAAGGCGGGGCTGCCCTCTCTCATCGTCGCCAACAAGCTCGACCTGCTGGGCCGGGAGGCGGCCGAGGCCCTGTTCGGGCGCTACACCACCCTCGGCTACCCGGTGTTCTACACCTCGGTCAAGAGCGGGGTGGGGGTGCGCCCGCTGCGCCGGCGGCTGCAGGGGAAAATCTCAATTTTCGCCGGGCCGTCGGGGGTGGGCAAATCCAGCCTGCTCAACGCGGTGCAGCCCGGCCTGGGCCTGGCGGTGAGCGAGGTCAGCCGCGCCACCCGCAAGGGGCGCCACACCACCGTGGTGCGGCAGATGTTCCCCCTCGAAGGGGGAGGCTACGTGGCCGACACGCCAGGGCTGAAGGCCCTCGCCCTGTGGGATATCGAGCCCGAGGAGGTGGACGGCTACTTCCCCGAGCTGCGGGATCTGGTGGCCCAGTGCCAGTTCAGCGACTGCACCCACCGGCAGGAGCCCGGCTGCGCGGTCTTGAAAGCCGTGGAGGAAGGCCGGGTGCACCCGGCCCGCTACCGGTCTTACCTGCGCATGCGCGCCGGCGAGACCGGGGAAGAAGGGGACGCCTAGCGCCTGTTATTCTCCCTGCCCTACCTGAAAAAACCGGTTTTTGGATTGGTACGTAACAGTGATTCAGAGAGAAAAAATGATCCCGTACTCCTGCTGTACGGGCACTCAAAAGTTGTAATAAAGAGGTGATGGGTGTGCGGCGAAGCCGCAAACCCATCACTCCATCGACAAACTCGTGGTGCAGCCCAGGATATTCTTATTGAACCTTTTGCCGGGGTTGCGTGTATAATAAATATGGTTGTCGAGGTAAGGGAAGCATGACCAAAAAGGGCGATCGAGAACTCATCCTCCAACTACAGCAAGGCAGCCTGGAAGCCCTGGGCCAGTTGTACGACCAGTACAGGCAGATGGTTTACCGCACTGCCCTGGCAGTTACGGCTGACCCGGAGGCCGCCAACGACCTGCTGCAGGATGTTTTCCTGCGCCTGTTTCGCTTTGCCGAACGGATTGATCCGACCCTGCCTCTGGAACCCTGGCTGTACCGCATGACGGCCAACCTGGCGAACACCTGGCTCCGGCGCAACCGGCGCTGGTTCCGACCCCTGGAAGACCTGGCGGACTGGCTCGCCGGCTCCTCGAAGAACTCCCCCGACGACCTGGTGGAGCGAGACGACGAGTGGAGGCAGGTGCAGGCAGCCCTGGCGCATCTCCCGCTCCAGCAGCGGGTTGTGGTCGCCTTCTATTACCTGAATGACCTCTCTCTGCAAGAAATTTCTGAGATCCTGGATGTCCCGGTAGGTACGGTGAAATCTCGGCTGCATTACGGGCGCCAGGCCCTGAAGCAGCGCCTGGGCCTGAAGATGGGCCTCAAGGGCGAGCTCCCCGACCTGACCTGAAAGCGAGCGCTCCAGCGGCCCGGGGCGGACCTCTGGTGCGTAAAAAATCTTCTGCTGACCGACCTGTGTTACCAAAAGCAAACGCCCGCTGCCGCCGGTGGTTTTCCGCCCCGGCCGGCAGCCATCACAGCCTCAAAGAAAAATAACATGGAGCGCCCAGGCGTTTGTAGACGCCGGGTGCACCGGGAAGAGGAAGCGCAACTTACGACATGGATGAAGAAATGGACGTTTTTCTGGGCCGATGCTTGAAAAACTGGGCTGCACAGCAGGCGCCGCCGGCGGACGGTCGCGAGCGGCTGCTGCGCGCCGCATCCGGGCAGGCCCAGGATAAGCAGGCTGAAAACCCTCCGTCCGCGCAGGCTTATTCCAGGCGCGGTCTGGCCTTTACCTTCTTCGAGCAGGGCGAGTATGATCCCGGCCTGGGCAAGCTCTGGCCGATCTTTATGTTTTCAACCTTGCGAATGATCCCCTGCGGGTCGTCCGACATCAATTATGACTCTTTCTCATCGATCTCTGGCAACGCTGCTCTTATTTATCTCTTGCATCCTTAGCGCCTGTAATTTCTCACCGGGGCCCACGGTAAATCCTGTCCAGACAGATGTACCCACACCTACGCCCCCGCTATTGCCAAGCACACCCACCGCTACGGCGGAACCGCAGCGTTCTCTTGTCGTCTGCCTGGGCCGGGAACCAGGCTCCCTTTTCCTGTACGGAGACAGCTCGAGCGCGGCTCGCAGCATTCGCGAGGCGCTATACGACGGCCCGGTGGATTCCATGGGGTATCAGGTTCGCCCGGTAATTCTGGAAAAAATCCCGTCGCTGGCCGACGGTGATGTGCTGTTCGAGCCCGTTCAGGCGGCGCCCGGCGATACCATTGTCGATGAGCAGGGGAACGTGGTGATCCTTGAAGAAGGCGTGCGCTATTTCCCGAGCGGCTGCAGCGACGCCTCCTGCGCCCAGGCCTACAGCGGGCAGGAGCCGGTGGTGATGGACTCCATGCTGGTGCGCTTCCGCCTGCGGCCCGGCCTCACCTGGTCCGACGGCGCCCCCCTCACCGCCGGCGATTCAGTCTATTCCTTCGAAGTTGCCCAGAGCCTGTACCCGCGCGCCCGCCCTGCGCTGCTGGACCGCACCCTTTCCTACCAGGCGCCCGATGAACTGAGCGTGGAATGGCGCGGCCTGCCCGGGGCGCGCGAGCCCGGCTACCCGAGCCTGTTCTTCACCCCCCTGCCCCGCCACGCCTGGGGCGCTTTGCCCCCCGAAGAGCTGCTCCAGGCCGAGGCCTCCACCCGCAGCCCGCTGGGCTGGGGCCCCTACCGCGTGGACGAATGGACCGCGGGCGACCATATCACCCTGAGCAAGAACCCAACCTATTTCCGCGCCGCCGAAGGCCTGCCGCATTTCGAGCAGCTCGTCTTCCGCTTCGTCGCGGACCGGGAGCAGGCCCTCGAGGCGCTCCTGGCGGGCGAGTGCGACCTGGCGGACGGGACCACCGGCCTCGAGGGCAGTTTGGCCGAACTGGCCGAGCTGGAAGCGGCGGGCAGGCTGGCCCTCTCTATAGAGGAAAGCGCCTGGGAGCATCTGGATTTCGGCGCCAGCTCCAGCGACCCGGCCCGCACCCAGTTTTTCGCCTCCAAAGCGGTGCGCCAGGCGGCCGCGGCCTGCATTGACCGCGAGCGGCTGGCCTCCGAGCTCTTCCTGGGCCGCTCCTCCGTCCCGCAGACCTACCTGCCCTCCGCTCACCCGCTGGCGAATGCCGGAGCGCGCGCCTACCCCTATGATCCCCAGGCTGCCGCGAGCGCCCTGCAGGCCGCCGGCTGGGTGGATGCGGACAACGACCCCGCCACCCCGCGCCTGGCCCAAGGCGTGCCCGGCGTGCCGGACGGCACGCCTTTTACGGTCTCCCTGATCACCACGGATGAGCCTGAAAAGCAGGCCGCCGCGGCCCTGATCCGCGATTCCCTGGCCCAGTGCGGGATCCAGGTGGAGATCAGCGCCGGCGCGGCCGGGGCCCAGTTTGCCGCCGGGCCGGACGGCCCGGTCTTCGGGCGCCGCTTCGACCTGGCCCAGTACGCCTGGCCCACCGCCCTCGAGCCGCCCTGCTATCTTTACACCAGCGCCGAGATCCCCGGCCCGTTCCCTGAGTTTCCCAAAGGCTGGGGCGGGGCCAACGCCAGCGGCTTCTCGAACCCCGAGTACGACCGGGCCTGCGGGCAGGCGCGCCTCGCGCTGCCGGGCACGCCCGAATATGACAGCGCCCACCGCCAGGCCCAGGCCCTCTTCGCGGAGGAGCTTCCCGCCCTGCCCCTCTACTGGCGCCCGGGCGTGGTCGCCTACCGCCCCGACCTGTGCGGCCTGCAGCCCGGCCCAGGCGCCCTGAGCAGCCTGGAGAGCCTGAGTCTCACGCCCGGCTGCCCTTGAGAACCGAACCGGATTTTTTGGGTATGTTTTGGGCTATTTTGGGTAAAAAACAGGGCAGTATCACATTTTTTATGCCCTGCACGCTGGTACCAGGGTTGACCTGTGTCTGATTTAAGGGTATAAATCAGGCCAAGTAGCACCCTGAATTTTTGAACCTGAAGGCAGTTAAGAGAGTAAACGATAGTGAAGGGCAGTCGCGTCTGCACTTAATCATCGTCGCCTCTCTGCATCTGGTGATAGCCGGCTGGCTGCAAGCCGTCCGGCTGGTGGGGCGGAATCCGAACAAAAGGAGGTGGTGCTTAGAGAATTACCCCAGCAATGAGGCTGTAACTTTGGTTGGCAAAGTGAACACCGTATTCAACGTTCAGAATGTTTTCTCATGAGGAGAAGAAACATGCTCACCCGTAAATCTTTGCTGGTCCTCAATCTCCTGCTGGTCCTGGCCCTGGTGCTGGGCGCCTGCTCGCAGGCTACTCCGCAGGTCATTGAGAAAGAAAAGATCGTGACCCAGGAAGTCATCGTGACTCAGGAAGTTGAGAAGGAAGTCATCGTGACCCAGGAGGTCGTTAAGGAAGTGCAGGTGACCCAGGAGGTCGAGGAATCCGACCGCACGGGTGGCTGGCTTGACGAGATCGTCTTCACCGAGCAGACCTCGGCTGAAGCCGCCGTCGCCCAGCTCCAGGCTGCCGACATCGACATCTACGCCTACACCGTCAACGACCCCAACGTTTATGAGACCGTCCGCAACGATGCAGAGCTGGACTATTTCAATGCGTATGGGTCCTACAACGAGATCACCTTCAACAATGCGGAGTACTCTGACGGCCGCCTGAATCCGTTCTCCAACCCCCGGATTCGCGAGGCCTTCAATATGCTCGTCGACCGCCAGTACATCATCGACGAGATCTACGGCGGCCTGGGCCGCCCGCGCTTCACCGCGGTCAGCACCGCCTTCCCGGATTACGCCCGCTACGCTGCAACCATGCGCGAGCTCGAGGCCATGTACGCCTACAACCCTGAGCGCGCCGGCGAGATCATCGCCGAGGAAATGCAGGCCATGGGCGCCACCATCGGTGACGATGGCAAATTCCAGGTGGACGGCGCTCCGCTGCACAGCCTGATCTTCCTCATCCGTACCGAGGACGAGCGGCGCCAGATCGGCGATTACGTCGCCAACCAGCTCGAGACCGTCGGCTTCACCGTCGACCGCCAGTACAAGACCAGCACCGAGGCCTCCCCGCTCTGGGTGCAGTCCGACCCGACCGAGGGCCTGTGGGACCTGTACACCGCTGGCTGGATCACCGAGTTCGTCCAGCGCGATGAAGGCTCCAACTTCAGCTTCTTCTACACCTCCAACGACTACCCGATCCCGCTGTTCCAGAACTACACCAATGAGCCGGAGTTCGCTGAGGTAGCCCTGCGCCTGCGCAACAACGACTTCGCCAACCTGGAAGAGCGCGATGAGCTGTTCGACCAGGCCCTGCGCCTGTCCCTGCAGGAATCTCAGCGTGTCTTCCTGGCCGATGCGGCGGCTTTCACCCCGTTCCGCCAGGGCCTGCAGGTTGCTTATGACCTGTCCGGTGGCGTTGGCGCCGGCTACGCCTGGCCCTACACCATGCGCTGGGAAGGCCAGGAGGGCGGCATCATCAAGATCGCCCAGCCCGACATCCTGGTTGAGCCCTGGAACCCGGTCGCCGGCTCCAACTGGGTTTACGACCAGATGCCCGCTCGCGCCACCATGGGCCAGGGCGTCTTCACCGATCCCTTCACCGGCCTGTCCTACCCCGAGCGCATCGAGCGCGCCGAGGTCGTTCACGCCGAGGGCCTGCCCATCAGCTCCAACCTGGATTGGGTGGATCTTACCTTCTCGAACGACATCACCGTTCCGGATGACGCCTGGGTAGACTGGGACGCCACCGCCCAGACCTTCATCACCGCGGCCGACAAGTACACCGACACCATGACCGCCAACACCAAGGTCACGGTCTACTATCCTGAGGATATGTACGACACCGTCACCTGGCACGATGGCAGCCCCATCTCCGCGGGCGACTTCGTCATGACCATGATCCAGGCCTTCGATCAGGGCAAGGAAGACAGCGCCATTTACGACCCGGCTGCTGCCGAGACCCTGGCCGCCTTCCTCGACCACTTCCGCGGCGTCAAGATCGTGTCCACCGATCCGCTCGTGATCGAGACCTACACCGATCTGTACTCCCTGGAAGTTGAGACCCTGTTCGTCCTCAACCCCTTCGTGCACTGGTATCCCGGTCAGTACGCTTACGGACCCGGCTCCTGGCACGCCATCACCCTGGGCGTCAACGCTGAAGCCGCCGGCGAGCTGGCCTTCTCCAGCGCCAAGGCCGACGAGGAGCAGGTTGAATGGACCAGCTACATCGGCGGTCCCAGCCTCGAGATCCTGAAGGCCCACCTGGACACCCTCGTAGCCGAGAACACCATCCCCTACGAGCCCACCCTTGGCCAGTTCGTCACCGCCGATGAGGCCTCCGCCCGCTACGCCAACCTGGCGCAGTGGTACGAGTTCCGCAACCACTTCTGGATCGGCACCGGCCCCTACTACCTCGACCAGGTCTTCCCGGTTGAGGCCACCCTGGCCCTGCGCCGCTACCAGGACTATCCCGATCCCTCCACCCGCTGGGCACAGTTCGGCTCAGCCCGCGTGGCCGTGGTCGAGATTGACGGTCCGGGCAACGTCACCATCGGCGACGAAGCTACCTTCGACGCCTTTGTAACCTTCGAGGGTGAGGCTTATCCCTCCGCCGAGCTGAACGCCGTCACCTACCTGGTGTTCGACGCCACCGGCGCCCTGGTCACCACCGGAGACGCAGTCCTGGCGGAAGAGGGCCACTACACCGTGACCCTGCCCGCGGACGTGACTTCGCAGCTCGAAGCCGGTTCCAACCGGCTGGAGGTCGCGGTGGCTTCGAACGTTGTAGCCATCCCGTCCTTCGGCGCCTTCGAGTTCGTGACCACTCCCTAGTACGTAACCGAAGTGAGGATCCGGCAGGCGGCCGCCTGCCGGATCCATGAAAAACGATCCACCCTTTCGTTTGTCCCACGTCGCGGCCTACCCGGCGTGGGACAAACGAAAAGGCGCCTATTTCTTAGAAGTTTGAGTCAGTGGGCTAGCCGGAGGGGAGCGCCCCGGACAAACTGAAGGAGAAAGTGAGGGTACTTATGGCACAAGCAAACCCGCCTCTTGAATCAGGCGTCGGAACTCAAGCAGCACGGAAAGCCGGTTCCGGCACTATGGTCCGGGTCGCCAAGTACATGTCCGTCCGCGTGGTGACCCTCTTGCTTACCGTAGTGATCAGTCTGTATCTGACGATCATGATCGCCAATATGGGCGGATACGTGGATAATATCCGCAAAGGCGAGATCCGCGAGCGCATCCTGCTTATGGTGCGCAGTAATCCCACCTTCCGGGCCATGACGCCGGACGTGCGCAACGAGCGCACCGCCCAGCTCATCGCCCAGGAAGAGCACCGCCTGGGCCTGGACCGGCCCTTCGTGGTACGCAGCTTTGCCTTCCTCAAGGACGCGCTCACCCTGAACCTCGGCCGCGCCGAGCGTATGTCCAGCGACAGCGGCTCGCGCCAGGTGAGGCTGATTATCCTCGAGCGGCTGCCGCACACCCTGGTCCTGATCGGTTCGGTGCAGCTGCTCAATTTCTTCCTGGCGGTGTTCATCGCCCTGATCCTGTCTCGTAACTACGGGAATTTACTGGATAAGACGATGATCGCCATGTCGCCGTTCTCATCGGCGCCAGGATGGTTTTACGGGCTGTTCCTGATCTTGATTTTTGCAGGGCTGCTGCGCGTGCTTCCATTCGGCGGGGCTGTGGACGCACCCCCGCCCACCACCACCATCGGCTACGTCGGCAGCCTGCTCAAGCACATGATCCTGCCCGTCCTGGCCTGGACCCTGAGCGCCATCTGGGGCTCCGTCTACTCCTGGCGCACCTTCTTCCTCATTTACTCCAGCGAAGACTACGTGGAGATGGCGAAGGCCAAGGGCCTGTCGGCGCGGGAGATCGAGCGGCGCTACATTCTGCGCCCCACCATGCCGAACATTATCACCAGCTTTGCGCTGCTGGTCATCACCATGTGGACCGGCGCGCCCATTCTGGAAACAGTGTTCAACTGGCCCGGCCTGGGCCGCACGGTTTACCAGGCCGTCGGCCTGTATGATACCCCGGTCATCGTCGGTTCGACCGTTATTTTCGCCTACCTGCTGGCGATTACCGTCTTCCTGCTGGATTTCGTCTACGCCTTAGTTGATCCCCGGGTTAAAATCGGGGGCGGGAGCAGCGGAGCATGAATGCACTGGTCCGAAATTTTCGTGAATTCAAGCGCTACCCATCTGCCATTGCCGGGCTGGTGATCATCTTCTTCCTGGTAGCCACCTCGATCTACACCCTCATCACGATTCCCTACCAGGAGGCCATCCGCCTCTGGCGCGGTGGCGAGGAAGTCTGGTACAAGTACCCCCGCAACGCGGCCCCCGAGTGGACCAACTGGTTCCGCAGCGTGGACCTGCCCTCAACCATGTTCCTGAACAGCGCGGAAGACGAGGCGGTCTCGAAGGAGACGGTGCCGGTGACCGAGGAGATGAACCAGGTTATCATCAACTTCCCGGTCAATTTTTCCTACGACGCCTTCCCCAAGGAGATCATCGTCTACCTGACGGCCGAGTACGACCAGAAGAAGCCGCACGTAACCATCGAGTGGATCCGGCCCGACGGGGAGGAGATCCAGCTCGACAGCTTCTCGGTCAATAAATCGGATTCCTACCGCCTGTCGAACGATCAGAGCCTGGCGCGGAAGTTCGGCGGCGTGCCCGGGCAGATCTCCCTCTTCGCGCAGGATCCGATGGCCGATACCCTCGTCCCGATGCAGGGCGAATACCAGATGCGCGTCACCGCCATCCTGTTCGAGCCTGTGGGGAACGTGGATTCCGAGCTCATCCTCTACGGCGATGTGTACGGCATTGCCGGCACCGACCACCTGCGCCGCGATTTGAAGATCGCCCTCCTGTGGGGCATCCCCATCGCCCTGGCGTTCGGCCTGCTGGCGGCCTTCGGCACCACCCTGACCACCATGCTCATCGCCGCCGTCGGCGTGTGGTTCGGCGGCTGGGTGGACGAGATCATCCAGCGCATCACCGAGGTGAACCTGGTGCTGCCCTTCCTGCCGATCCTGATTATGGTCGGCACCTTCTACTCCCGCAGCATCTGGACTATCCTGGGCGTTTCGATCCTGCTCAGTATCTTCGGCGCCGGCATCAAGACCTACCGCGCCATCTTCCTGCAGGTGAAAGAATCGCCCTACATTGAAGCGGCCCGCTCCTACGGCGCGGGGAGCTGGCGCATCATCATCCAGTACCTCATCCCGCGCATCATCCCCATCCTGATCCCGCAGTTGGTCTCCGTGATTCCCACCTTTGTGTTCCTGGAGGCCTCCCTTGCAGTTTTGGGATTAGGAGACCCAGTTTTGCCTACTTGGGGTAAAATTATCGATGATGCCTATCAGAACGGCGCCCTTTTCCGCGGCCAATATTACTGGGTTCTAGAGCCTTCAGTTTTGCTGATGCTCACCGGCCTGGCTTTTGCTATGGTTGGTTTCGCCCTTGACCGTATCTTCAATCCTAGACTGCGAGGTCTCTAACATCCATGGCAAAAGACACTTTACTCCGTATTGAAAACCTGAAGCTTCATTTCCGCACCACCCAGGGACTTGTCCAGGCGGTGGACGGAGTAAATTTCGAGCTGGGCTTCAAGGAAGCCGTGGTGGTTCTTGGCGAATCGGGCTGTGGCAAAAGCTCGCTGGCGAAAGCCGTGCTGCGCCTGCTGCCGCGCAACGTGGGCGAGTATTCGGGCCGCGTGATGCTGGACGGCCAGGACGTCATGGCCCTGAACGACGAGGAATTCCGCAAGAATATCCGCTGGGTCAAGATGTCCATGGTGCCGCAGGCGGCCATGAACGCCCTCAACCCGGTTCTGCGCGTGGGTGACCAGGTGGCCGAGCCCATGATGGTCCACAGCGGGATGAAAAAGCCCGAGGCCCTGGCGCAGGCGCGCGAGATGTTCGGGCACGTGGGCGTGCCGGCGGACTTCCTCTCCCGCTACGCCTTCGAGCTGAGCGGCGGTATGCGCCAGCGCGTGGCCATCGCCATGGCCCTGGTCACCCTGCCCAGCCTGATCATCCTGGACGAGCCCACCTCGGCCCTGGACGTGCTCACCCAGGCCAATATCTTCAACGTCCTCAAGCGCATCAAGCAGGAGCTGGAAGTCAGCTACATCCTCATCACCCACGACATCGCCACCTCGAGCGAGCTGGCGGACCGCGTGGCGGTGATGTACGCCGGTCAGATCGTGGAGACCGGCGACGCCATGCGCTTCTTCGAAGAGCCCCTCCATCCCTATTCCAAGAAGCTGATGGCGAGCGTGCCGCGGCTGCGTGGGGAGCAGGAGCTGGAGTTCATCACCGGGCAGCCGCCCAGCCTGCTCAACCCGCCCACCGGCTGCCGCTTTGCGCCGCGCTGCCCGGCCCGTTTTAACATGTGTGATCAGGAACCGCCTCTGATCGAAAAAGGCGGGCGCCAGGTCAAGTGCTGGCTGTATGCATAATCGAACAGGAGCGTTTTATGTCCATTGATAATTTTCAAGAGAACAACGTAGAGAGCCCTGCACAGGTAGTGGATGACGCCCCTGTCATTGATAATGACGTTCTGCTGTCGGTACGAGATCTGCACGTCTGGTTCGAGCTGAGGCGCTTTGGCTTTGGCCACGCCGGTTATGTGCGCGCCGTGGACGGCGTCACCTTCGACCTCAAGAAGGGCGAGGCCATCGCCGTGGTGGGCGAGAGCGGCTGCGGCAAATCCAGCCTGATGAAGACCATCCTGGGCCTGCACCAGCCGACCAAGGGCGATGTGATCTTCGAGAACCGGAATCTGACCGACCTCAACCGCAAAGAGATGCTCTGGTACCGCTCGCAGGTCGGCTACGTCCAGCAGGACCCCTACGGCGCGCTGCCGCCCTTTATGACCGTCCAGCGCATCCTGGAAGAGCCTCTGATCATCAACGGCATCAAGAGCAAGGCCGAACGGGCCGAGCGGGTGCGCAAGGTGATGGAAGAGGTCAAGATGTTCCCGGTGGAGGACTTCGCCAACAAGTTCCCGCACATGCTCAGCGGCGGGCAGCAGCAGCGCGTGGTCATCGCCCGGGCCATGATCCTGGAACCGAAGCTGATCGTCGCCGACGAGCCGGTCTCGATGCTCGACGCCTCCGTCCGGGTGGAGATCCTCAAGCTGCTGCGCGGCCTGCAGGAGACCCATCACCTGGCGGTGATCTACATCACCCACGACCTGTCCACCGTGCGCTACTTCTCCGAGCGCATCTTCGTCATGTACGCCGGGCAGGTGGTGGAGAAATCTAACGTGAGCGATCTGCTGCGCAATTCGCTCCACCCCTATACCCATGCCCTGCTGGCAGCCACCTCCGACCCGGACGCCAACAACGCCCTGGTCATGCGCGAGGTGCCCCCCGGCGAGCCGCCCAGCCTGGTCAAGCCCCCGGCCGGCTGCCGCTTCCACCCGCGCTGCCCGCATTTTATGAAGGACCTTTGTGATAAGGAAGTGCCGCCCGATTTTGAGGTTGAACCTCAGCATCTGGCTGCCTGCTGGCTTTACAGGTGAGTGTTATGCAACCCATTGGGATGATTGGAATTGGTTTTCTCCTGGTGCTGCTGGGGTTTCTGCTGCCCTTTTTAATGGTGCTGCAAGTGATTCAGTCGACCTTTCTGCTGAATTTCCTGTCTTACGGAAGCTCGATCGCCGGCCTGTTCCTGGGCTTTTTGGGAGCTTCCGCCTTTATCCGCAACCGGCGCTGAGCGCGGGCGGCTGAGCCGGAAATTCAGGCCGGGCCTGGTGTAGTGCTTTAGTATCTATCCGAAAAATGTGCTGGTTGTTGTGATGCGGGGCGCAGCCCCCATCACAACAACCCAAGATAATATTTTTGGGATAGGTTCTTGCGTGCAACGTACCCGTGCGCCCTTGAGTTTTAAGAACCCGAGGGCCAGGTACGTTGTATGTTATATGGGATCGAGGTAGAACGTGGCGAACAACTCAAACAACACCTTGCTCGAAGTGCGCAACCTCAAGACCTATTTCTTCAGCGATGACGGCATGGTCAAGGCGGTTGACGGGGTGGATTTCTTTGTCCGCCCGGGGGAAGTCCTGGGCCTGGTGGGCGAGTCGGGGTGCGGCAAAAGCGTCACCTCCCTCTCCATCATGCGCCTGGTCGGCTCGCCCGGGAGGGTGGTGGACGGCGAGATCCTCTTCGAAGGCCAGGATCTGCTGAAATTGTCCGAGCCTGAGATGTCGGAGATGCGCGGCAACCGCATCTCGATGATCTTCCAGCAGCCTCAGAGCAGCCTGAACCCGGTCTTCCGGGTGGGAGACCAGATCGCCGAGGTGCTGCAGATCCACCAGAAGATGAAGAAAAAAGACGCCTGGGAAGAGGTCATCAAGCTCATGCGCCTGGTGGGCATCCCCGACCCGGAGAACAAGGCCCGCGCGTACCCGCACGAGATGTCGGGCGGGCAGGCCCAGCGCGTGATGATCGCCATGGCCCTGGCCTTGAACCCGCGCCTGCTGATCGCCGATGAGCCCACCACTGCCCTGGACGTCACTATCCAGGCCCAGATCCTGGACCTGATGCTGGACCTGCGCAGCCGCATGGAAACCGCCGTGATCCTGATCACCCACGACCTGGGCGTGATCGCCGAGATGGCGGACCGGGTGGCGGTGATGTACGCCGGGCAGATCGTGGAGAGCACCGATACGCACACCCTCTTCGCCACCCCGCTGCACCCTTACACCCAGGGCCTGATCGCCTCGATCCCGGTGCTGGGCCAGGTGAAGGAAAAGCTGGATGTGATCCCCGGCACGGTGCCGAACCTGGTCAACCTGCCCCCCGGCTGCCGCTTTGCCCCGCGCTGCCGCTCGCGCGTCGAGTACGGGCTGCAGGTCTGCGTGGAGGTGGAGCCCGAGCTCCTGCCCGCCCAGCAGGAAGGGCATACCGTCCGCTGCTGGCTGTATCACAGCCATCTCGAAAGCGGGCACCAGGCCCCCATCGCCCTGACCGAAAGCGCGCCCGCCGAGCACAGTTAAAACTCTCCCCTTCCCGGAGGGAAGGGGTACAGGGGGGGATGGGCGAATCCACCTGAGATCTGGAAAGACTGACACATGACTGACACGATGTTGACAGAGAAAAAGAACGAACAGAGCGCCTCCGAATGGGACCTGGTGCAGGTGAAGAACCTGGTGAAGTATTTCCCGGTGCGGGGCGGCCTGCTGCAGCGCGTGGTGAACCAGGTGAAGGCCGTGGACGATGTCAGCTTCACCGTGCGTAAGGGGGAGACGGTCGGCCTGGTGGGGGAGTCCGGCTGCGGGAAGACCACGGTCGGCCGCACCATGCTGCGCCTGGTCGAGCCCACTTCCGGCTCCGTCCTGTTCGACGGCGTCGAGGTGTTCAAACTGCACGGCAGCGAGCTGAAAGCCATGCGCCGCAATATGCAGATCATCTTCCAGGACCCCTACGCCTCGCTGGACCCGCGCATGCAGGTGGGGGACGCCATCGCCGAGGGGCTGCGCATCCACGGCGTGGGCGACTCCCGCTCCCGCTACGATCTCGTGATCGAGATGCTGCGCAAGGTGGGCCTGGAGGATTACCACGCCCGCCGCTACCCGCACGAGTTTTCGGGCGGTCAGCGCCAGCGCATCGGCATCGCCCGCGCCCTGGCGCTGCGCCCGCAGTTTATCGTCGCCGATGAGCCGGTCTCGGCCCTGGACGTCTCCATCCAGTCGCAGGTGCTCAATATCCTCAATGAGCTGCAGTCCGAGTTCGGGCTGACCTACCTGTTCATCGCCCACAACCTGAGCGTGGTGGAGCATATCTCCGACCGCGTGGCGGTGATGTACCTGGGCAAGATGGTCGAGTTCGCCGACCGGGACGACCTCTTCCGCAACCCGCTGCACCCGTACACCCAGGCCCTCATGTCCGCCATCCCCATCCCCGACCCGACCCTCAAGCGCGAGCGCATCATCCTGCAGGGCGACGTGCCCAGCCCGATCAACCCGCCCACCGGCTGCCGCTTCCACCCGCGCTGCCCGGTGGCGATGGAGATCTGCGCCCTGCGCGAGCCGCCCTTCATCGAGGTCAACAACGACCACTGGGTGGCCTGCTGGCGGGTCGAGTAACGCCTTTCCCGTTAAAAAGAAAAAGGTGCGGTTTTTGGCCCCCCCGTGCCAAAAACCCCCCGGTTTAATGTGAAA
>JAEWYL010000262.1 GCA_023395675.1 Chloroflexota bacterium | reverse complement strand
CCGGCTTCTTTTTTTTCACACCGGCGCAATAAATCGCCCGTAGTGGGCTCAAGGCCCGGGATAGGCTTCGTCGGAAGCAGGCTATTCGGGGCCTCTCCTTTCAGGGTTCGGTCAACCTGAATTTTATACACCTGGTCGCGGGACAGAGTATTTTCACCCGGTTGGGTGCAATCATCCAATTGCCTGGAGGTATTAGCGAAGGTGTTTGTGGGCTTCACGATTCCGACGATGATGTCCTCTGAAAATGAGCAGTATGTGGTATGGGCGATATCTCGGTTGATAACCTCGCCAGCTTAGCGAGAGAACAGGTAAACTGGCTTCCCCAATTTAAAATGAAACAGGGGAATCCACGGCAAAACCGGGCGAAAAAATGGTATTATAAAAAAGGATCCACCTCACCTCAGATCGTTTGAGCTGTTCGAGACGGGTCGCTCGCCTTCCCCATTTTTTCTGCCGGACGGCTTTCACCGGCAGCCCTGTAGCGATCTTTCCATCAGTTCGAGTCGTCCAATTTAGCGGTTCTCTCGTCCAGGTCCCTGGCAAAGGCTGGATTTTGGGAAATGACAGGCTGCGCCGGAGCATTTCTCAAAAACCGTAAATTTTGCGAGAAAACCGTCCGGGGAGTGATTGGGGCAATCTTCTGGCCCTCCGCGCCAGGAATTTTCCACCCCATTCCCGCTTCACGAAAGGCACTCAGCAGTCATGTCGCCAGTTATGAAATTTATTTACCGGATTAGTGAGAGAAACAGTGAGAACCTATCCTTACAAAATATTTTTATAGGTTGTGATGAGGAACGCAGCCCCCATCTCAACAACCTGATTATTTTTCGGATAGGAATTAAAGGAGGTAACCATGAAAACAATCGTAGCCGGCGCGCTGGGAGAATGCGTGCACGTGGCAGGAGTCAGCCGGTTTCTGCGCCTGGCGGAGGCCGCCGGCTGGCGCACGGTTTTCCTGGGGCCGGCGGTGACGGTCGAGGCGCTCCTGGAGGCGGCCCGGCGCGAGCGGGCCGACCTGATCGGCGTTTCCTACCGCCTCACCCCCGAGACCGGGGAGCGCCTGCTGGCTGAATTTGCCGAGGAGGCCGACGACCTGCACGCGCGCGGGGTGCGCTTCGCTTTCGGCGGCACCCCGCCCGTGGCCGAGCGGGCCCGTGCGCTCGGCTTTTTCGAGCGCGTCTTCGAAGGCGGCGAGCCGGAGGAGAGCGTGCTCGCCTATCTGAAGGGCCAGCTCGCCGAGAGCCCCGGGCAGGACGCCTACCCGCAGACCACCGTCGAACGCATCCAGTGGAAAGCCCCTTACCCGCTGCTGCGGCACCATTTCGGGCTGCCCGACCTGGAGGCCACCCGCCAGGGCATCGCCCGCATCGCGGAGGCCTCGGCCCTGGACGTGATCTCCCTGGGGATAGACCAGGACGCCCAGGAGAATTTCTTCCACCCGGAGCGCCAGGAGGCCCGCCGCCGCGGCGCCGGGGGCGTACCGGTGCGCACCCCGGAGGACTACCGCAGCCTGTACGCCGCCAGCCGCCAGGGCAATTACCCCCTGCTGCGCACGTATTCCGGCACCGATGACTTCATCCGCCTGGCGGAGATGTACGTGGAAACGATCCACATCGCCTGGTGTGCCATCCCGCTCTTCTGGTTCAACCAGATGGACGGGCGCGGCCCCTGGGACCTGGCCGGTTCGATCCGGGAGCACCAGCAGGTGATGGCCTGGTACGGCGCCCGGAATATCCCCGTGGAGCTGAACGAGCCCCATCACTGGGGTATGCGCGACGCGCCCGACGTCGTGTTCGTGGTCTCCGCCTACCTGGCGGCCTACAACGCCCGGGCCTTCGGCGTCCGCGATTACATCGCCCAGCTCATGTTCAACAGCCCCCCGGGCCTGTCGGACGCCATGGACCTGGCCAAAATGCTGGCGGTGCTGGAGCTGATCGAGCCCCTGGCCGGACCCGATTTCCGCATCTGGAAGCAGACCCGCACCGGGCTGCTGAGCTACCCCCTGGACCCGAGCGCCGCCCGGGCCCACCTGGCCGCCAGCGTCTACCTGCAGATGGCGCTGCGCCCGCATATCATCCACGTCGTCGGGCATACCGAGGCCGACCACGCCGCCACCGCTGATGACGTGATCGAGGCCTGCGGGCTGGCGCGCCGGGCCGTCGAAAACGCCCTGGCCGGCCAGCCGGACATGACCGCCGACCCCCGCGTCCAGGCTCGCTGCGCCGAGCTGGTGTCCGAAGCGCGGCTGACCCTGGAGGCCATCCGCTCCCTGGCGACCGGCGCCGGGGAGGATCCGTTCGTCAATGCTGAGACGCTCGCCCGCGCCGTACGGGTGGGCCTCCTCGACGCCCCCCAGTTGAAGAATAACCCCTTCGCCCCCGGTCAGGTGAAGACCGCCATCCTCGGCGGCGCCTGCCTCGCTATCGACTCAACCAGCCGTCCGCTCTCCGAAGCAGACCGGCTGGCACAGCTATCTTTGAAGGAGCCCTCATGAATATTCCAATCAACTATACCGTTATCGGCGCCGGACACGGTGGGAAAGCGATGGCCGCCCACCTTGCCCTGATGGATTTCCGGGTGACGCTCTACAACCGCACCTTTGACCATATCAGCGCCATTGCCAAGCGCGGCGGGATTGACCTGGAGAGCTACGAGGGCGGGCCGCATGGTTTCGGGCGCCTGGCCTGCGTCACCTCGGATATGCAGGTGGCCCTGTCCGGCGCGCAGGTCATCATGGTCGTGGTCCCTTCTTCCGCCCACACCGACATTGCAAAGGCCGCCGCCCCTTTCCTGCAGGACGGGCAGATCATCGTCCTGCATCCGGGCCGCACCTGCGGGGCGCTGGAGTTCGCCAAAGTCCTTTCAGAAGCGGGCTGCAGCGCGGACGTGACCATCTCGGAAGCGGAGACCTTTATCTATGCCTCTCGCTCCGACGGCCCGGCACAGGCGCGCATCTTCCGCATAAAAGAAGCCGTCCCTCTGGCGGCTCTGCCCGCTTCGCGCAACCAGATCGTCCTGGACGCCATCTGCCCGGCCTACCCGCAGTATATTGACGGCGTGAACGTGCTCCACACGGGCCTGAACAACATGGGCGCTATCTTCCACCCTACTCTCACCCTGCTGAACGCCGGATGGATCGAATCTACCCACGGGGATTTCCAGTTCTACATTGACGGAGTCACGCCTTCCACCTCCCGGGTGCTGGAAGTGCTCGACCGGGAGCGGGTCACGGTTGCCTCCGCCCTGGGCATCCGCGTGCGCAATGCCATGGAGTGGCTGCAGATGGCCTACAACACCACCGGGCTGGACCTGAACGAGGCCATCCACAACCAGCCCGGCTACTACGGCATCCGCGCCCCCAGCACCCTGAACCACCGCTACATCTTCGAAGACGTGCCCATGAGCCTGGTGCCGATCGCCTCCCTGGGGCAGCGCTACGGCGTCTCGGTGCGGGGCATGGACAGCATCATCCGCCTGGCCTGCTTCGTCCACCGCACCGATTACTGGCGGCGGGGCCGCACCCTGGAGAGGCTGGGGATCGCGCACCTGAGCGTCAGCGAGCTGACTCGTTTTGTCAACGAGGGCATTCCGGTAATCGCCTGAGGGGCCGCTTATGTGTGGAATCAGTGGGGTATATCCAACTGCTCCGGCCGCGGAGATCAGGAAGATGCAGGTCTCTCTGGCCCACCGCGGTCCGGACGGCCGCGGCTTGCTCTGGCGCCAGCTGGGTGTACTGGGACACACCCGGCTGGCAATCCTCGACCTCTCCGGCGGAGCCCAGCCCATGCAGGCAGGAGAACACGCCATCAGCTACAACGGAGAGGTGTACAACCACCTGGAGCTCCGGCGGAGGCATCTCTCCGGCGCCAGGCTGAAGACTCACAGCGATACCGAGACCATCCTGCAGCTCTATCGAAAATTCGGCCCGCGCTGCCTGAAGCTGTTCAACGGGATGTTTGCGATTGCCATCCTCGGGCCGGACGGGCTCTTCCTGGCCCGGGATCCGCTGGGGATCAAACCCCTGTATCTCGGGAGGCGTGGGGAGACCCTGTATTTTGCCTC
>JAEWYL010000206.1 GCA_023395675.1 Chloroflexota bacterium | reverse complement strand
TGAAGCTGTTCAACGGGATGTTTGCGATTGCCATCCTCGGGCCGGACGGGCTCTTCCTGGCCCGGGATCCGCTGGGGATCAAACCCCTGTATCTCGGGAGGCGTGGGGAGACCCTGTATTTTGCCTCTGAGATCAAAGCCCTGAACGGGCTGGTGGACGAAATCGGAGAGTTCCCGGCGGGGCACTGGTATCACACCCGTCACGGTCTCCACCGTTATTACCGGGTGGGGGAGTGGCCGCAGCGGCCGTCCGCCCATGCGCCGCACCGCCCCGAGGAGATGAATGAAGCAGAGGTGCGCGCACTGATCGCGCAGACCCTGCGCCAGGCTGTGCACCTGCGCCTGCTTTCCGATGCGCCCCTGGGTGTCAGCCTGAGCGGGGGGCTGGACAGCAGCCTGGTGGCCGCGCTGGCGCGCGAGGGCCTGGAGCGGCTGGACACCTTCGCCGTTGGGGTGGAGGGCAGCCAGGACCTTCTTTTTGCCCGCCGGGTGGCCCGCCTGCTCGGCACGCGCCATCACGAATGGGTCTATACCCAGGAGGAGATGCTCGCCGCCCTGCCGGAGATTATCTTCTCGCTGGAATCCTTCGACCCGGCCC
The DNA here is from genome assembly GCA_023395675.1 of Chloroflexota bacterium. Lineage (GTDB taxonomy): Bacteria > Chloroflexota > Anaerolineae > Anaerolineales > UBA4823 > JAEWYL01. The sequence goes on along the minus strand of JAEWYL010000206.1, from coordinate 16,919 downwards.
TGGTGCGGAGCGCCATCCCAAACTACTTCCTCGCCCGGCTGGCTTCGGAGAGGGTCAAGGTCTTCCTGACCGGGGAGGGCGCAGACGAGCTCTACGCGGGATACGACTACCTGGCGCGCTTTCGCGAAGCGGATGAGCTGCACCGGGAGCTCAACGACATAACCGCCGCGCTCCACAACACGAACCTGCAGCGCGCCGACCGGATATCCATGCTGCACGGCCTGGAAGCGCGCGTCCCTTTCCTCGACATCCAGTCGGTCGCCCTGGCTTTCAGCCTCCCTGCAGCCTGGAAGCTGCAGGGTGAAGGACGCCCCTCCAAATGGCTGCTGCGGAAATCCTTCGCCGGTGTGCTGCCCGAAGAAATTCTGCACCGCCCGAAACAGAAATTCTCCGCGGGAGCAGGCTCGTCGCAGCTCCTGGCAAGCCTGGCGGAGGACAGCATCTCCTCCGCGGAGTTCGTCAAAGAGCGCAGGCGCCTGCTGGCGGAGTGGGGCTATCGCCTGCCCAATAAAGAGGGGTTATACTATTACCGCATTCTGCGCCGCAATTTTTCGGATGCCGTCATCTTCCCCAATATGGGCCACAGCCGCAGCCTGTGACCTGGAGTATCGCTAACAATGTCGCCATTTCTTCAACTGTCACTCGCACTGGTATTCATCATCGCCGCTGCAAAAGCCGGTGGTTATATCAGCCTCCGCCTGGGCCAGCCGTCCGTGCTGGGAGAACTGCTGGTAGGGCTCCTGCTGGGGCCCTCGGTGATCAACATTCTGCACCTGCCCTTTTTCCCCGATGAAAACCTGAGTGAAGTGGTGCACCTGCTGGCCGAGATGGGCGTAATGCTCCTGATGTTTCTGGCCGGTCTGGAGCTTCACTTGAAGGACCTTGCCAGCAGCGGCAAGGTATCCGTCCTGGCCGGCGTCATGGGGGTGGTGTTTCCCCTCGCTCTCGGCACCCTGGCCGGCCTGGCGTTCAAGCTGGCTTTCCTGCCCTCCCTGTTTGTGGGCCTCATCCTCTCCGCCACCAGCGTCAGCATCTCAGCCCAGACCTTGATGGAGCTGAAAGTCCTGCGCAGCCCGGTCGGGGTAGGCCTGCTGGGCGCAGCCGTCTTCGATGACGTGCTGGTTGTGCTCGGCCTGTCGCTGTTCACCGCCCTCACCCAACCGGGCGCGGGTGGGATTGCGGGCGTTTTGATGGTGTTTTTGCGCATGGGGCTTTTCCTGGCGGCTGCCTTCGCCTTCGGGTGGTGGCTGCTCCCCAGGCTGACCCGGCGCGTGGTCAAACTGCCCATCAGCCAGGGCCTGATCTCTTTTGCATTCATCATCCTCCTGCTCTACGGTTGGGCTGCGGAGGCGCTGGGGAGCATGGCAGCCATCACCGGGGCCTTTATGGCAGGATTGATGTTCGGGCGCAGCCCGATGAAAGAGAGAATCGAACAGGGGGTCTCCGTGCTGGCCTACGGGCTTTTTGTCCCAATCTTCTTTGTCAATGTCGGCCTCTCTGCCAACGCCCGCGAGCTGGGGGGCGAGGGCCTGCTGATCTTCGGTGTTTTGACCGCAGTGGCGATCATCGGGAAAGTCCTGGGGGCCGGGGCAGGCGCTAACCTGAGCGGCTTTAATCGCCAGGATTCGCTCCGGCTGGGCGTGGGCATGATGTCGCGCGGCGAGGTAGGCCTGATTGTCGCCACCGTAGGCATCACCCAGGGTCTGATCCAGCAAGAAATCTTCTCCACCATTGTGGGGGTGGTGATCATCACCACCCTGCTCACCCCCCTGCTGCTGCGTGCGCTGTACGCCAAAAGCAGCCAGCAAAACAAAGCCGCCATACCGCAAACGACACAGGAGAAAGAGAACCTATGAGCTATCTCGTGGTGCTGATTGTTGACGACGTGGACCAGTGTCCCGCAATTCTGGATGCCTGGGAGGAGATCGGGGTGCGGGGGGTGACCATCCTCGAGAGCACCGGTCTGGGACGGGTGCGGCAGGCAGGCCTGCGGGATGACATCCCCCTGATGCCCAGCCTGAGCGACCTGTTCGAGAGCGACGAGATCCACCACCGCACGCTGCTGTCGGTGGTAGAGACTCAGGCGGAGGTGGACAGGATGGTCGCCGAAGCGCTGAAGGTCACCGGCGATCTGGAGGACCCCCATTCCGGCTTTCTGTTTGTCGTGCCTGTGCTGCAGGTCTACGGAATGGGCAAGCACCGGCCGGACCGCAGCAGCGAATAGATACCCTGCAAAAAATGCGGGGGCCAAGCGATGCTCGGCCCCCGCATTTTATATCTTTGTACCGGGTTTCTGACTGGCCCCAGCTTTATTGAGCACCCGAACGCCTAGCGGTAAACCCCGTATTCCTTGGTGAAATCAATCATCGCTTTCAAGTTCTCGGGCCGGGCCTCATCCAGCATCACGGCGCAGTCCATGATGTAGCCGCCGTCTTTACCGGCGATGTCAATGGCTTTCTTGCAGTATTCGCGCACTTCGTCCGGGGCCCCGGTCGCCAGCATCAGGTTGGGGACATTGCCCATGATGCAGGCGGTGCCGCCCAGCACCGCCTTGGCCTTTGCCAGGTCGGTCTGGGCGACGTGGTAAACCACCTTGCCTTTGGGCATCTCGGCGAAGTATTCCAGGCGGCTCTCCACGTCGGCCTCGCAGTACAGCACCGGGGTAATGCCTTTTTCGATCAGGGCGAGCATGCCTTTCTTCAAGAAGGGCCAGTAGAAGGTGCGGAACTGCTCGTCCGACATGAAATCCCCGGTGGCTTTGTGCATCCAGATCCAGACCCAGGGCAGCTCGGCCCCGGCAGCTCCCTGCCCGTACTCCACAAAAATGCGGGTGGCGATCTCGAGGGATTCGAGCAGCCGGTCGGGATAGCGGCGCATATCGGTCAGGACGCCGCGCGTGCCTCGCAGGGTGTCCCCGATGATGTCGAAGGGAGGCCAGTCCCAGCCGGCCCAGGCCTGGGGCATCCCCTTTTCCGCCATCTCCGCCGCGAACTGCCCCACCGAGGCGAACCAGCGCCCGATTTCATCGCCGATCTCTTTGGCGCGGGCCAGCGCCTGCTGCACCTCGGGCGAGGCCAGGGCCACCAGCCCGTTCATCCAGCCCGACCACATCCAGGTGCGCATGGCAGGGAAGCCGGACAGGCCCGCCAGGCCGCCCATCTGGCGCGGCGTCCATTTCGTGGTGAGGAAGTGCGAGGGATCGTAGAGGAATTCGTCGTACTCGGCCGGAGTCATGTATTCGCCGTCCAGGTACTGGTAGCAGACATCGTCCGGCAGCCCGTGGCCGGGCCACTTGAAGGCTTTCCACTCCAGCAGCTCCAGCGCTTTCGCCGGGTAAGCCAGGATGGGCCCAAAGTGCAGGTCCGGCTGAAAGGTATCTGCGAACAGGTGCCAGGCGCGCCGGGCAGCGGCATAATCGTTCATGGCCTCTTTCAGCGTTACTCCCGCAAACTTATAGGGGTAAAGCTGGTAAGGCCCGAAAACCGGGACCCGGTCCGGCACGCGCAGGGCGGCAGCGTCCAGCGCCCGCTGCAGGCGCTCCTGATAGAGCTCCTCCGGCGCTTTATCGGTCTCTTTGGTGGGCAAATGCTCAAGAGTCATGATGGTACTCCTCCAATCCAGCCCTTCGCCAGGTAAACTGCCTCGGAGGCGTCCTTCCCATACGCGTCCGCGCCGATATATTTGGCCGCAGCGTCATCCATCGGCGCGCCGCCGATCATGATCTTCACCCGGTCGCGCAGCCCCGCCGCCTGGATCGCATCCACCGTGACCTTCATCTGGTCGAAAGCCATGGTCAGGAACCCGCTCAGGCCGACAATCTCCGGGTTCACTTCCTGGATCTTCTGCACGAAGGCCTCCGCGGGCACGTCTACGCCCAGGTCGTGAACTTCGAAGTTGCTCACGTCCAGCATGAAGGAGACCACGTCCTTGCCGATATCGTGGATGTCCCCTGCCACCGTCCCGATCACGACCCTGCCGGCCGGGGTGGAGGCTTTCTCTTTCCCCGCCAGCCTGGGCTTCACCAGATCGCCGATGGCTTTTAAGAGCTCGCCGCTCATGATCAGCTCGGGCAGGAAGTACTCTTTTTGCTCGTAGCGGTCGCCGATCCGTTTCATCCCTTCTTTGCCCGCCTCCAGGACCAGGTTCGGGTCCACACCCTGGTTGAGCATTTCCTCTGCCAGGCGCAGAGCCCCCCCTTCGTTCAGATCTGCAATCGCCGTCACCAGTTGATCTTTCATAGAATCGACTCCTTGAAAAAATGAGGATTCTGCTTCCTCTCAGGATCAAGAGGTTGTCGCCTGTTGGCCTGCCTGCCGGCCTGAGGCCGGGTGGTGCTGCCGTTGATATTCAGTTGGAGATCCGGAGAAAAATAAAAGGGTGGAAAAGCGAGGGGCCAGGCGCTGCCGCCTGATAAGCCCGGGAGACACGGATGCGTCCATTTAAGATAATTATATACAGCTTTTTCAACGTAAATCGTCACCTCTCCCCCATCCATTTGTCACTCGCTGGGGAGGGGAACATTTACTGGATGCAAAAAAGCGGGAAAACGGGTGGTCCATTCGATCAGCGCTGTTGTAGAATGGCTGCAGGGGGCTGAGGAGGACAGAACCCATGGAACAAGCAGCCATCATAATCACCGGCGCATCGCGCGGGCTGGGGGCGGCTGCGGCGCGCGCCGCCGCCAGCCTGGGCGGCGGTGTGGTACTGGCAGCCCGCTCGGAGCAGCTGCTGGATCAGGTAGCCGCCGGCATCCAGGCGGCAGGGGGGAAGGCCCTGGCTGTGCCCACCGATATCACCCGGGAGGCGGACTGCCGGGAGGTCGTCCGGGCCGCGCGGGAGCATTTCGGGGGTATTCAGGCCCTGGTGAATAATGGGGGCGTGATCGAGCCGATCGCGCCGGTCGCCGAGGCCTCGGTGCAGGAGTGGGAGCACTGCCTGCAGGTGAACCTGCTGGGCGCGGTGCGGCTGATCCAGCTCGCGCTGCCGCACCTGCGGCCGCGCGCCGGGCGGATCATCAATATCAGCAGCGGGGCTTCGGTTAACGCGATCGGCGGCTGGGGGGCTTACAGCGCCTCGAAAGCCGCCCTGAACCACCTCACCCGGGTGCTGGCGAGCGAGGAGCCGCAGGTGACCTCCCTGGCCCTGCGGCCGGGGATCGTGGACACCAGGATGCAGGCTGCCATCCGCGCCCAGGGGCGAGGCCGCATGGCGGAAAGCAATTACGAGAGGCTCATAGGTCTATACGAACAGGGCCGCCTGCTGCCCCCCGAACTGCCCGGGCGGGCGATCGCCTGCCTCGCCCTGCACACCCCCAGCGAGTGGAGCGGCGAGTTTATCCAGTGGGACGATCCCAAAGTGCAGGCGCTGGTGGACGGCTGCTTTCCCTCAGGCGAGTAGATCCGGCAGGCGGTCAGCCCAGGCGTTTTTTCTCCTGCTTGCGCAGCAGATCGGTGCCCAGCACCAGGATGAGCGAAAAGAACCCGAGCAGCAGCGCGGCGCTGTACGCGCCGGTGTACTGGCGCTCCTCCAGGGCCCGGTAGATAAACAGGGTCGCCGTCTCCGTCCTCCCCTGGACGCCCCCGCCGATGACCAGCACCGCCCCGAACTCCCCCAGGGCGCGGGCGAAGGTGAGCGAAATGCCGTAGATAAACCCCCAGCGGAGGGCAGGCAGGATCACCAGCCAGAAGGTCTGCCAGCCGTTCGCGCCCAGGGTCGCCGCCGCCTGCTCCTGGTGGTAATCAAAATTCTCCAGCAGGGGGATCAGCTCGCGCACCATAAACGGCAGGGTGACAAAGAGAGTCGCCAGCACCATCCCGGGCATGGCGAAGGCCACCTGGAGGTCCAGCGCCTGCAGCGCGGGCGAGAGGAACCCGTTGCGCCCGAAGAGCAGCAGGAGCATATAACCGACCACCACCGGGGAGATGGCAAAGGGCATATCCACCAGGGCATTCAGCAGTTCCCTACCCGGAAAACGGAAGCGCACCAGCAGCCAGGCCGCCAGCGTGCCCAGGAAGGTGTGCACTACCACCACCGCCAGCCCGATCAGCACAGTCTTCCAGAAAGCCTGGAGCACGTCCGGGCGGACGAGGGCGGCCAGGATCGCCCCAACCCCATCCTGCAGGGCGCCGAAAACCAGCGCAGCCAGCGGAGCCGCGATCAGCCCGCCCGTGTAAAGCAGCACGGCGCCGACCAGCAGCCTACGCACCCAGGGATTTTCCCTGGACAGCTTTGCCTTCCGGGGCCTGTCTCTCCTCCAACTCAGTGCGCTCATGCAGCCTCCTCCCGGGCGCGCCGCTGCAGCCAAGAGACCAGCAGCATCAGGCTGAGCGAGATGCCCACCATCACCAGCGATACCGCGCTGGCTCCCAGCCTGTTTTCAGACTCCACCTCCCCCAGCACGTAGACGGCCGCCGTCTGCGAGTACAGCGGGATATTGCCCGCCACGATCACGATCGAGCCAAACTCGCCGATGGCGCGGGCGAAGCTGAGCAGGGCCCCGCTGGCAAGCGGCAGGACCAGCGGGGGCAGGGTGATGCGCCGGAAGATCGTCCAGGGGCCTGCGCCCAGGGTGGCCGCGGCGTCTTCCTGGGTACGATCCAGCCCGATCAGCACCGGCTGCACGGCGCGCACCACGAACGGGAAGGTGATGAACAGCAGAGCCAGGATAATGCCCGGCGGGGCAAAGATGATCTGGAACTGGAAGGTTTCTTTCAGCCACGCGCCCAGCCCGCCCTGGGGTCCGAATAGCACCACCAGCATCACGCCGGTTACCAGGGTGGGGATCGCCAGCGGGAGATCAACCAGGCTGTTCAGCAGGGATTTCCCCGGGAACTCGTAGCGCACCAGCACGTAGGCGGTCATCGCCCCCATCAGGGTGTTGATGAGGGTCATCAGCGCGGCAGTCCACAGGGTCAGTTTCAGCGCGTGCCAGGCCACCGGCAGCGTTACCTGGCGGACCAGCTCGCTCAACCCTTCCCTCAGCCCATCCTGCAGGATCACAACTAGCGGAATGACCAGGAACAGGATCAGATACGCCAGCGCCGCGCCCTGCAGGCCCCAGCGCCCCAGAGGCAGCCGCCCTGGCGGTCTTCCCGCGGCCTTTACGCTCTCCGTATAGCTTCTTTCCGGCTGAATCACATTTGCTTTGTGCATGGCGCTTACCTCCCCGCTTCGCCGAGAAACCAGGCGGGCTCGCCTTCATACACCCGGGCGCCGATAAAATGAGAGCGGACGATGAGGACCGGCCTGTCGCCAGCCTGCCCCAGCACCTGGCCCACCACCCCATCCAGGCTGATACGGCCCGGCGCGCTCATCAGAGGCGCCCCCAGCACGAGCAGGTCATAGCCGCCTTCGGAAAACTCAGACACGATCTCCTCGGCCGCGGCCCCGGGGCGGATCTTGCTGCCGGCCGGGACCCCGAGCAGGGAGAGGGACTGCACCCCACCTTCCAGGAAGCGTTCGGCGCGGGCGCGCAGCTCCGGGTTGTCCTGCCCGGGCAGCAGCACCGAGAGCAGGGTAGCCTCGGCGTTCAGATGGCGGATCAAACGCCCGGCAAACAAAATATCGTCTTTACCCGGCTCGCCGCTGGCCACGCAGACCAGCGCGCTCGCCGGAGGGGCTGCCTGGGGAGCGCGCACCAGGAGCAGGTGATGGTCTCCCGCCTGAAGGATCCCCTGGGCGATGGAGAGCTCATCCCCCGGCAGCGGCCCGCAGATCACCAGGTCTACCGGGCTGCGTTCGACCGCCTTCGCCACCGCCTGGGCCGGGGACCCGGGCAGCCAGAGCACATCCAGGGAGGCAAGCCCGCTGCCCAAACTCTTCCGCGCCTCCTGCAGGTGCGCCTCCAGGGCTGCGCTCGCCGGTCCGCAGCCCAGCAGGGTGACCCGCGCGTGCGCCAGGCGGGCGATCTGCCCGCCCAGGTCAATGGCGGCTCGAGCGCCGAGAGAGCCGCCGGTGACGAGCAGAAAGCTCAGCCCGGGGTGAGAGAGGGCGTGCACGCGGTGCACCCCGACATAGGCCTGGTCTCCCGGCAGCAGGGGAAAGCGCGCCGCCTGTTCCGGCGAGCGTGTGGCGTCCACCAAGATCGAACGGCTGCCGTAGGACACCGGCGGCGAGATCGGGCGCACGCCAGGGAGAGGCGGCAGGCGCAGCCTCAGCCGTTCGATCGGCCCGCTGTAGGAGACAGCCTCCACCTCCGCCTGGCCCAGGATGGGGGCCTGCAGCCCCTCGGGGCTGGGCGCGAGGGCCACGTCTTCCGGCCGGAAGAGCACCTGCACCCGGTTATCGTTACGCAGCTGGCGCACCTCGTCTCGCAGCGGAAACTCGACCGGGCCGGCCTGCACGCAGCCGTTCTTCGCCGTCCCGAGCAGAATATTGGCCGTGCCCAGGAAGGAGGCCACGAATTCGGTCTGGGGCCGCTGGTAGAGCTCCTCCGGGGTGCCCACCTCCAGCAGGCGGCCGAAGCTCATCACGCCGATACGGTCCGCCAGATCGAAAGCCTCCTCCTGGTCGTGCGTGACCAGGATGGCGGCGATGCCGAGCTTGCGCTGGATCTCCTTCAGACTGCGGCGCAGCTCGACCCGGATCTTGGCGTCCAGCGCCCCCAGGGGTTCGTCCAGCAGCAGCACGTCCGGCTCGGAAGCCAGCGCCCGCGCCAGGGCCACCCGCTGCTGCTGCCCGCCCGAGAGCTGGCGCGGCATGCGCCGGCCCAGCCCCGCCAGGCCCACCAGCTCCAGGAGCTCGTCGCGCCGGCGCGCTCTCTCGGACGGGGGCGTTTTCCGGATCCTGAGGCCGAACTCGATATTATCCGCCACGCTCATATACTGAAACAGGGCGTAATTCTGAAAAACCATCCCGACTTTCCGCTGCTGGGCGGGCAGGTAAGTGACATCCCGCCCGTGCAGGAGGATGCGGCCGGCATCCAACTCCGTCAGCCCGGCGATCAGGCTCAGGACGGTCGTTTTGCCGCTGCCGCTGGAACCGAGCAGCACGAAAAATTCACCGTCCGCCACCTCGAGCGAAACCTGATTGACGACCGGCTGGCCTCCATAGCGTTTGATCAGCCCTTCCAGACTGATAGACATGCGCCGTACCTCCTCAAAGACACCAAAAACCGTATTGGATGTGAAAGCGCGCGCTTCCACATCCATTGCCGGTTAAGGGTGATATGTGTTTATTTTGGGCGGCTGCACCGCCCAAAATAAACACATATCTTCCCTGAATTCTTTATCCCGAGCCTCCGTAATTGGCGAGAAGACCCTTGAAATCTATCCGAAAAATATATTAATCGGATAGAACCATAAATTTAGTTTAGCAGGGAGAGATGACAGCCCGTGTGATGAGGCTGTGACAAGCCTGTGATAATCGCCCCGGCCGGTTATGGATCAGCGCGGCGCAGACCGTACCCGTAGCCGGGCACCGTCTCCACGAACTGCGGGCGGGAAGGGTCGGGCTCGATTTTCTGCCGCAGGCGGCGCACCACCTGGCGCAGCATATCGCGGTCGCCGCCGCCGGGGCCCCAGACGTGATCAATCAGCTCCTGGACCGAGAGCACGTGCCCCGCATGGAGCATGAGATACTCCAACAGGCGGCATTCCAGGGCTGTGAGGGAGATGGGCTCGCCCTCGTTCAGGCGCGCCTCGCGCCGGGAGGCCTCCAGCGCCAGTTCCCCGCTGCGAAGCACCGAGGGCTGGGCGCTGCGGCTGGAGCGCCTCAGCACCGCTTCCACCCGCGCGACGAGCTGCCGGGGGCTGAACGGTTTCTGAATATAATCATCCGCTCCCACCTTCAGCCCGTAGACGATATCATCCTCGGCCTCCCGCACCGTCAGCAGGATGACCGGGGTGTCGGACACCTCCCGGATACGCTGGCAGACGGTGAAACCGTCCAGCGCCGGTACGGCTTTGGGCAGGTTGACGTCCAGGATGACGATATCCGGCTGTTCCTCGCTCCAGCGCTGCAGCGCGCTCTGCCCGTCGTAAGCCAGGACGATCTGAAAGCCCTCGCGGCGCAGGGAAAAAGCCACCAGGTCGGCCAGGACCCGGTCGTCATCCACCACCAGGGCTTTCATACCCGGTCCTCTGCTTCTTCCACAGCCAGGGGCAAGGTGAACCAGAACACCGCCCCCCGGCCCTCACGGCTGCCGGCCCCGACCTGCCCCCCTTGGGCTTCGACCACGGCCTTCACCACCGAGAGCCCCAGGCCAGCCCCGTACTCCCCGCGCCCTTCCTGCACCCTGGCCCGGTCGAAGCGCAGGAACAGGTCCTCCTGGACGCCCGGGGGAATCCCCGGGCCCTGGTCCTCCACAGTAACCCGGATGCTGCCCTGCTCCTCACGGGCGCCGAGGGTGACCTTCCCGCCCTCCGGGCCCCACTTAATGGCGTTCGAGAGCAGGTTCACCAGCACCTGTAGAGTGCGGCGCTCGTCGGCCCGGACGGGCGGGAGGTTGAGCGGCAGGTCCAGCTCGATGGCCTGCCCGTATTTCTCCGCCAGCGGCTGCATGGTAGCGACCGCCTGCTGCAGGATGGCTTCCACCGCGGCCTCGCGCGGATAGACCCGGAAGCGCCCGGCTTCGATGCTCGCCCCCTCCAGCAGATTGTCAATCAGGGTTTGCAGGCTCAGAATCCCGAGGTGGATCGAGCCCAAAAGCTGGCCCAGCTCTTCCGGGGTCAGATCCGGGAGCTGATCCATAAGCAGCTCGATGGAAGCGCCCAAAGCGGAGAGCGGGGTGCGGAATTCGTGGGAGATATTCGCCAGGAAGTCGCCGAGCAGTTTGCGGACGGCCTCCTCATCGCTCACGTCGCGCAGGACCAGCACGGCCTGGGCGCGCCCGGCTTCGGGAGGGGCCAGGCGCGCGCCGGTGACCGAGAGCATGCGCTGCCGGTCGCCGTCCAGCAGGATGGGGATCTTCTGCCGCCCGCCCGGGGCAGGGATGCGCTGGCTGAAGGCCACTTTTTCACCCGCCACCCGGAAGACCTCATCTAGACTGCGGCCCAGCACCGCCTCCGCTTTCCAACCGGTGATTCTCTCAGCCCCAGGGCTGAAAAAATTAATACAGCCGCCCCGGTCAATGGTGAGGATTCCCTCGACCACCGCCTCCAGCAGGTGCTCGGCCCAGGCTTTCTCCCGCTGGAGCTGTTCGAGCGAGTGCTGCAGGGCGCGGCGCGCCTCCTCGAGCCCCTGCGCCACCTGCCGCACCTCGCGCAGCTCGGTGCGGGCGTCCACCGGCGAGGCCAGGTCCCCCATACGCAGGCCCTCCGCCGCGGCCCGCAGCCGCTCCAACGGGCGGCTGATCTGCCGGGCGCGGGCGATCCCGAGAGCGGAACTGAGCAGGATCACCAGCAGGATGCCCCCTCCAGCCAGGCGCGTCAGCGCACTCTGCAGGCTGGCAACGCCGACCGCAGGGAAGAGCAGGACCAGCTCCAAACCGCTCTGGTCCTCTTCCAGCCGCTGAAAAAAGTAGGGTTCCCCGCCCAGGATGAGGCGCTCGGAGGGCGCCTCGGGCAGCCGCCAGGCGCCGGCCCGGTAGCTCTCCTCGGCCGCCTCCAGGCTGGAGGCCAGGAACTCACCGTTCAGGAAAAGGGCCAGGTCCAGGTCTGCCTGGGCAGCCAGCTCCCGGGCGTAATCCCGGTCCAGGGGATAGCCGGTCACCACTCGTCCCCCGGGGCTGCCGGGCGGCAGCAGCTGCTCAGACAGCAGCCAGCCCTGCACGCCCCCATCCGCGCCGGGCAGGAGGGTGGTCGTATCCCTGGCGAGGGCGCAGGCCCGGGCCGCCAGCAGCTCCTGCCCTTCGAGAAACGGCTGCTGGTCCGGCCTGCATACCAGCAGCAGCTCCAGCCCCGCGCCCTGCTGCAGTTCGAGCAGGTACTGCTCCAGGCCCTCAGGCTGGTCCTGCCGCAGGAAGGCGTGCAGGCTGGGACGCTGGGCGGTCAGCAAAGCCAGGCTGTCCAACCGGCTGCGCTGCTGAGAGAGCAGCGCCAGCGTGGTGCGCCCGCCCTGTTCCAGGCTGAGCTGGGCGAAGCGCTCGGACTGGCTGCGCAGGAAGTAAATGGCAGGGATACCGATGGCAGCCGCCGTCAGAATGACCAGCCCGACCAGGGTGATCACCATCTGTACGGGGAGGCTCTGGCGCTGGAGTGGGGGGATTTTCACCGGGCTTTCGATCCTTCAAAAACAGATTACTGTATGGTGGAACCGGCCGGCGAAGCGGCCCAATCCCACCATACAGAAAATAATTCAACCTGTACCCTGGATTCTATCACCAACCCGGGCGTAGAAAGGCCGTCGCGGTCTGGTCAATCCTCCAGCCCCTGCACCTGCCCGATCGCACGGGTGAAAATACCCTGCTCGCCGAAGAAATCCGGCGTGGCCTGTTTCCAACCCCCAAAATACTCGATGGTGAACAGGTCTGGGAGGGCGGGATACTGGCTCTCAGTGGCCTTCGCCACTGCGGGGTCCACGGAGCGCAGCCCGTAGCGGGCGAAGACTTCCTGAGCCTCACGGGTGAGCAGGAACTCGATGAACGCCTCCGCCACCTCGCGGGTGCCGTGCTTGTCCACGTAGGAGTCCACCAGCGCGACCGGGTTCTCGATCAAAAGGGTCGAGCGGGGCAGCACCAGTTCGTAATCCTGCCCGGCCTGCCGCCCTACCAGGACTTCGTTCTCATAGGTGATGGCGATATCGCCCACCCCTTTTTCGAAATTGGTGATGCTCTCCCGCGCCGCCTTATCCATCACGGTCACATTCCGCAGGACTGAGATCAGAAAAGCCTCGGCGGCAGCCGGGTCGTCTTTCGCCACCCCCTCCACCTGTCCGCGCAGGGCCGCGCCGTACAGGCCCAGCACGTTCCACATCGCCCCGCCGCTGGTCCTGGGGTTGGGAGTCAGGATCTCCAGCCCCGGCTGCGCCAGGTCGGCCCAGTCCTGGATCCCTTTCGGGTTGCCGGGCCGGACCGCGAAAGCCACTACAGAAGTACTGACCATGCCCTTGTACTGCCCGCTCTTCCAGTCGTGGGTAATCAGGCCTGCGTCGGCGATGCGAGTCACATCCGCTTCGAGCGAGAGCGCTACAATATCGGCCTCGAAACCCTCCACCACCGCCCGGGACTGCGCCCCGGAGCCCAGGTAGGATTCCTCGAAGACCACCTCCTGCCCGGTCTGCTCTTTCCACTGCTGCTGGAAAATGGGGATCAGCTCGCGGTAAGCCTCCCGGGGGGTGGTATAAGCCCCCAGGATGAGCTTCACCTGCCCTCCGCCGCCCGCAGCCGGCTCACCCGCCTGGGAGCTGCCGCAGGCGGAAGCCAGCACACTCAGCAGGAGCAGCACCAGCACCAGCGGTCTTTGTATGCCCTGTATCTTTTTCATGGGGAAACCCTCCCTCTATCCGATGATCGGCGCCTCGAATGGCAAACACCGCCCGGCCGCCTGTTCTGAGTCTATCGAACGAGCATGACAAACCGGGTGATGAAGCTGTTACAGGGCTGTGATAAATAAATCGGGGGATTGAGGGATCAGCCGTCGAAAGAGAGGGCGCGCTTCACACGTTTACGGCCTCGCAGCCTCTACTTCGAGGCGCTGGGGCGCTTCATTTTGAAGATCACGGAGAGGATCAGCCAGACTGCGGCCAGCAAGATCGCCACCAGGGCGATCACGTTGATTTTGCCGGTCGCCATGGACCAGACGAACAGGAGCAGGATGGCGCCAAACAGGTAGTAGAGGACCTTCAGCGGGTCGCGCACGCGGGCCGACAGGAGGATGATGCGTTTTGACAGCGCGGCCCAAAAAGCCTCCCACTGCTTCTCCAGGCGGCCGGGTTCACGCCGGGGCTGCGGCTCCGGCGGGACCGGCTCGACCACCGTGACCTGCACGCGGATCTCCTGCGTCTGCCGCTCGAGGTCGTAGAGGCTGCGCTTTTCCGGGCTGCCCAGGATCGCAAAAGCCTCGTTCAGCTTCAGCATGCGCTCGTTGGCGTCGGGCTGGGTGGAATGGTCCGGATGATAGAGGAAAGCCAGGCGCTTGTAGGCGCTGCGAATATCGTCCTGCGAGGCGCCGGCCTCCACCTGCAGGATCTCATAATAATCGTGCTCGTCAATCAAGATTTCGGAGAGTTGTTCTTGCGTATCCAAACCTGCTACCCTCACTCACCCGGCGCCGGGCCGGGCTCACACTTTCCGAGCCTACCAGCGAAGTCTCAACTGGTTTTTGCGAGAAAACCACCCAGTCTATTTTACCAAAAAATAGAAATTTTGTTCTGAGAATTTCGGGGGTTTTGCTGCAGGATCTAAGCGCCGGGCCGGTGTGGTTTACGCCCCTTCTCGCGCCGCGGCTTCCCCCTCCAGGGTGGGGAAGCAGGCCAGTGGATGGCCGGGTTCGGCGCGCACAAATACGCAGGCGCCCTCCGGCACCTGGCAGGTATGCGGCTGCAGCGCGTGCAGGACCCGCCCGGAAGGCAGGCGCAGGCGGTACAGGTTCGACATGCCCTGGAAGCGGCGCCTCTCCACGCGGCCCGGGGCGCCGTCCTGAGGCCAGAAGCTGACATCGTCCGCCCGGAAGGCCACCTCAACCGGGGCGCCCAGCGGCAGGTCTACCACCTGACGCAGCAGCCCGATCTCGGTCTGGACGCCCTCCCGGGTCACCTCTCCGGGCAGGAAATCCGCGCTGCCCATGAACTCGGCCACAAAACGCGTGGCCGGGCTTTGAAAGACCTCTTCCGGGCGGCCGGCCTGTTCCACCCGGCCCCGGTTCATCACTGCCAGGCGGTCGCCCATGAACAGGGCTTCTTCCTGGTCGTGAGTGACAAAGATGGCGGTGGCCCCCAGCTCCAGAAGCAGAGAGCGCACCTCTTCCCTCATCTGCACCCGCCGTTCGCTGTCCAGGTTGCTGAACGGCTCGTCCAGCAGCAGCACCAGCGGCCCGGGCGCCAGGGCCCGCGCCAGCGCCACCCGCTGGCGCTCGCCCCCGGAGAGCTCGTGCGGGTAGCGGCTGCCGTAGCCCTCCAGGCCGACCAGTTTCAGCAGCCTGCGGGTCTCAGCCTCGCGCCCTTCCCGGCTCTTCAACCCGAAAGCAACGTTATCCTGGATGGTCAGGTGCGGGAAGAGGGCGTAATCCTGGAAGACCATCCCCACCCGGCGCTTCTCCGGGGGGATGAAAGCGCCCTCCCCTGCCACGGCGCGCCCGTTCAGATAGATGCAGCCGGAATCCGGCTTTTCGAACCCGGCGATGAGGCGCAGCAGGCTGGTCTTACCGCAGCCGCTCGGCCCGACCAGGGCCAGGAGCTCCCCGGCCCGCACCTCCAGGTTTACCCCATCCAGGGCAGTGGTTCCGCCAAACTGTTTGCTGATACGCTTGCATTCAACGCAGAAAGAAATCATGGTTCCCTGTTGCTGGAAAGAAAGAATAAAGTCGCCGAAGACATCAGGATTAAGATCAGGGCCGGGAGGGCGGCCTGGGCGAAGAATGCCTCAGACACCGCTCCCCAGACCGAGGTCGCCAGGGTCCTGAACCCGAAGGGGCTCAGGATGAGGGTGGCGGGCAGCTCTTTCATGGTGGTCAGAAACACCAGAGCCGCGGCGGAAAGGAGGCCGGGCCGCACGAGCGGGAGGGTCACCTGGGCCAGAGCCTGGAGCGGGCTCCGCCCTAAGCTGCGGGCTGCCTCTTCCAGCCCAGGGTTCACCTGCACCAACGAGGCCCGCAGGGCGCCCACCGCCTGGGGCAGGAAGAGGATCAGGTAGGCGGCGATGAGCAGGGGCAGGGTGCCGTACAGGGGGCGGAGAAAATTGGCGCCGGCGAACACCAGGGCCAGGGCGATCACAATTCCGGGGAGGGCGTGACCGGCATAGGCCAGGCGCTCGAACAGCCGGCTCCACCAGCCGGGCCGGCGCACGCCGAGCACGGCGATAGGCAGGGCGGCGGGAAGCACCGCCAGCGCGGCCAGCAGGGAAGCCTGCAGCGAATTCCAGGCCGCCACCCCGGCGCCGCGCCACTCCAGGCCGGAAGCCAGGCCCCGACCGAGCCAGTAAGCCAGGATTCCCAGCGGGGTGACCACCGCCAGCCCGACCACAGCGGCGCAGAAGGCCAGCGCCGGCCAGCGCCAGCGGCCCAGGGTGGCCGTACCCGGCGGGCGTCTCCCCGCCGACAGGCTGCGGTCGAAGCGCGCCCGGCTGCGCAGGCGCAGCTCCAGGGCCACGATCCCCAGGGTGAGCACCACCAGGAGCAGGGCAAACCCGGAGGCCGCAGCCCGGTTGAAGCTGGACTGGTACTGGATGTAGAGCACCCGGGTAAAGGTATCGTAGCGCATCATGGAGACCGCCCCGAAATCCCTCAGCACGTAGAGGAAGACGAGCAGGCCGCCGGCCGCCAGCCCGGGCCGCATTTGGGGCAGGGTCACCCGCCAGAAGGTCTTCCAGGGGCTGAGGCCCAGGCTGCGGGCCGCCTCCTCGCCGGCGGGGTCCTGGCCCTGCAGCGCGGCGCGCAGGTTGAGCAGGATATAGGGATAGCTGAGCAGGGTGAGCACCAGCAGGGCGCCCGGATAGCCGTAGATAGAGGGCAGCCGCTCGATCCCGACCACCCCCTCCAGCCAGCGCGCCAGCACGCCGCGCGGCCCCAGCGCTGCCGCGAACAGATAAGCCCCCACGTAGCTGGGGATGACCAGCGGTACCACAGCCAGCACATTCCACAGGCGGCGCAGGGGTAGGTCGGTGCGCACCAGCAGCCAGGCCAGTGGCACTGCGATGGCCGCCGAGGCCAGGGTGACGGAGGCCGCCAGCCAGAGTGTGCGCGCCAGGACCGCCAGGGTCTGCACGCGCCAGGCGGCAGCCACGGCCTCCGGCGCGGACTCGACGAACCGCCAGGCCAGGTAGGCGATGGGCGCGGCCGCCCGCGCGGGCGCCCCGCCCGCCAGCAGCCCGAGCGGGAGGCCGCCAA
>JAEWYL010000166.1 GCA_023395675.1 Chloroflexota bacterium | reverse complement strand
TCAGAACATGGGTTTTGCGGTTGTATGGGCCGGCCTGGCACAGGCAAAGCCGCCCCACACGACCACAAAATATAGATCGGATGGGTACTCAGAGCATAGCATGATCGGCGGCGAAAGAATGTGACTTTTGTCACAAACAGGGACGGATATTGATCAGGTCTGAACTCCGCACAGCCGCGGGGCGCGAACGGCGGGGGAGGGGTGGGCGCGGCTGTGCTAGAATTGAGGCAGCAGAACCAGAGAGGAGGACCCGATGCAAGCCTATCGTTCCGCCTTTGCCCGCGTCTACAACCTGCGCTGGGGCGGCTTCGCCCAGGCCGTGGCCCCGCGCCTCCGCGAGTTTTACGAGCGCGCCGCCGGAAATGGGGAACGCACCCTGCTCGACCTGGCCTGCGGGGCCGGGCACCTGGCGCTGCACTTCCTGGAGCAGGGCTACCGGGTGACCGGGATCGACCTCTCCGAGAGCATGCTCGAGTACGCCCGCAAGAACACCGCCATCTACATCGAGAGCGGGCAGGCGCGCTTTATCCAGGCCGACGCCGCCCATTTCACGCTGGACCGCCCGGTGGGGCTGGCGGTCTCTACCTACGACGCCCTCAACCACCTGGAGAACCTGGCCGCGCTGGGGTCCTGCTTCCGCTCGGTGCGCGCGGCCCTGCTAGAAGGGGGGCTGTTCATCTTCGACCTGAACACCCGCCTGGGCCTGAAGCAGAACTGGAACGGGGTGCACGTGGAGGACACCGAGGAGCTGGCCCTGATCAACCGCGGCCTCTTCGACGAGCTGGGCGGGGTGGCAGTCACCCGCATCACCGGTTTTGTACTCAATGAAAACGGCCTGTACGAGCGCTTCGAGGAGACGGTCTACAACACGGTCTTCGCCATGCGCGACGTGGAGCAGGCCCTGCTGGAGGCCGGTTTCTCCCGCGCCTACCCCGCTTCCGGGCAGGACCTGAGCCTGCCGCTGGAGGATCCTGAGAGTATAGGAAGGGTTTTTTATGTCGCTTACGCATGAGAGCTTCAAAGAGATCGAGATGGAATTTCGCTCCCGGCGCTCGCCGGTGCTGGGGCGCGGGGGGATGGTGGCGGCCTCGCAGCCGCTGGCGGTCGCCGCCGGGCTGGAGGCCCTGCGCCAGGGGGGCAGCGCCGCCGACGCGGCGGTGGCGGCCGCAGCCGCCCTGAACGTGACCGAACCGACCTCCACCGGCATCGGCGGAGACTGCTTCGCCCTCTATTACGACGCCGCCGCGCGCCGGGTGAGCGCCCTGAACGGCTCGGGGCGCGCCCCTGCCGCCCTGACGATTGAACGCCTGGAGCGCGAGGGCCTGGTCGGGCCCGGTACGCGCGAGCTGCCCCCCTACCACCCCTACACCATCACCGTCCCGGGGGCCTGCGCCGGCTGGTGCGACCTGGTGGAGAGGCACGGGCGGCTCTCCCTGGCGCAGACGCTGGCGCCCGCCATCCGTCTGGCCCAGGAGGGCTTTCCGGTGGCCCCGGTGACCGCCTATTTCTGGCAGCGCGGGGCCGATAAACAGCTCCGCAGCGCCTCCGGCGGGCAGGAGCTGACCATCGAGGGCCGCGGCCCGCGCCCGGGGGAGATCTTCCGCAACCCGGGCCTGGCGCGCACCCTGCAGCGCGTGGCGGAGGGCGGCAAAGAGGCCTTCTACCAGAGCGAGATCGCCGCCGCCGTCGCCGCGGTGGTGCGCGAGGCCGGGGGCTGCCTGAGCGTGGAGGACCTGGCGGAGCACAGCTCCACCTGGGAGCGCCCGCTGGCGGTGGACTACCGCGGCCTGCGGGTGTGGGAGTGCCCGCCCAACGGGCAGGGGCTGGCGGCCCTGCTGGCCCTGCAGGTGCTGGAGGGCTTCGAGCTGCAGGGGCAGGAGCCCCTCTCCCCCGAACGGCTGCACCTGCTGATCGAGGCCATGCGCCTGGCTTTCGCCGACGCGCGCTGGTTCGTGGCCGACCCCAGCACAGACCCCGCCCCACTGGAGACGCTGCTCTCCCCGGCCTACGCCGCCGGGCGCCGCGGGCTGATTGACCCGCAGCGCGCCGTCCTGGACCAGCAGCGCGGCGCGCCCGTCTCCGCCTCGGGGACGGTGTACCTGTGCGCGGTGGACGGCGAGGGCAACGCCTGCTCTTTCATTAACAGCAATTACATGGGTTTCGGCACCGGCATCGTGCCCGCCGGCTGGGGCTTCACCCTGCAAAACCGGGGCCACAACTTCAGCCTGGAGCACGGTCAGCCCAATTCGCTGGCGCCCGGGAAGCGGCCCTACCACACCATCATCCCCGGCATGCTCACCCGCCCGGACGGCGAGGGCGAGGAGCTGTTCGCCGCCTTCGGGGTGATGGGCGGCTTCATGCAGCCCCAGGGGCATATGCAGGTGGCGGTGGCCCTGGCCGACGACGGGCTGGACCCCCAGTCCGCCCTGGACCGGCCGCGCTTCTGCATCGGCGACGGGCGCGCCGGGGGGCGCGTCTCGCTGGAGGCGGGCATCCCCGAGGCCGCGGTCGAGGCCCTGGAGCGCATGGGGCACCCGGTGGCGCGCCTCGGCGGGCAGGAGCGCGCCCTCTTCGGGCGCGGCCAGATCATCTACCGCGACCCCGGGAGCGGCGTGCTCTGGGGCGGCAGCGACCCGCGCGCCGACGGGCTGGCGATGAGCGTACTATAGCAGATCGTACCCCCTGGTGGTATAAATAGTCCTCGTGGAAAACCCGGAAGAAGGAACCTTATTCCGCCCCGGCCAGCAGGCCGGGCTGGCGTTTCAGGCGGCGGCCGCCGCGGCCTTCAGCGGCTTTGGCGCCTGGGCGGTGTGGCGCGCCCTGCACACCCAGCCCGGCCCCCTCTTCCTGCTCTACCTGGTCCCGGCCCTGCTGGCGGTGCTGTTCGTCCCCCTGCTGGCTTACCGCTTCTACGCCCTGTGGCGGGCCTACTATATCGTCAGCCGGGACGGGCTGGTGCTGCACTGGGGCCTGCGCACCGAGAGGCTGCCGGTGGACCAGGTGCTGTGGGTGCGGAGGGCCGAAGCGGCCCTCCCCGGAGGAAACGCCCCCGCGCTGCCCCTCCCCTGGCTGCGCTGGCCCGGGGCGGTGCTGGGGCAGCGCAGCCTGCCCCCCGGCGGGCCGCTGGAGGCCGGGCAGATCGAGTACCTGGCCGGCAGCGCCCGCGGGCTGGTGCTCGTCGCCACGCCGCAGGTGATCTACGCCGTCTCCCCCGCCGATGCGGCGGGTTTCCTGGAGACCTACCGGCGCTGCAGCGAGCTGGGCTCCACCACCCCCCTGGAGGCCGGCTCCACCTACCCGACCTTCCTGATCGCGCGGGTCTGGCGCACCGGGGCGGCCCGGGCGCTGATCCTGGCGGGGCTGGCGCTGAACCTGGCCCTGCTGGCGGCGGTGGTGGCGGTCGTGCCCACCCGTTCCGAGATCATCCTGGGCTTTCTGGACACGGCCGAGCCGGTGCCGGCGGTGCGCCTGATGCTGCTGCCGCTGCTGAGCGCTTTCTTCTTCCTGGTGGATTTCTTCCTGGGGCTGTTCTTCTTCCGCATGGGGGGCTGGGGCCGCGAGCCCGGGCCTCCGGAGGCGGCGGAATCGCTCCCCGAGCCGGAGGGGCAGGCGGACCCGGCGCTGAACGGGCCGGTGCTGGCCTACCTGCTGTGGGGCAGCAGCGTGCTCACCGCCCTGCTCTTCTTCGCGGCGGTGGGGTTTATCCTGGCCGAGGGCTAGCCGCCGGGGACGGGTCTGGGGGACGGCGCCCGCCCCGGGTTTCCACGAATCCCCATGAGTTATCCACACCTCCCCCACAGTTATCCACAGTTTTTCGAGGGTTATCCACAGATTTGTCCAGAGCGC
>JAEWYL010000151.1 GCA_023395675.1 Chloroflexota bacterium | reverse complement strand
CGGCGGTGCGGGCACGGCTGGGTGCGGGTTGGGCGGATATCTGCTCATGCACCGCCGTGCCCCTCTCGCAGCGGAAGGTGACGCGCGGCGGTGCGGGCACGGCTGGGTGCGGGCTGGGCGGATATCTGCTCATGCACCGCCGTGCCCCTCTCGCAGCGGAAGGTGACGCGCGGCGGTGCGGGCACGGCTGGGTGCGGGTTGGGCGGATATCTGCTCATGCACCGCCGTGCCCCTACAGGCGCGGAATGGACGTAACCGCTTCCGGCGTCCTGCCCGCTACTGCAGCAGGCCGCGCTTGTAGGCCTCGCTCACGGCCGAGGCCCGGTCGGGGGCGCCCAGCTTCTCGTAGATATGCAGCAGGTGGGTTTTTACCGTGGCCTCGCTGATGAACAGGGCGCGGGCGATCTCCCGGTTGGTGTTCCCCTCCGCCACCAGGCGCAGGATCTCCAGCTCGCGCTGGCTCAGCTCCTCGCGCGCGGGCCGGCGCACCTGGTTCACCAGGCGCCCCGCCACCGAGGGCGAGAGCACCGTCTCCCCGTTCGCCACCGCCCGCACCGCCCGCGCCAGGTCCTCGCGCGGGGCGTCTTTGAGCAGGTAGCCGTGCGCGCCGGCCTCAATGGCGGGGAGCACGTAGCTGTCCTGGTCGTAGGTGGTCAGCACCAGGATGCGCGCCGGGCTGCCGCGCTTCGCCAGCTCGCGGATGGCGCTCACCCCGTCCATCCCCGGCATGTGCAGGTCCATCAGGATCACGTCCGGGTTCAGCTTCTCCGCCAGCGCCAGCGCTTCGGCCCCGTCGGCGGCCTCCCCGACCACCTCGCAGCCGGGGTCGCCGGCGAACATCCCCCGCAGCCCGTCGCGCACCACCGGGTGGTCGTCCACGATCAGCAGCCGCACCGCGCTCACAGCGCCGCTCTCAGCGCCGCTCACAGCCGCGCTCCTGCCCCGGCCTCTTCCGGGGCCTCATCCCGGCTCGCCGCCAGCGGCACCCGCGCCGAAAGGGCGGCGCCGGCGCCCGGCTCCGATTCAATCTCCAGCCAGCCCCCTACCTGGCCCAGGCGCTGGCGCATGGAAGCCAGCCCGAACCCCGCCCCGGTCTGGGCCTGCGGATCGAACCCCACCCCATCGTCCACGATATCCAGCGCTGCGGTCTCCCCCAGGAAAGTCAGGGTCAGTCCCACGCGGCCGGCGCCCGCGTGCCGGGCGATGTTCGCCAGGGCTTCCTGGGCGGTGCGCAGCAGGGCCGCCTCCACCTCCGGGGGCAGGGCCTGTCGCTCTCCGGTGGTGTTCACCTCGACCGGGGTCCCGTTCACCGCCTCCCAGTCCCGGGCCACCTGCTCCAGGGCCTCCGGCAGCCCGGCGCCCTCCAGATGAGCCGGGCGCAGGGCGTGCACCGAGCGCCGCGCCTCCGCCAGGCTCTCGCGCCCCAGGCGCAGGGCGTTCTCCAGGTGGCGCTCCAGGGCGGTTTCCCCTTCGCCGGGCGCCTGCCTGCCGTCCGCGTGCCGGGCCGCCTCGAGCTGGGTGATGATGCCTGCCAGTCCCTGGGCCAGGGTGTCGTGGATCTCGCGCGCCAGCCGCTGCCGCTCCTCCAGCACGCCCGCCTCCCGCGCCTGGGCCACCAGCTGCGCCTGCAGCCCGGTGTTCTCCTCCAGCGCGGCCTCCAGGCGGGCCACCGCCTCCCGGCGCTCCTCGCTCAGGTTGGAGAGTTTTTCACCCAGCAGGATGCCGAAGCCGATGGCCAGGGTCTGGAAGACGATCAGCACGCCGAAGAAGACCCAGGAATCTCTTTCGGGCCAGGGGAAGCCGGTGATGAGGGTGTTCACCAGGATCGAGGTCAGGCCCACCCCGAGCAGCGCGGCGGGCCAGGGGCGCAGGTCGCTGGCGTGAAAGAAGCCCGTGACCGTGAAGAGGAAGTAGATAGGGTGCCGCAGCATCAGGACCGAGGCCAGCACCAGGAACCCGGCGAAGTACAGCCGCATGCGGCCCGGCTGCCGGAGGCGCGGTTCTGCGGCACGGGTGTGCAGGAAGTACGCCCAGGCGGCAGCCCCCAGCGCCAGCAGGGCGTTCAACAGGTGCCCGCCCGGGGCCTGCCCGGGCTGCAGCCAGCTGATGGCGGTGGCGGCCGCCAGGGTGGCGTAGGGGAGGTAGTTGCCCACGCGGCTCCCCCAGCGCTCCCAGGTTGTAAGCGTGGCATTCTTGCCGTGCTCCTTATCGCTCTCGTTCATATCCATCTGATTTTACCTGATTTGTCTGGAAGACTCGAAGGCAGTAGACCGGTGGGGCCAGGGCAATCGCGTCCTGCTTTATTTCCACCCGAGGGGAGAATGCAGGGTGTTTGTGGGGCTGTGCCCCACAAACACCCCTGAAATTCCTGATTTTACGGGATTGCGCCCCGGCAGGAGGGGAGCATGCAGCCGCCCTGCCGGTCTGCAGACCCTGTTTCGTTATTCCCAGCGGAAGATGCGCGCCGCGCCGAGCGAGGCGAGCAGGGTGATCAGACCCAGCGCGCCCAGCTGCAGGGGGTCGGGCGCGGCCCCCTTCCAGGTGTCCAGCATGGCCTGCACGCCCGGAGGGGCGTAGTTGCCGATCTGCACCAGGAAGTCCGGCAGGAAGAAGCGCGGCAGGTACACCCCGCCCAGCAGCATCAGCAGGAAGAACAGCGGCATGGCGAGCGCCTGCCCGGCCCGCGCCCCCGGCGCCGCCGCCCCCACCAGCAGCCCCAGGCTCAGGATTGAGGCCAGCCCCAGCAGGAAGGCCGCCAGGAAGCCGGGGAGGTTCTGCGGCAGCGGGACGGCGAAAGCCAGGTTGCCGGCCAGGATGAGCAGCAGTACGGCCGCCACGGCCAGCAGGGCGTGGATGGCCAGCTGGGCCGCCAGCAGCAGCCCCGGGTGCACCGGGGTGGTGGACAGGCGGCGCAGCTCGCCGCGCTCGCGCTGGCTCGACAGGCGCTGCGGCAGGGAGTTCACCCCCAGGGTCGCCAGGGAGATCACCGCCAGCGAAGGGGCGAAGAGGTCAATGAAGCGTTCCCCGCCGAAGGTCTCCTGCGGCGTGCGCAGCGCGGGCAGCGCGCCCAGCAGCAGCAGGAGCAGGGTGGGCAGCAGCAGGACAACGCCCCAGGCTAGCGGTTCGCGGAAGAACAACCTGGCCTCGATACGCGTAAGTTTCAGCAGGTATTTCATCTCTACTCCTTTCTTTCGGTCAGGGCGAGAAAGGCCTCGTCCAGTCCCGCCTGTTCGATGCGCAGTTCGTGGGCGATAATCTGGCTGCGGGCCAGGGTGGAGATCACCGCCTGCACCAGGTCGCCCACCCCCTCCACCACCACGGAATCCCCGCGGCGGATGATGCGGCGCACTTCCGGCAGGCTCGCCAGCAGCTCATCCTCCAGCGGGAGCGAGGGCCGGAAGCGCAGGCGCTGCTCCGCGCCCGCCAGCGAGGTGATGCCGGCAGGCGTGTCCAGCGCCGCCACCTGCCCGGCGTGGATCACCGCGATGCGGTCGCACAGGCGCTCCGCCTCCTCCATAAAGTGGGTGACCAGCAGGATGGTGACCCCCCGGGCGCGCACGTCCTGGATCAGCTGCCACATATTGCGGCGCGCTTCCGGGTCCAGCCCGGTCGTCAGCTCGTCCAGAATCAGGACCTGCGGGCTGCCGATCAGCGCCAGGGCGATCGAAAGGCGCTGCTTCTGCCCGCCGGAGAGGGTCTCGAAGGCCGCCTCGCGCTTCTCCGCCAGCCCCAGGACTTCGATCAGTTCCTCCCAGTCCGCCGGGTGATCGTAAAACGAGGCGTACAGGTCCAGCGCTTCCCAGACCCGGATCTTGTCCGGCATCTGGCTCGCCTGGAGCTGGATGCCGAGCACTCGCCTCAGGGCGGCCCGCTCTCGCTGCGGGTCCAGGCCCAGCACCCGCACCTGCCCGCCGTCGGGCTTGCGCAGCCCGGCGATGCTTTCCACCAGGGTGGTCTTGCCCGCGCCGTTCGGTCCCACCAGCCCGAAAATCTCCCCCTGCTCCACGCTGAAGGATACCTCTCGCACGGCGTAGCGCTGTCCGTAGCGCTTGCTTAGGTTTTTCACGGTTACAGCTTCCATTTTGTCCTCCTTTACCGCCAAATTTACCTGGAGTATAGGACTTTGCCGCCCTCCTGCCCATCCCAAAATCGGATATAACTTGTCTCCTTATCGGTGGAGCCTGCCTATCCACCGATCGGTGGATGCTCGGGGAGGAGACGCGCGCCGGCTCCGATTGTCATGGACCCGGCGGCGCTGCTATTTACGAAAAATATAGTTTCTATTAACAGAAGATTTACTGTCGCAATTTAGCAGGTTTGATTTAATGATCTGGGGAAGGTCCGCAAAAATCATTGGCAGCCAATCTATCTTTTTTTTCACAGCCAGCTCGTCGCCGGCGCTGAAAGGATTTAGAAAATGAATCATTCTACCGCCGCGGGCCGCTCGCAAAACGGGGCTCGCTTCACCAAATGGGGGTTGGGGGTTAAGATCATGGGGATGCTGCTGTTCGCGGTGCTGGCTTCCGCGGCTGGGCTGACCGGCTTCAACTTCTTCCAGCTTCGCACGAACATTATCGAGTTGAAAGGGGCAGAGCTGAACGAGCTCTCCACGCAGGGCATGCACCATGCGCTGGGCCATCTGGAGGGCAGCCTCAAGTCTATGGAGGCGCTCGCCCTTTCGCCCTCCCTGGTGCAGGCGGTGGAGCGCGCCAACCTCGGCGCGGGCCGCTCCGAGGCGCAGATCGCCAGCCTGGACGAGGCCTGGCAGGCAGGCGCATCGGCCGGGGTAAAGCTGGCCTCCGAGATCGAGGCCGCGCCCGCCAGCGCCGAGCTGAAAGCCTTTATGCAGCAGTTCCCGGAGCAGGTCGAGGTCTTCATCACGGACCGGGAAGGCCTGGTCATCGCCATGACCAGCCGTATCGGCGACTATCTGCAGAGCGACGAGGACTGGTGGCAGGGAGCCTACGCCGGGGGGGCGGGCGCGCGCTCCCTCAGCGAGGTCGAGTACGACGAGACCGCCGGGAGCTATGCCATGAACATCGGCCTGCCCATCCGCGACCGCTCGGGCAAGGAGGTGATCGGCGTCCTGCGCGGCACGCTGGACATCACCTCCGTCCTGGCGACCGTCTCGGAGATTACGGTCGGCGAGAGCGGCTATGCCATGGTCCTGGATCAGGGCGGAGTGGTGCTCCACTCTCCCTTCGAAGAGCTGCTCATGCAGCCCGCCCCGGAGGAGATCGCGGCATTCACCCGCGGCGAGGAGGCCACCTGGAGCGACCGGCTGCGCGATCCGGCAGGGCGCCCCTCCGTCATGGCCTACAGCCGGCTGGAGGATGACCTGGGCGCGGCCCTGGGCTGGACGCTGGTGCTCATTCAGGATGCGGGCGAGGTGAACGCCCCGGTGCAGTCTTCCATGACGGCCAGCCTGATCGCAGCCGCGGTGGTGGCGCTGCTCCTGGCTGCGGTGGGCTTCTACCAGGCCCGCTCCATCACCCGGCCCCTGGCGCTGATCGTGCGCGGGGCCCAGGCCATCGCGGCCGGAGACCTGCTGCGCAAGGCGGATGCGGCGCGCGACCAGGTGCGCCGGCGCGGGGACGAACTGGGCGAGGTGGGCCGCGCTTTCGACGACCTGGTGCAGTATCTGCAGGCGATGGGCGACGCCGCCCGCAGCATCGCAGCCGGCGACCTGAGCGTCTCCGTCGTCCCCCGCTCCGGGCAGGATGAGCTGGGGCAGGCATTTTCCGAGATGGTGCACAACCTGGGCGAGCTGGTAGGGCAGGTGGCGGAGAACGCCGGGAGCTTGAGCGCGGCTTCGGGCGAGCTGTCTTCCATTGCGGCGCAGGCCGGGCAGGCCACCAACCAGATCGCCGCCACCGTGCAGCAGGTGGCGCACGGGGCCGCCCGCCAGACCGAGGCCATCACCCACACCGCCTCTTCGGTGGAGCAGATGACCCGCGC